>JAEWNA010000276.1 GCA_023392975.1 Pseudomonadota bacterium | reverse complement strand
ACACGGTCGCATCGCCCTTGCTGTCGCGCGTGACCGCCTGCTGCGGCACCAGCAGCGCCTGTTCGTCGACCGCCATCGCCAAGACCGCCTTCACGTACATGCCGGGCAGCAACAGGCCATCGGGATTGGGCACCACCGCCCGCAGCTTCACCGTGCCGGTGGCTTCGTCGACGGCGGCACCGACGACTTCCAGGGTGCCTGCGTTCGGATAGCGCGATCCGTCTTCCAGCACGATGTTCACCTGCGGCTTGCCGTCCACCGCCTTCAGCGCGCCGCTCGCGAGCTGGCGGCGCAGCGCCAGTAGCTGTGTGCTGGATTGCGCGACGTCGACGTACATCGGATCGAGCTGGTTGATGGTGGCGAGCGCTGTGGTCTGTCCAGCCGTCACCAGGGCGCCGGGTGTGTAGGTCGACGTGCCGATGCGACCTGAAATCGGCGCGCGGATGCGGGTGTAATCAAGATTGATGCGCGCGCTCTGCAATGCCGCCTTCGCGCCGACCACGGCCGCTTCGGATTGTCGCAGGCTCGCGGTCGCGTCATCGGCATCCTGCTTGCTGGCGGCGTCCTCGGCGACCAGGTTGCGATACCGTTGCGCCTTCGGTCGTGCCGAGATGACGGCTGCTTCGGCCTGCGCCAGCGTGCCTTGCGCATTGTCGTAGGCGGCACGGTACGTCGCCGGATCGATTTCGTAGAGCACCTGGCCCGCCTTCACGTCGGCGCCCTCCTCGAACAGTCGCCGCCGGAGGATGCCGCCCACCTGCGGGCGGACGTCGGAGGTCTGGTAGGCGCGGGTCCTGCCGGGCAGTTCGCTGTCGACCGGCAGGCGTTCGGGCTTGAGCGTGACGACGCCGACTTCGGTTTCCGGCATCTGCATGGCCGGGGGCTTCGAGCAGGCGGCCAGCGTCATCGCGGCGACGACCAGCAGTGCCGTCGAGAAATGACGGAAGGAACGGGGCGAGGTTGGAGCAGGCATGGGGATTCCCGACGATTCGAGCACGGCCATGTTGTTTCCGGATTGTGGAGGAATTATGTGGATTGCCCGGGAAAAACGGTTTCGTGCTTGATTTCGCGGCGGAGGTGGTGCGCTAATGACGCCGTCGCATTCTCCTGGTGGTCCGCAATCGCCCATGAAAATAGGGATCTCGGCCAAGTTGTTCGTGGCGGTCTTCGTGGCCTGCGCGATCGTGCTTTCCGTTCAGGCACTCGTCATCCGCCGCAGCTTCGAGCGCGGATTCTTCGACTATCTCGACGAACAGAACAACGGGCGCATGGAGGAGGTCCTGCCGAGGGTGCAGGCCGCCTACCGTGCCCATGGCGATTGGGATTTCGTGCGCCGGGATCCCGGTGAGTGGTTTCAGCTCGTGCTTCCGCATCGCGAGGGCGAGGATGTGGCGCCGCGCCTGTCCACTGCGGACCAGACCGGCGCGATCGCGAGGATGGGATTGCTGGATGCGGACTATCGCCGCGTGATCGGCAATGTCAACGTCGATCGCGGCTCGCGTCTGCATGCGGTCGTCGTCGATGGCCGCACCGTGGGCTGGGTGGCGATGGTGCCGTTCGGCAAGGCGGTCGAGCCGGGACGCGATCATTTCGTGCAGCAGCAGCGGCATGCGCTGATGCTGATCGTCGTGGTATCGCTCGCCGTCGTCGCGCTGCTCACGTTCTTCTTCACGCGCGGCATCCTCAATCGCGTCCGCAGCCTCACCGCGGGCACCCGCGCACTCTCGTCCGGCGATTTCTCGGCCCGCATCGAAGCCGGTCGCGACGATGAACTCGGCCGGCTGGCGCAGGACTTCAACCGCATGGCGCAGGCGCTCGAACACAACGAGCGCTCGCGCCGCAGCTTCATGGCCGACATCTCGCACGAACTGCGCACGCCGCTGGCGGTGGTGCGTGCGGAGATCGAAGCGGTCCAGGACGGCATCCGCCCGGTCACGCCGCAGTCGCTGGACGTCATCCACCAGGAGATCGGACGCCTCGACAAGCTGATCGACGACCTCCACGACCTGTCCCTGACCGATGTCGGCGCGATGGCCTACCGGCATGAACCGGTGGATCTCTGCTTCGTCCTGCGGACTACGCTGACCAGCATGGAAGGCCGCTTCCGCTCCGCCGGCCTGCGCCTGCGTTCGACATTGCCGTCGCAGGCGATCGTGCTGGCCGGCGACGAATCCCGCCTGCAGCAGTTGTTCTGCAACCTGCTGGAAAACGCCCTCCGCTATACCGATGCCGGCGGGGAAGTGGTCGTGCACGTCGCATCGGATGATGCGCTCGCGACGCTGGTCTTCGAGGACAGCGCGCCCGGCGTGCCCGAGGACAAGCGCGTGCACCTGTTCGAACGCTTCTACCGCGTCGAGGCGTCGCGCAACCGCGCCAGCGGCGGCAGCGGCCTGGGGCTGGCGATCTGCCGCAACATCGTCGAAGCGCACGGCGGTCGGATCGCGGCGACGGCGTCGCCGCTGGGCGGCTTGCGGATCGTCGTCGAGCTGCCGGTAGGCCCGCCATGAGTTCACGCCGGCAGGATCATGTGCTGATCGTCGAGGACGAGCCGCGCCTGGCCTCCGTGCTCGGCGATTACCTCACGGCGGCGGGTTACACCCATCGCTGGATCGCCGACGGCATGGAAGCGGTCGATGCCTTCCGGCGGGAGCAACCGGACCTGGTGCTGCTCGATCTGATGCTGCCGGGGCTTGATGGCATCGAGATCTGCCGCGCGTTGCGTCGCGAGAGCGCAGTGCCGATCGTGATGGTGACGGCGCGGGTCGAGGAAGTCGATCGGCTGCTGGGGCTGGACGTCGGTGCAGACGACTACATCTGCAAGCCCTTCAGTCCGCGCGAGGTGATCGCGCGGATCGGTGCGGTGCTGCGCCGGCACCGCCACGTGCCCATGGCCCCGGCGGGGCCCATCGCCATCGATGACGAGGCGTGCCGCGCGACCCTGTCGGGGCAGCCGCTCGATCTCACCCCGGTGGAGTTCCGTTTGCTGCGCCAGTTGCACGGTGCGCAGGGGCGGGTGTTCTCCCGCGACCAGTTGCTCAACGGCCTCTACAACGATCACCGCATCGTCACCGACCGGGCCGTCGACAGCCACGTGAAGAACCTGCGCCGCAAGATCGCGGACGCAGGTGGCAGCGAGGACTGGATCAAATCGATCTACGGCGTCGGCTATCGCATGGACTGCTGAGCGCACCCCGCGAGCGGACCAGGCTCAGGCGGGGGATGCGGACCAGGGCGATCCCGTATCGCCGCCGCCCTGCGCCGTAGTGCCGGTCGGCCGACGCAGCACGATCCACAGGAGCAGGCCCAGCGAGACGGCCTGGCTGATGCCGGAGACGATGAAGCGGCCGGTGCCTTCGTCCAGCGGCGTGCCCGTGAATGGCAGCACCGCCGCCACCACCAGCCACAGCAGCGCGAACAGGGCGGCACGGCCACCGGTCAACGCGGCCCCGGCGGCGACCAGGCTCCAGGCCCACACGGGCGCGAACAGGCCGGTGTGGTCGGGCAGGAACGGACTGCGCGTCGCGGCCAGGCCGAGCAGCGCGACCCAGGTCGCGGCCAGTTCGATCCGCGACATCCGCGGCGCGCGGCGCGCGGCGAGCAGCGTCAGCACGACCACCACCGCCGTCCACGCCCACGACACCTGCTGGACCAGTGCGCGGCTCATGCCCGGTACGCCCAGCGCGTTGAGCTTGTAGACCAGCCCCGGGACCGAATCGTTGATCGCGGCGATGAAGCCGAGTTCCTTCCGCTCCAGGAACGCCCAGGCTTCGCCGCTGCCCAGCCGGTGCAGGTGGAAGTCGAGCAGCGCGCGGAACGGCGCATCGCCGAGCCAGAGGTAGGTGAGGATCGTGTAGAGCAGCGAGAAGGCGAGGGTCCAGCCGACCGCCTTCCAGCGCCGGGTGGCGATCAGGTAGATGCCGAGGATGCCCGGGAACAGCTTGAACACCGCGAAGCCGAGCAGCGCGCCGCCGAGCACCGGCCGCTCGCGCCAGAACAGCGCCATGGCCGCCGCGGACAGCGCCACGGCGAGCAGGTGGAAGTTGCCCAGTTGCAGGGTCAGCAGCACCGGCGTCGACAGCCAGACCGCCGGCAGCAGCAGGCCGGCATGCCGGCCGGCGCGTTGGCCGACCCAGCGCGCCATCCAGATCAGGCAGGCGAGCAGCGCCAGCCCCTCGATCGCATACCAGGCCGTGCGCATCTGCTCGAAATCGCCCCCGGCGGCCACGCCCAGCATCGGCAGCAGCAGGAACTGCGGCAGGTACAGGAATTCGTCGATGTAGAAGATACCGTGGGTCTGTCCGTTGTAGAGCGCCGGATCGTAGAGGTTGGCCGCGTGCTCGTGCGCGAGGCTCGCCGCCCGCCAGTAGCCCGAATAGCAGCTGTGGCCGATGTAGAACGGATCGAACCCGAACGCGGAGAACGCCTGCTCCGCGGTGTCGATCATGAACAGCGTCACCCCGGCGGTGCGCGCCAGCGCGATCAGCGCGAGGCCGAACCAGAGCAGCGACAGGACCGGCCGACGTTTGCGCAGGCCGTCCCACGCGGACGGCAGGCGTCGCGCGATCGACGGCATCGGCAGCGCGAACGCGACCAGCGCGATCCCGATCACGGCCGCCGAGGGCAGGTGGAGTGCGGAAACGCCGGCGGCGACCAGCAGCGCGATCAGCAGCGTGAGCAGCGCGGCGATGGTCCAGCGTTCGAAGGACGGGGCGTCGATGTGCATGACGGGACTCCTGTCTGCGGCGGGTCGGGGTCAGGCGGCCTGCAGGCCTTCGACCTGTCCGGAAAAGAGGAAACGTTCGAGGTCGCGGAAATCGTCGAAGACGACGTCGGCGTCCGGTTCGCCGCGATCGGCGCGATCCAGCCGCAGCAGCGCGGTCATGCCGAACGCGCGGGCGCCGTCGACGTCGCAGCGCCGGCTGTCGCCGACCATCCAGATGTCCTGCGGCTCGACGCCGAGCTTGTCGATCGCGAGGCGGAACGGCGCGGGATCGGGCTTGTCGGCGCCGGCTTCCTCCGACGTCACCACGTAGTCGAAGCAGTCGTCGAGGCCGAAATAGACGATCTTGCGGAACTGGATCTGCGAGGTGAGGTCGGTGATGATCGCGGTCGCGATGTCGCGGTTGCGCAGGTTCACCAGCAGGTCGCGCACGCCGGGGAACAGCTCGCAGTGCGACAGGAACGTCCGCCAGTAGGTCTGTTCGAGGTCGAGCGTGATCAGCAGCTGGGTCTTGCGCCCGAGCATCTCGATGCCGCGCTGGAAATACAGCAGCCGGCTGTGCGAACTGGCGGTATGGCCGAGCTGGCGCTTCACGTCGTCGCGCGCCCGCGCGAACGCCTCGCGCACGTCGGCGGGATCTGCGCCGAGCAGGCGCACCGCCTTGGCCTCGGTGGCGGCGGTCGCCATCGCGTGCGGGCCGTCGTAGGCGTACAGGGTGTTGTCGGTGTCGAAGATGATGGCGCGCGGTGCGCGCAGCGATTTCGACGGATGCTTGACCACCATCTCAGCGAGTCCTGTTCTTGAGCGATTCTTCGATCTGCAGCAGCACCATCAGCTGCATGATCCCGGTCATGCCATCCTCCCAGCGCGGGTGGATGTCGAGCATTTCCTGCAGGTTCGGCGCGAGCGTGCCGGCGGCGAGGGCGATGTCCTCGGCCCAGACGTCGCCCTCGACCGTGATCTCGACCTCGTCGGAGTCGTCGGCCAGTTCCATGTCCAGGTGCAGGCCGCAGATGCCGATCAGCATCCGCGCAAGGCGCTCGTGCCAGGTGCCGTTGCGGATCGTCGCGGTCAGCTTCAGCGGAACGTCGTGCGGCGAGGCGGCGTTCTCGAGTTGCCGGGCATTGACCGGGCGCAGCTTCAGCACCAGGTCGGCGCCGGCGCGCTGCGGCTGCACGTAGCGCTGCGCGTCGGGCAGGCGGCGGTCGATCGAGCGCAGCACGTTCTCCAGCGGGTGGCCGCGCTCGGTCACGTCGCGGTGGACTTTCCACGCGCGGCGCAGGTCCTCGTCGATGTCGAGGTACACCGACACGTCGTAGCGGCGGCTCAGCCGCTGCATGCGCAGCGCGTGCAGGCCGGACACGATGATCACGTCGTTGCGGCGCAGCTTCACCGGTGCGAGGAAGCGCCCGGCCTTGTGGTCGTAGTGGCGGTTGTCGACGGCCTTGCCGTCGATCAGCGCGAGTGCATCGTCGTGGAAGCGCTGCAGGTCGTTGGCGCGCGGGTTGAGGTGGGTCAGGCCCTTCCACATCGGCGCGTAGCGGTCCCAGACGTGGTAGTCGTCGCCGGACAGGTGCACCACGGTGTGCTCGCCGAAGATGTCCGTGAGCGACCGGCTGAGCGTGTCCTTGCCCGCGCCCGAGTCGCCGGCGATGCCGATCGTCACCGGTTTCTGTGCGATGCGGAAATAATCGTTGCGGGCCACGCGCTCGCGCAGCATCTGCGCGATCAGCACCAGTCCCGTGCAGACGACCATCGTCATCCACAGCGACAGCGTGTGCGGCGTGAGCAGCGTGGCGATGCCGGCGATGGTGCCGCGCGGCTGCCAGCCGAACGCCGGCACGCCCGCACCCGGCGACACCAGCAGGTGCAGGGTGATGACCAATGCCGAGAACGCGGCAGTCAGCAGCATCGCGCCGCGATCCGCCTGCAGCTGGTGCGCGACGAGGAAGGGCACCAGCCAGAGGTACCAGCCCGGCGGCGCCGGCGTGGATAGCACCACGAGGAAGAACGACAGGCCGGTCACCGCGACCAGCAGTTCGAAGCTGATTCGGCGCAGCCGCCACACGCCGTAGGCCGCGAGCAGGTACAGCATCGGCGTGAGGTAGAGGTGCAGCGTGTCGCCGATCGGCAGCGACAGGTCGAACACGCGCGCGGCCTCGTGCGTGCCCAGCACCATCGTGCGCACGCCGGGCGAGGCGAGGCACAGCAACTGCGGCAGGAAGCCGAGCAGCAGGCCGATCGCGAACGGCGCCTGCAACGCGCGCAGGCGCTTGTTGCGCCACAGGTAGATCGCCACGAACGGCACCGCGAGCAGCATGCTGAACTTCGCCGCCAGCGACAGCCCCAGCGCGATGCCGGCGGCACGCGCGCGATGCTCGCGCAGCAGCACCAGGCTCAGCAGCAGCAGCGCCACCGGCACGATGTCGGTCTGGCCGGTCCAGTAGGTCGCGAACAGCACCAGCGGCGACCACCAGTACAGCCACAGCAGCCGGCGCGGATGCTTCGGGAACAGCGCATGCAGCAGCGCGAGCGCGGCGAGATCGGCCATCAGCAGGCCCGCGCGGAAGCCGATGCCGGTGAACACGTGCTGCCCCGTGGCGACGTCCAGCAGCCAGCCGGGCACCGCGCCGGGCAGGTGCGCGATCAGCATCACGGGGCCGTAGGGATAGGCCACGGGCGAGCCGCCGTCGGCGAGGAATCGCGACCACGGATCGAGCGAGGGATGCGCGATTGCGTATTCCACGAACGGCACGAACCAGTCGAGCTGGATCTGCGGCACCAGCAGCACCACCAGCGCCAGACGCAGCACCAGCCCCGCCCGGAACAGCGGGTCGCGCAGCATCGGCCGCAGGGTCAGGCCCACAGTGCGGGCTCCTTGGTGCACACCGCTTCCGGCACGATGCCTTCGCGCGCGAGCAGCGCGCGCAGCGCCGGGATTTCGGTCGCGGCGTCGCGGCCCTGCAGTTCCGGCGAGACCAGGCACAGCGAGAACCCGGCCGCCTGCAGCGCCGCGGCCTGCGCGCCGTCGAGCGGGAAGCGGGTGAAGCAGTCGACCCAGATCCAGCGCACCTGGCCCGCGAGACTCATCGCGGTATCGATCGATTCGAATTCCGACACCCGAACCGCGCAGCGCGCTTCGCCGCGGCGCGCGGTCTTCACCAGGAACGGGAACGACTGGTCGAGGAAGAACCAGTCCTCGATGCCGCGTTCGCGCATCAGCGCGATCAGGCGGTCCTCGAGGCCTTCTTCCTTGACGTTGAGGATCAGCAGCCGGTGGCGGTAGCCGTCCAGCCAGCGCTCGAAATCCTCGCCGTCGACGAAGGCGTCGTGGTGGATGATCAGGCGCGGCCCGTGGCTGCGGATGTCGACCTCGATGCCGAGCGACGGATCGGTCGCGCGTAGTTCGTCGAGGGTGTTGCGTCGGTGGCGGACGAGGATCATGGCGAGCGCGAAAGCTCCCTGCGCAGGCGGAGGCTGTAGTCGACGGTGCGGCGGATGAAGCGCGCCTTCGCGCGCCAGTTGACGTTCCAGTGCGAACTGCCGTGGGCGCGTTCGCCGAAGACGACCGGGAAGCGCTGTACGCCGAGGCCGTGGTGCAGCGCTTGGTAATAGGCGTACAGGTCGAGCGAGAAGTCGTGCGGCGGGTCGCGCCAGCCATCGAAGAACGCGCGCGGGAACAGCGTTGGCTGCGCGTTGATGTCGACCAGGCGTCGGCGCATCAGCAGCGTCTCGAAGACCGACATGCCGCTGGTGAAGACCACGTCGGCGAACGGGCGACCGCTGCGGCGGCCCTTCACGAACAGGCGCTGTGGCGTGGCCGACCGTTCGAACAGCGCGAGGCCGCGCAGCGCGTCCGCGGGGTCGGTCTGCATGTCGGCATGTGTCCAGCCGATGACCTCGCCGCGCGCGGCGCGCAGGCCGGACAGGATGCCGAAGCCGTAGCCCTGGTTCTGCTCCACGCGCACGCTGCGGATGCGCGGCGTGTCGCGCAGCAGCGTGCGCAGCACCTCCGGCGAATCGTCGGTCGAGCCGTTGTCGACCAGTATCGCCTCGACGTCGTCGCGGACGAAGGTCTCGCGCAGGCGAGCGACCAGCAGCGGCAGGTTCTTCGCTTCGTTGTAGCAGGGAATGACCAGCGACAGGCGCGGCGCGGCTGCGGTGGCGTCGGGCGCGGCGCTCATGGCGTCGCGCTCCCGGCGGGCAGGCGCGGGCGGAAGACGAGGAATTTCATGCCGAGGAAATTGAGTGCGGTGGAGGTGCCGGTGGCGGCGAGGAAGGCGAGCGCGATCGCGGGTTCGGAACGGCCGAGCAGCGTCAGCGCCAGCGCATTGACGCCGACGTTCGCCAGCAGCGAGGTCAGGTAGACGCCGATGAAACGTGCCGTCTCCGACCAGTGCCAGGCCGTCGCCACGCGGAAGGTGAAGAAGCGGTTGGCGAAATAGCCGAACACGGCGCCGGCGATGTAGCCCACGGCCTTCGCGTTGCCGATCGGCCAGCCCAGCGCCATGCACAGCCGGTAGCTCGCATAGTCGATGCAGACCGCGGTGACGCCCACGATCAGGAAGCGCGCCAGCTCGCCGGTGATGCGACGGGCCATCGCTCAGGCCTCGATCGCCGCAGGGGCGATCGCATCCGCGATCGCATCGTCCGTTCGACGCACGCGGCTGTCGTCGGCGATGCGGTACGGATGCGACGGCCAGCGGTCGAACGCGCGCTGCCAGTATTCGAACGCGCGCAGGTCGTCCGGCGTGCCCCAGCACAGGTAATGCTCGATCTCGAAGATCCGGCAGCGCAGGCCCATCGCGACCGCGTCATTCAGGCAGGTATCGACGTAGAACTCGCCGTTGATGCGGCCGTCGCGGGCGATCATCGCGTCCGCGGCAGCGACGAAATCGCGTGCGCGGCGGAAGGTGAAGGTGCCGACGATGATCGGGTCGCGCGATGGATCCGCCAGGGGCGTCTTCACCGACACGCCGCGCACGTTGCCGTCGACCTCGTCGACCCAGCCGTAGTGCGTCGGCCGGCGACGCGCGCCGGGATAGCCGCGCGCGACCCAGACCAGCACGTCGGTCTCTTCGTCATCGAGCGCGGCGCGCAGCGCGTCGGCATTGAACACAGCACCGTTGTCGCAGGCGCCGATGGTCAGCGGTGCGTCGAGATCGATGGCGGCCGACGGGTCGGCGAGGCCGAGCAGGCAGGTACGCGCCTGGCCGTCGGTGGTTTCGGCCAGTTCGACCGTCGCGCAGCCGGGGAAGCGTTCGCGCAGCGTGGCCTCTATCGCATCGAGGCCGGGCAGGTCCCTGCGCAGCACGAACACGTGCTTGTCTGCCGCCGGCAGGTCCAGTGTCGCCTGCACCGCCATCGGTTCGCCGGAGACCGGGATCAGCGGCTTCGGCAGCGCGTGGCCTTCCTGCGCGAAGCGCGAACCGAGGCCGGCCATCGGTACCATCGTCGTGCCGCGCTGCGGCACCGCGCGACGCGCGCGCGCCGGATCGCAGAGCGCGCGGAATACTGCGGACCACGCGCGGTAATCGGCGAGGTCCTCGGGCGTGCCCCACTGCATGAAGTGGTCGAGTGCGAACACCGCGATGCGGCGTCCGTCCTCCAGCAGCGGGCGATAGGCGAGGCTGACGTAGTACTCCTCGCCGAGCTTCAGGTCGGGCCGCGCGATGCAGCGCTCGAACGCATCGCGCATCAACGCGCCGCTGGCGAAGTAGTAGGTGCCGCTCGACGCATACTCGCGCATCGGGGTGTCGGTGTACGGCTGCTTTTCCTGGATCGCCAGCACGCGCTCGCCCTCGGTGCGGACGTAGGCGTAGTTGGTCGAGCCGAGCATGTGCGGATGGAAGCCGGTGTAGCAGGGGATCGCGCCGTCCCAGCCGCCTTCGATCACCATGTGGCGGAAGCGCGCGTAGTCCCACACGCAGGTGAAATCGCAGTAGTTGACGGTCGTCGGCTTCGCGGGGTCGACGTGTTCGATCGCCTGCAGCACCGCGTTCACCGGGCCGAGCTTGTGCGGCGCGATGCCGACGATGCGGCCGGTCGGGCACCAGCGGCGGAGCTGTTCCGCCATCGCGAATTCGGGCGTGTCCAGGTGATCCTGGTTGCACACGAAGAGGAAATCGGTCTCGCCCGGGAACATGTCCACGACGTGCGCGATGATCGGCTTGCCGTCGACTTCGATCAGCGGTTTCGGCACGCGGTAGCCGGCGCGGCGGAAGCGCTCACCGAAACCGGACATGGGGACGACGATCTGCATGCGGGACTTCCTGTGCGACGTGCGGATTCAGGCGGCGGAACGGGCGTCTCGGGCGCGACGATAGGCTTCCGCTTCCCAGCCCATCAGTGCGGCGACGTCGTCGACGTCGAGGTAACGCATGCCGTCGGCAGTGTCGCAGCGCAGCGCCACGTCGGCCAGGCAGCCGAGCATCGCGCGTGCACCGTCGCTCAGGCCCGGGGCATGCAGCAGCCCTGCGCCGGGGACCAGCGCCCAGTCCGGCGGCGTGCGACCGGCGGCGGCGATGTCGGCGCGCATCCGCGAGAGCGGGCGCGAGGCATCGACGGCTTCGGCGCGCTCGCCGAGGAACACGACGTGGTCCGGGTAGAGCGCGCCGCGCATCGCGATCGCACGCGCGACCGGATCGGTGGCGATCGCGTGCAGTGACGATGCATCGGCGGCGATCCAGTCGAGATCGTTCGCGGCGCGCAGCGCGTGCGCATCGGGCGCCGGTGGCGTGCGTGCGGGCAGGGCGAGCCGGCGTTCGACCTCGTGCAGTCGCGCTTCTACGGCATCGCAGTCCACGCCGCCCACCACGAGCCCATGGTTGCCGAGCAGCAGGATGTCCGGTGGCGATGCGGCGGCGTCGAGCGAAGCGCGGATCGCTGCAGTGAGCGGCAGCCCCGGGCGGCGGTAGGGCACCCAGGCCCAGGCCAGTCCGTCGAGCGCGCGGGAAAGCGTCGCCTCCGCGTCGATGCGCGTGGCCCACGCGATCGCGTTCACCGAATGCACGTGCGCCACCACCGGATGCGGCAGCAGGGCATGCAGCGAGGTTTCGATCGACGGCCGCAGTCCGCCCGGGGGTGTCAACGCCGTCAACGCGTCTTCGGCGTGCTCATCGCGCATCGCCGCATGCACCCCGGACAGCGGCAGGCGCACGAACACATCGCGTTCCCGCGCGTGCGCCAGCCACGTGCCGGAGGCCTTGACCCAGAAGACGTCGCCGGCCTTCATCGACGTGTTGCCGCCGCCACCCTGGACGAGGCGCGGATCGTTGCCCAGTCGCGCCGACAGATCGACCAGCGCTTCCGGTGCCCCGGAGGTGGGTGGGCGAGGTGGCGTCGGGCCGTCGGTCATCGCGGGAACATCCATTTCGGAGGGAGTGGGCACGGATGCCGTCTCGGCATATGGGACGGCATCGGGCCGGGACGCGCTTCAGACGCATAT
>JAEWNA010000221.1 GCA_023392975.1 Pseudomonadota bacterium | reverse complement strand
TTCGCGTTCGCGCCGAGCCTGGGCTGGGTGCTGACCGGGCGCTTCGTCGACCGCATCGGCAAGGGCATCCGCGGGGCGCCACGCGACGCGCTGGTGGCGGACATGGTGGCGCCGGAGATCCGCGGCGCCGCGTTCGGGCTGCGCCAGTCGCTCGACACCGTGGGCGCATTCGTCGGGCCGCTGCTCGCCACCGGCCTGATGCTGCTGTGGGCCAGCGACGTGCGCGCCGTCTTCAAGGTCGCGATCCTGCCCGGCCTGCTGGCGGTGGTGCTGCTGGTGTTCGGGGTGCGCGAGCCGGCGGCGCATGCGGACGGCAAGCGCCGCGGCAATCCCCTCGCCCGCGCGCAGCTCGCCCGGCTGGGGCCTGCGTACTGGCAGGTGGTCGCGATCGGCGCGGCGTTCGCCCTCGCCCGCTTCAGCGAGGCCTTCCTGGTGCTGCGCGCGGCGGATTGCGGCGTGTCGGCAGCGTTCGTGCCGCTGGTGATGGTGGCGATGAACGCGATCTACGCCGGCCTCGCCTACCCGGCCGGCGTGCTCGCCGACCGGATGTCGCATCGGCGCTTGCTGGCGATCGGGCTGGCGGTGCTGATCGTCGCGGACCTCATCCTCGCGGCCGCAGACGGCTGGTCCGTGCTGGTCGCCGGCGTCGCGCTGTGGGGCGTGCACATGGGCCTGACCCAGGGCCTGCTGGCGGCGATGGTCGCGGACACCGCGCCGGCCGATCTGCGCGGCACCGCGTTCGGCATGTTCAACCTGGCCTCGGGCCTCGCGATGCTGGTGGCGAGCGCGCTGGCCGGGCTGCTGTGGGACCGCCTGGGCGGCGCGGCCACGTTCCTGGCCGGCGCCGGCTTCTGCCTGCTGACCCTGCTCGGCCTCGCGCTGCTGCGGCGCACCGCAGACACGACGACGGCGCCCTGAAGGCGCCGTCGAAGCATTGCTCACGGGCGAGAATCAGCCGCCGGCGGCCTCGTTGGTCAGCGGCACCACGCGGATCTCGACCCGGCGGTTCTGGGCGCGGCCGGCGTCGGTATCGTTGCTGGCGATCGGATAACGCTCGCCCATGCCGACCACCTCGAAGCGCTGGCGCATCAGGCCCTTGCCGACCAGGTAGTTGGTGACCGATTGGGCGCGCTGTTCCGAGAGCGTCTGGTTGTAGGCGTCGCTGCCGACGCTGTCGGTATGGCCGCTGACCTCGACCACGGTCTGGTTGTAATCGGCCATGGTGCCGGCCACCTGGTCCAGCGCCGGATAGAACTGCGACTTCAGCGCGGCACTGTTGAAGTCGAAGGTCACGGCGTCCGGCAGGTTCAGCTTGATGACGTCGCCGTCGCGGGTGACCTCGATGCCGGTGCCGGCGGTGCGGCGACGCAGCTCGGCCTCCTGGCGGTCCTGGTAGGCGCCGATGGCGCCGCCGGCGATCGCGCCGACGCCGGCGCCGACCAGCGCGCGCTGGCGACGCTCGAGGGCGTCGTCGCCGCTGAGGATGCCGGCGACCGCACCGACGGCGGCACCGATCAGGGCGCCGTTGCGGGTACGGTTGGGATCGTTGGGGTCGCTGGTCTGGCCGGTGTAGGTGGCGCAGCCGCCGATCAGCAGGCTGGCGGCGATGGCCGCGGCGACGGGGACTTGGAACGGGATGCGCATGGGGGACTCCTCGGAATGCGGCCTCGGGACCGCTTGACGAGGCACACCCTAGGCGCCGGAAGCTGAACCGTTCGCTGCCCGGGCGGAATGCGGGGTCGGCGTGCGCGATGCAGCGGGAGGCGCGACACCGGATGCGCGCACGGGGTCGCGACTCACGTCGCTCCTACAGAGAGGGCTTCAGCTCAGCAGCGCCTCGGCCGCCACCGAATCCAGCGGCTGGTGCCAGTCGCCCATCAGCGAGAGGTACAGCAACTTCTCGAACTCGGTGCCGAAGCGCTGGATGACCGCCCGCGGATCGGGCACGAGCTTGGCGTCGGCGATCAGGCCGAAGTGGACCCGGCCGTTGTAGCTGAGGATGGACAGGCCGATGCCGATGGAGCCGGTCTGCGGCACCCAGAACATCATCTCGCGGATGCGGCTGCCGGCCAGGTACAGCGGCTGCTGCGGACCGGGGACATTCGTCGCCACCGCGGTCGCCTTGCGGCTGAACATGTCGAGGGCGATCTCCTGCACCGCCGACGGCGCCATGCCAAGCGCGGCAAGAAGACCATATGCGACAATGGCTTGCCGAGAATTCTTCAACTGTCGCATGCACTCGGCGACGTGCTCCAGCCGGCGGATCGGGTTGCCGATGCCCACCGGCAGGTCGAGGAACACCAGGCCGAAATGGTTGCCGAGCTTGCGGGCGTGCTCGAGCGGGCGCAGGTTGACCGGCACCGTGGCGCGCAGGCTCAGGCCTTCGACCTGCTCGCCGCGCTCGATCATGTAGTCGCGCAGCGCGCCGGTGGCGCAGGCCATCAGCACGTCGTTCACCGTGCAGTCGCAGGCACGGCCGACGGCCTTCACTTCCTCCAGGTCCAGCGGCGGCGCCCAGGCCACGCGCTTGCTGACGCCGAGTCGGCCGCGCAGCAGCGACGGCGGGTCGTCCGGCAGCGCCAGCGCCTGCACCAGTTCGCGGGCGATCTCCCCGCCTTCCTTCGCCAGCACGCCGGCCAGCGTCGGGTCGCGGTACATGTCCATGCCCTTGCCGAACGCCTTGGCGCCGAGCTTGGCGTAGCGCTCCATCGCGCCGACGCGGTCCGCGACCTTGGCACCGTCGTTCTTCAGCCAAGCCTTGGACAGCGGGGTGCCCTTCTCGGGATGCGGCGTGATGTCGGTCAGCGACAGCAGCACCTGCACCAGCGCGATGCCGTCGGCGTAGCTGTGGTGGATGCGCGCGACCAGCGCCGAACCGCCGTGGTACTTCTCGACCAGGTGGAACTGCCAGAGCGGCTTGGTCTTGTCGAGCGGACTGGACGCCAGGTTGCCGGCGAACCGTTCCAGCGCCTTCTGGTCGGCGCGGCCCGGTAGTCCGGACAGGCGCACGTGCCAATCGAGATCGAAGTTCTCGTCGTCCTGCCAGGCCATGCCGCCGGGGATTTCCACCGGCTTCATGCGGAAGCGGGTGTAGGCGAGAAAGCGCTTCTCGACCACCTTCTTGAGTTTCGCGAGCGAGATCGGCTCGTCGAACATCAGCACGCCGGTGATCATCATCGGGTTGGTCGGCCGCTCCATCCGCAGCCACGCGGTGTCGACCCGCGACATCGATTCCCGGCGTCGGCGCGACGACGCGGACGGTTTCGCGGATGCCCCCGGGGACTGCTGTTCTGCCATGGTGTCCTCCCTCTTGCGGCGAGTGAACCATGGCCCAGTGCGTGGGTCAACGCGCGTCGGTGCCTGCATCCCCGGCGATGCCGCGATAGGCGGCGAGCGCTTCCTCGCGGCCTTCGGCGAGATCCACGATCGGCCGCCGCGGGTAATCCGGCGCCACCCGCGCGAGCGTGCGCGGCTCGTTCCACGGCGCGAAACGCTGCGCCTTCGGCAGGCCCGCCAGTTCCGGCACCCAGCGCGTGATATAGGCGGCGTCGGGGTCGAACTTCTCCGCCTGGGTCACCGGGTTGAAGATGCGGAAATACGGCGCGGCATCGGCGCCGGTGCCGCCGATCCACTGCCAGCCCAGCGTGTTGTTGGCGAGGTCGGCATCGACCAGCGTGTCCCAGAACCAGCGCGCGCCTTCGCGCCAGTGGTAGCGCAGGTGCTTGCACAGGTAACTGCCGACGATCATGCGCACGCGGTTGTGCATCCAGCCGGTGGCCCACAGCTCGCGCATGCCGGCGTCGACGATCGGCACGCCGGTGCGGCCGTGCCGCCAGGCGTCGCGCAGGCCCGGGTTCACCCGCGCCCACGCGAAGTCCGCGAAGCGCGGGTTGAGGTTCTGCTCGGGCGTCTGCGGAAAATGGTGCAGCAGGTGGTAGGCGAACTCGCGCCAGCCGAGCTGGCGGATGAAGCCCTCGACCGCGGTGTCGCCACCCGGGCATGCCTCGCGCAGCGCGTGGGCGATGCGCCAGGGCGCGATCTCGCCGTGGTGCAGGTGCGGCGACAGCCGCGAGCTGCCGGCACGATCGGGGCGGTCGCGTTCGTCCAGGTAATGCGCCGCGGCGCCGCCGATGAAGGTGCCGAGCGCTTCGTGCGCGCCGGCTTCGCCCGGCGTGAAGCGCGCCCAGAAGCCGCGGTCCCATTCGGGCTTCGGCGTCAGCCCCAGCGCGTCCACCGACAACCCCTGCGGGCCGTCATCGACCTTCGGCAGCGACGCCGGCGCCTCGCGCAGCGGCGGCAGCGACAACATCGCCGCGCCCGCCTTCCAGAACGGCGTGAACACCTTGTACGGCCCGCCCTGCTTGTTGAGCAGCTTCCAGGGCTCGATCAGCAATGCGCCGTTGAAGCTCTCAGCGCGCAGGCCCTGGCGGCGGAGCATGGCCTTGATCGACGCATCGCGCTTCTCGATCGCCGGCTCGTAGCGCCGGTTCCAGAACACCGCCTCTGCGTCGCAGGCCGCGGCCAGCGTCTGCAGGGTCTGCAGCGTGGGCGCGTGGAATATCCGCAGTCGCGACCCGCGCCTGCGCAGGTCGGCATCGAGCGCGGCCAGCGACTTCCGCCGCCACGCCAGCACCGCAGCGCCCGGCGCCCAGTCGCCTTCCTCGTCCGGCGCGTGGATGTACACCGGGATCGGCGCGTAGCCGCCGTCGAGCGCCGCCCGCAGTGCCGGATGGTCGGCGAGCCGGAGGTCGTTGCGGAACCAGACGATGGCGTTGGGCATCGGAACGCTCTGACGAAGGGGCGGACGCCGGAACGGGCGCGCGTCGGCCGGAGCATACCGGCCGCCATGCGCATTGGCGAAACCGTCAGGCCTCGGGCGACGCTGCCGGGTCGGTCGTCGTTTCCGCCAGCGCCCTGCGCAGCGCCGCCGCGCGCGACCGGATCGCGGCGAGGCGCTCCGGCGGCAGGCGGTCGAGGTTGCGCCACTGCATGCCGGCGCGGGGATGGTCGCGGAAGCGGTCGGCGTGGCGGGCGAGGAAATCCCAGTACAGCGTGGTGAACGGACAGGCCTTCGGGCCCGTCGCCTCGGCCGGGTCGAACGGGCAGCCGGCGCAGTGGTTCGACATGCGCTGGATGTACTTGCCCGAGGCCGCGTACGGCTTCGACACCATCCTGCCGCCGTCGGCGTACTGGCTCATGCCCAGCACGTTCGGCAGCTCCACCCACTCCACCGCGTCGACGTAGACCGCGAGATACCAGGCGTGGATCTCGCGCGGGCGCACGCCGGCGAGCAGCGCGAACAGCCCGGTCACCATCAGCCGCTGGATGTGGTGGGCGTAGCCGAGGTCCAGCGTCTGCCGCAGCGCGTCGCGCAGGCAGGCCATGCGCGTGTCGCCGGTCCAGTAGAAGCCCGGCAGCGGCTGGTCGGCGCCCAGCGCGTTGTCGTCGAGGAAGCCCGGCATGCGCAGCCAGTACACGCCGCGGACGTACTCGCGCCAGCCGAGGATCTGGCGGACGAAGCCTTCGACCGCTTCCAGCGGCGCATGGCCGACGCGCCAGGCATCGACCGCGGCGTCGATCACGCGCCGCGGCGGCAGCAGCTTGAGGTTCATCGCTGCCGACAGCCGCGAGTGGTACAACCACGGCTCGCCTTCCCACATCGCGTCCTGGTAGCGGCCGAACGACGGCAGCCGGTGCTCGATGAAATCGGCGAGCGCGGCGTCCGCGTCTTCAGGCGTCAGCGGCCAGTCGAACGCCGACAGCTTGCCGGGGTGCGAGGCGAACCGCGCCTCGACCAGCACGATCACCTCGCGGGTGATCGCATCCGGCGGGAATGCGCGCGGCGCCGGCAGCAGGCCCGGCCCGCTGCGGCCGAAGGACGCGCGGTTCTCGCTGTCGAAGTTCCAGCGCCCGCCGGCCGGCTGGCCGTCGGCCATCAGCACGTCCTCGCGCTTGCGCAGCCAGCGGTAGAAGAACTCCAGCCGCAGCTCGCGCCTGCCCTTCGCCCAGTCGGCGAAGTCCTCGGCCGTGCACAGGAAATGCAGGTCCGGTCGCTCCGTCCACGGTACGCCGGCGGCCGCGCAGACCGCCGGCAGCGCTTTTGCCAGCCGCCACTCGCCGGGTTTCACCGCGAGCACGCGCTCGGGCCGCAGCACGGCGAGATCGGCGGCCAGCGCGTCCTCCAGCGTCGCGTGCGCGTGCGTGTCCAGCGCGCGGTAGGCCACGCGCCAGCCGCGCGCACGCAGGGCATCGCGGAAGTGGCGCATGGCGGCGAGGAACACCGCGATCCGCGGCTGCGTGCTCCACACCTGCGTCGCCTCGTGGGCGACTTCGGCCATCCACACGACGTCGCGATCGGGATCGAAGTCGTCGAACACCGCCGAGTGCGCGTCGAGCTGGTCACCGAGCACCACGACCAGGTGGCGGACCGGCCCCTTTTCGCTTGGCTCAGTCGGAGGACGGCCTGCCATCGACGTACTCGCGCGGGATGCGGTCGTTGAGCCCGGTCAGGATCTCGTAGGGGATCGTGCCGGCCGCCTGCGCCACCGCCTCGCAGGCGATGGCGGCGTCGCCCTGGCGACCGATCAGCACCACTTCGTCCTCGTTGTACGCGGTGCCGCCGGGGCCGAGGTCGACCATGAACTGGTCCATGCAGATGCGGCCGACGATGGGGTGGCGTTCGCCGCGGATCAGCACCTCGCCGCGTGAGGACAGCGCACGCGGATAACCGTCACCGTAGCCGATCGGCACGGTCACCACGCGGGTGTCGGCGGCCGGCGCCCAGGTCGCGCCGTAGCTCACCGGCCGGCCGGCGCGCACGACCTTGAAGTACACCACCTGCGAGACCAGCGACAGCGCCGGACGCAGGTCGACGGTACGCAGCGACGCGGGATCGGGCATCACCCCGTACAGCGCGATGCCGGGGCGCACCAGGTCGAGGCAGGTGTCGGGAAAATGCAGCACGCCGCCGGAATTGGCGAGATGGCGCAGGGGCATGGGCGCGCCGAGGCGATCGAAATGCGTGCAGGCGTCGAGGAAGCGTTCCCGCTGCAGCGCGGTCATCGACGACGTCGGGTCGTCGGCGCAGGCGAGGTGCGAATACACGCCCTTCACGTCGCACCACGGCGATGCGACGGCGGCCGCGATGAACGGCCCGGCGTTCTCGCTGTGCACGCCGATGCGCTCCATGCCGGTGTCGATCTTCAGGTGGATCACGGCCTTGCGGCCCAGCGAGGCGGCCGCGGCCTCGACCTGACGCAGCTTGGCGATCGAGGAGACGGTGATCTCCAGGTCGTGCTCGAGGAACCGCGCCACCTGCGGCGCATGGATGCCGCCCAGCACGAGGATCGGCACGGTCACGCCGGCCTCGCGCAGGGCGATGCCCTCCTCCACGAACGCGACGCCGAGCTGCTCCACGCCCTGCGCCTGCAGGTGCAACGCGACCGGGATCAGCCCGTGGCCGTAGGCATTCGCCTTGACGATGCCCATCACCGGCACGCCGGCGTGGGCGCGCAGCGCCCGGAGGTTGTGGGTCAGGGCATCGAGATCGACGCGGATGCGCGTGGGCCGGTCGCTGAGCTCGGCATGGAAGCGGGACACGGCAGGATCGGCAGGCGGGAGCGGCGGCATCCGCGGATTGTAGCGACGCCGAGGCGCGGGCATCACCGTCGTCCCTGCCCTCCGGCCATGTGCGCGGCGGAACGGCGGTCTCCGTGACGGGTTCGAACCTGAGGTATCCCCGCTTTTTATCGCGATAGATCATCAGGTTGGCTCAGTTCGACCCATTGGCTGTCATCCCGAGCCGCAGGCGAGGGACCTGCTTCAGCGACGAGCATCGTCATTCTCGACGAAGGCATACGGGCAGGCTCCTCGCTTGGCCGTTGGTTTCGCTCGCTGCCGCGAGCGAGTGACTTTTCTTTGCTTGTGCAAAGAAAAGATCACCAAAAGAAAGCACACCCCGTCGGTCGCGCCCAGCGCGTTGCGCCGGGTGCACGGGCTTCGCGGGGTTTTTCGACAGCACATCCGTGTGCTGGTCGAAAAACGCGCGGCCTCCTGCCGCGCGCCCTGCGGGCCTGATCCGCGAAGCCCGTCGCGACCAGGGGCCCCGGAAGATCAAGACCAGCACCGGCTCACGAATGTCGTCGCAGCGTGAATACCCGAGAATTTCGGGAAAATTTGTGGGGATACCTCAGGTT
>JAEWNA010000211.1 GCA_023392975.1 Pseudomonadota bacterium | reverse complement strand
GGATCGGTCAGCGCCTGTGCGCGCTGCGCGTCGAGCTCCACCGCCACGGTGTCGTAGCCGCCGCCCGCGATCGCGGCGCGGACCGCCTCGACGCTGGCCTTCGAGACGTGTGCCGTGCCGAGCAGGGTGTAGCGCACGCCATCGCGTTCGACGATGACGTGGGGCTGGTCCTGGAGGAAGGCGGGCGTGGCGGCGTCGGTGGAAGCGGGCAGATCGGGGGAGTCGGTCATCGGGACAGCGCTGGCAACGTGGCTACGGGCCGGCTCCGCCGGTCGGTCGCGCAGGATAGCAGGCGCGGTTCGGGTTCCTCCTGCGGCCTCCGGCGGCGGTCCGACTATCCCGGCAGGCGCAGCGCCACGATCCCGATCGCGTACAGCGCGCCCGCCAGCACCACGCCGCGGAAAGGCGTGCGGAACCAGTAGCGCCGGGCGAGCGCCGCCATCGCGGCGAGATAGCCGGCGCCGAGCAGGTCGAGGAAGGCGGAGTCGCGCAGTACCTCGGGCCGGACCAGCGCCAGATGCAGGTAAAGCGCGCCGAACAGCATCGCGCCGAGGCTGTGGCTGGCGTTGAAGCCGATCCAGGCGCGCCAGACCGTGGTCTGCCGGGTCAGCACCAGCGGCACGGCGTCCATGGCCTGGCGCAGGCCGTAGTCGCGGGGATGCAGCCGCTCGCCGACGAAGGTCAGATAGAGATGGAGGGTGCCGAGCAGGGCGACGATACCGGCGCCGGTGGCGACGGACAGGGCGGCGAGGATCGAGATCATCGGCGCCGCCTCAAGCCAGTCCGAAGGGCAGGTTCGGCGAGGACACCACGCGCTCGCCCACCGCTTCTCCGCGCAGGAAGCGCAGCGTCGCGGCGATCACCCCCGGATCGTCGGCGATCCGGTTGTGGCCGCAGCCGCGGGTGCTGATCATGCGCGCGCCCGGCCACAGCCGTGCGTAGCGCTCGCCCTCGTGCCACGGGACTTCGCGGTCTTCGAGGTCGTGGACGATCAGCGCCGGGCGACCGATCGCGGCGACGTAGCGATGCGCCTGCAGGTCGTCCACCGACACCCGTGTCCGGCGCTCGAACAGTGCCGCCATCCGTCGCGCAAACGGCGCGTCCAGCCACAGCAGGCGGCAGAACCGCTCCATCGCCGCCAGGCCGTCCGCCGCCGGCGCGATCAGCACCGCGCGCTGCGCCTGCATGCCGTTCGCCAGCGCGATCGCCGTCGCCGCGCCGCCCAGCGAATGCCCGATCACCGCCGTCGCCGGCCCGTAGCGCCGGGCCACCGCCATCAGGTGGCAGGCGAAATCGGGCAGGGTGGTGCGGTCGCCGCCGCTCTTGCCGTGCCCGGCCTGGTCGAAGGCGACCACCGCGTAACCGGCCGCGCGCAGTGACGCCACCCAGGGCGCGATGCGCGTGCCGTGGCTGGACCAGCCGTGGCTGAAGAGGATGTACGGCGTCGTCGCCGGATCGCCCCAGCGGTAGAGCGCCAGTTCGAGCCCGTCGACCGCGAGGCGCTCCTCGATCGCGCCGGTGTCGGGCGCCGCGAGGGCACGTCGCCGGCTGGAGGACAGCGGCGTGGTGAACAGCCGGGCCGCCAGCTCGGTGGCGTGCTCCGGCCTCAGCCGGGCTTCCAGGCCGAGGCCGATCCGAAGCCCGAGCAGGGTCATGCTAGTACGAACGGTCGTGCTAATCCTGCGGAGAGGCAAGCGCATGGCGGACTCCGTGGGGAAGGGAGAAGTCAGGACGCCCGGGGGGCGTAGTAGTCCAGCAGGTGCTCCAGCATCCGCTCGCCGCGCTGCATGGCGCTGTCGGGGTCGCTGATCGCCATGTCGTGCTGGACCGCCAGGGCGATGGTGTTGAGCTCGAAGGCGGCCTGCTCGGGATCGAGGTCGGCGCGCAGTTCGCCGCTCTCGATCGCCATCGCGACCGCCCGCGACACCATCTGCCGCAGGCGCAGGTGGTGGTGGATCATGCGGTCGCGCAGCGGGCCGGGCCGGTCGTCGTATTCGCTGGCGGCGGTCAGCACCAGGCAGCCGCCGCGGTCGCGACGCAGCCAGTCGAACCAGTTCGCCAGCAGGGCCCGCAGCCGCGGCAGCCCGCGCGGCCGGGACAGGGCGGGGATCAGGGTGTGTTCGCCGAAGCGATCGGCGGCGAGGTCGAGCACCGCCAGCTGCAGCTCCTCGCGGGAGCCGAAGTGGGCGAACACGCCGCTCTTGGACATGTTCACCGCATCGGCCAGCGGGCCGATCGACAGCCCTTCCAGCCCCGCGGAGGCCGCGATCATGTAGGCGCGGTCGAGGATCGCCTCGCGGGTAGCCGCGCCCTTGGTGGTGGCGGGAAGGATGACCATGGCGGCATGAATAGCACGATCGTTCGTTTCATGCCAGCGGCGGGCGACGGACGGCGTCCGCCAGGTCGCCCGGGCCTCGGGTCAATCCCGGTAGCGCTTGAGCAAGTCGCCGTAGGCGTCGATCCTGCGGTCGCGCAGGAACGGCCAGATCCGCCGCACGTGCTCGCTGCGGGCCATGTCGACCTCGGCCATGAGGATCGTCGCCTCGGTGCCGGCCTCGGCGATGAATTCGCCCTGCGGACCGAGGACGTGGCTGTTGCCCCAGAAGTCGATGCCGGACGCGCCCAGCGGCGAGGGCTCGTGGCCGACCCGGTTGCACGACAGCACCGGCACGCCATTGGCGACGGCATGGCCGCGGTGGCTGAGGATCCAGGCGCCGCGCTGGCGGTCCTGTTCGGCCTGCTCGTCGGACGGGTCCCAGCCGATCGCGGTCGGGTAGAGCAGCAGCTCCGCGCCGGCCAAAGCCATCAGTCGCGCGGCTTCCGGATACCACTGGTCCCAGCACACGAGCACGCCGAGCCGGCCGACCGAGGTGTCGATCGGGGTGAAGCCGAGGTCGCCCGGGGTGAAGTAGAACTTCTCGTAGAAACCCGGGTCGTCCGGGATGTGCATCTTGCGGTACTTGCCGGCGGTGCGGCCGTCGGCGTCGAAGACCACCGCGGTGTTGTGGTACAGGCCGGCGGCGCGGCGCTCGAACAGCGAGCTGACCAGCACGACGCCATGCGCTTTCGCCAGCGCCGACAGACGCTCGGTGCTCGGGCCGGGGATCGGCTCGGCCAGATCGAATTCGTCCACCGACTCGTGCTGGCAGAAGTAGGCACCGTTGTGCAGTTCCTGCAGCAGCACGAGTTTCGCGCCGCGCTTCGCGGCCTCGCCGACGCGGTCCTCGATGACGGCCAGGTTGGCCGTGGCGTCGCCGTGGTTCTTTTCCTGGATCAGCGCGACCGGGAGCGTCTTGTTCTTCATCGCGACCTCAACGAAGCGGGTTTCGTAGGGCGGGCCCCGGCCCGCCATTGCAATGGATCCGGTCGCGCCGCGGCTCGACCGATGCGGTCAGCCCAGCACGCCTGCCGGCAGTTGCATGGTGATGCAGTGCAGGCTGCCGTTCTGCCAGATCAGCGGCCGGCACGGCACGGGCACGATCTCGCGGCCCGGAAAGGCCTCGGCCATCACCTCCTGCGCCCGCGCATCGGCGGGGTCGCCGTAGGCCGGCATCAGCACCGCGCCGTCGACGATCAGGAAATTGGCGTAACTCGCGGCGAGCCGGCGGCCGTCGTCGTAGATCGGTCGCGGCCACGGCAGCGCGAACAGCCGGTACGGCTTGCCGGCGCGCGTGCGCAGCGCGGCCAGCTCGGTGGCCATCGCCTGCAGTTCGGGATAGTGCGTATCGCTGACGTCGTCGCAGCCCTGGTAGACGATCGCGTCCTCGGCGGCGAACCGGGCGAGGGTGTCGATGTGCGCATCGGTGTCGTCGCCTTCGAGATAGCCATGGTCCAGCCACAGCACCCGCTCCTGGCGCAGCCAGCCGGCGAGCTTCGCGGCCAGGTCGGCGCGGCTCGCGTCGGGATGGCGCTCGTGCAGGCAGCGCCAGGTGGTCAGCAGGGTGCCGGCGCCATCGGTCTCGATGCCGCCGCCTTCCAGCGCGAAATCGATCTCCACGCGCTCGGCCTGCGGGAACAGGCCCCGTGCGACCAGCGCCTCGACCAGGCGATCGTCGCGGCTGGCCTCGAACTTGCCGCCCCAGCCGGTGAAGCGGAAGTCGAGCAGGCGCTGGCCGGTGAGGCCGCGCAGCGTGATCGGGCCGCTGTCGCGCAGCCAGGTGTCGTCGTACTCGACCACCACGAAGCGCACGCGGGCCATGTCCACCCGCGCCGAACTGAGCCGGGCCTGGGCGTAGGTCTGCAGGTCGTCGTCGACGACGCAGATCACCGCCGGTTCGTGCGCGGTGATCGCGGCGACCAGGGCGATGTAGGTTTCCTCCACATCGACCAGGCGCGGGCCCCAGTCGGTGTCGAAGTGCGGCCAAGCGATCAGGACCGCGGACTGGGGTTCCCACTCCGCGGGAAAGCGATACGTCGGGGACATCGGATTACCGGATCGGGGGCTTCGGACCGACTTCGTTGCTGACGGCGCGGATCAGGACGGTGTCGATGACGCGGTCCTTCTCGAAGTAGACGACGAAGTCGGGGTAGGTCCAGCGGTTGATCTGCGGCCACTGGCGCTTCTGGCCGCCGCGGGCGTCGAGGCGTTCGGTGGGCTTGCCGAAGCGGCGCTCGACCTCGGCCATGCGCATGCCGCGCGCGGGCATCGCGGTGCCGGATTCGAGCTTGACGCGGTCGATCAGCAGGGTTTCGGCGAACGCCTGCGGTGCGGCCGCGAGCAGCGCGGCGGCGATCAGGGCGGCGGGGAGATGGCGCACGGGGGAACCTCCTCAGGCGTGAATGCGGACGTCGCGGGCGTGACGTCCGCGGCGCACCGGATTGTAAGCACATCGCGATGGCGGGCGCGATCCCGGGAACGACGTCGCATCGATCATGACGAAGACGATGCGCGGATCCCGCGGTCGCCTCGCGACGATTTCCGGCGCCCGGACACGACGAAGGCCGCGCGAGGCGGCCTTCGTTTCACCGTCGTCGCCGCGATGCGATCGCGGCACGCGGTCCGGCTTCAGCGCTGGCGCGCCTTGAAGCGGGGGTTCGACTTGCAGATCACGAAGACCTTGCCACGGCGGCGAACGACCTTGCAGTCGCGGTGACGGGCCTTCGCCGACTTCAGGGAGGACAGGACCTTCATGTGGAGCCTCGGCGATGATGCGGTTGACGGTAAGGATCGCGCCTGTCGGGAAGCGGATGACGGCGCGGGCGACGAAACAGCCCGCTATTCTGCCGGCAATTCTTTTCGCATTCAAGTGGTTGCATTGCCCGCGGGTCCGGGGCCGGGCGTGGCGGGGCGGCGGTTACAATTCCGATCCCCCACGCCGCCCGAGTCCCGCATGTCCGACGCCCCCCCCGAAGTCCTCACCATCGACGGGCCCTCGGGGTCCGGCAAGGGCACCATCAGCCGCCTGGTCGCGTCCCGGCTGGGCTGGCATTACCTCGACTCCGGGGCGCTGTACCGGGCGATCGGCGTGGCCGCCGGCTGGGCCGACCTCGACCTGGCGGACCCTGCGGCCCTGGTCCGCTGCGCCTTCGACACCCGGATCGGGTTCCTCGACCGCGAGGACGGCGAGCTGCGGGTGATCGTGAACGACCTCGACGCCACCGACGAACTGCGCACCGAAACCGCCGGCGCCGCGGCCTCGGCCATCGCCGCCGTGCCCGAGGTCCGGGCCGCGCTGCGCGACCGCCAGCGGGCCTTCCGCCGCCCGCCCGGACTGGTCGCCGACGGTCGCGACATGGGCACGGTCATCTTTCCGGACGCCCGTTACAAGGTCTTTCTCACCGCCAGCCCCGAGGAACGGGCGCAGAGGCGGTATAAGCAGTTGAAAGACAAGGGGGTTTCGGTTACCTTGGACGACCTGCTGCGGGAAATCCTCGCCCGCGATGCCCGCGATGCCAACCGCGCGGTGGCGCCCCTGAGGCCGGCGGACGACGCCGTCTGCATCGACACCACCGGGCTCGGGATCGAAGCGGTCGTCGAACGTGTGCTGGCCCTGGTGCCGGCGATGCACGACTGACCGGGGTCGATTCGGGCGCGACGCGAGAGGCGTTCCAGACAGCAGGCAAAGGTCCGTCGCGATGCGCAGGCGTCGCGGCGGTGTTTCCGTCCCCAACACTCACCACGGCCACAGGCAATCCCGCCAGGCCCGCAACGGGTGGATCGCGCAGCGTGTCCTTCCACGCACCTGCCGGTCTGTGTCAGCAACCGAGTACTCAACACCATGACCGAATCATTCGCAGAACTGTTCGAACAGAGCCAGACCGTCAACCTGGCCAAGCTCAAGCCCGGCGCCATCGTCACCGGCACCGTCGTCGACGTGCGCAACGACGTGGTGGTCATCAACGCCGGCCTGAAGTCCGAGGGCATCGTGCCCATCGAACAGTTCCGTAACGATGCCGGCGAGATCGACGTCGGCGTCGGCGACATCGTCAAGGTCGCCCTCGACTCGCTCGAGAACGGCTTCGGCGAAACCATCCTCTCCCGCGACAAGGCCAAGCGCGCCATGGTGTGGGACGAGCTCGAGGAAGCCCTCGAGAAGAACGAGACCATCACCGGCCGCATCAGCGGCAAGGTCAAGGGCGGCTTCACCGTCGACATCAAGGACGTCCGCGCCTTCCTGCCGGGCTCGCTGGTCGACGTGCGCCCGGTCCGCGACCCGGTGTACCTGGAAGGCAAGGAACTCGAGTTCAAGCTGATCAAGCTGGACCGCAAGCGCAACAATGTCGTCGTCTCCCGCCGTGCGGTGGTCGAGAGCGAGCATTCGGAAGAGCGCGAGCAGTTGCTCGAGAAGCTGGTCGAGGGCGCCAAGCTCAAGGGCGTGGTCAAGAACCTCACCGACTACGGCGCGTTCGTGGACCTCGGCGGCATCGACGGCCTGCTGCACATCACCGACATGGCGTGGAAGCGCGTCCGTCATCCGTCCGAAGTGGTCGAAGTCGGGCAGGAACTCGAAGTGCGCGTGCTCAAGTACGACCGCGAGCGCAACCGCGTCAGCCTCGGCCTGAAGCAGCTGGGCGAGGATCCGTGGGACAACATCGCCCGTCGTTACCCGGCCAACACCCGCATGTTCGGCAAGGTCTCGAACGTCACCGATTACGGCGCGTTCGTCGAGATCGAGCCGGGCGTCGAAGGCTTGGTGCACGTGTCCGAGATGGACTGGACCAACAAGAACGTCAACCCGTCCAAGGTCGTGCAGGTGGGCGACGAGGTCGAAGTGATGATCCTCGACGTGGACGAGGAGCGTCGCCGCATCTCGCTGGGCATGAAGCAGTGCACCAGCAACCCGTGGGAAACCTTCGCCGCGACCCACAAGAAGAACGACAAGGTGTCGGGCCAGATCAAGTCGATCACCGACTTCGGCATCTTCATCGGCCTGGACGGCGGCATCGACGGCCTGATCCACCTGTCGGACCTGAGCTGGAACACCACCGGCGAAGACGTGGTGCGCAACTTCAAGAAGGGCGACAACCTGGACGCCGTGGTCCTGGCCGTCGATCCGGAACGCGAGCGCATCAGCCTCGGCGTGAAGCAGCTGGAGCAGGATCCGTTCGGCCAGTTCATGGCCGCGCATCCGAAGGGCTCGAAGGTCGCCGGCACCGTCAAGGAAGTCGACGCGAAGGGTGCCACCATCGACCTGGGCGACGGCATCGAGGGTTACGTGTCGGCCCGCGACATCAGCTACGACCGCGTCGAAGACGCCAGCCACCACCTGAAGGTCGGCGACGCCATCGAGGCGAAGCTGGTCGGCATGGACCGCAAGGGCCGCACCCTGCAGCTGTCGATCAAGGCGAAGGACGAAGCCGAGACCCAGGAAGCGCTGGCCGAGTACCAGAAGGCCTCTGCAGACGCCGCCAGCGGCACCACCAAGCTGGGCGCGCTGCTGCGCGAGCAGCTGGAAAGCCGCTCCGAGTGATCCGCACCGCGCATCGCGGCGGCCCGGAAGACTTCCGGGCCGCCGCGGTGTGATCCGGCTGCGCCCGCCCGTCAGGACCGCGAACGCCCATGACCAAATCCGAACTGATCGAGATCCTGTCCCAGCGTCAGGGCCACCTGAAGGCCGACGACGTCGACCTCGCGGTCAAGTCGCTGCTGGAGATGATGGGCGCCTCGCTGTCGCAGGGCGACCGCATCGAGATCCGCGGTTTCGGCAGCTTTTCCCTGCATTACCGCCCGCCGCGCACCGGCCGCAATCCAAAGACCGGCGATGCCGTGGCGCTGCCCGGCAAGCACGTGCCGCACTTCAAGCCAGGCAAGGAACTGCGCGACCGCGTCAGCGACGTCGTGCCGCTTCCGCCCGAAGACTGATCCGCGCCGGCGGCCTAGCCCCGCGCGTTCGATCGTTCCCCGCATTCCTCGACCTTCCCGGCGCGTCCGCTGTCCGGGCTCCTGTCCGTGTCGGCCATCGTCATCGGCCGCGCCACGGCATACACTGATTCCTCATTCAGGTCCCCCGGCCCGCATCGTCCCTGTCCATGCGATTCCTCCGCGCCCTGTTCGCCCTCGCGTTCCTCGCCTCCGGCGTGGCGCTGGGCGTCCTCAACGACGGCGCGACGACCGTCGACCTCGGCGTGGTGCGGCTGCAGGCGGGGCTCGGCGTGATCCTGCTGTGCACGCTGCTGGCGGGCGTGCTGCTCGGCGCGCTGGCGATCGTGGTGTCGGTGGTGCTGCCGCTGCGGCGATCGTCGCGACGCGACCTCCCGGCCCCGGGGCAGGATGCGCCCGCCGCCGCTTCCCTTCCGTCCGCCGCGGAGTCCTGAGATGGCCTTCATCTCCGAGTGGTTCTGGTATTTCCTGCTCATCCCGCTGGCGGCCGTGATCGGCTGGGTCATCGGCCGGCGTGGCGGCGAGCGCCACAGCGACCACCAGGTCAGCCGGCTGTCGACCACCTACTTCCGCGGCCTGAACTACCTGCTCAACGAGCAGCCGGACAAGGCGATCGAGCTGTTCCTGCACGTCGCAGAGCTCGACAAGGACACGTTCGAGACCCAGGTCGCGCTGGGCCACCTGTTCCGCCGCCGTGGCGAGGTCGATCGGGCGATCCGGCTGCACCAGGGGCTGGTGCAGCGTCCCGACCTCAACGACCAGCAGCGCGTCCAGGCGCTGCTCGCGCTCGGCGAGGACTACATGCGGTCGGGCCTGCTCGACCGCGCCGAAACCGTCTTCACCGACCTGGCGAAGCTCGACGATCGCGCGCCGCAGGCGCTGCGCCACCTGATCGGCATCTACCAGGCCGAGCGCGACTGGTCGCAGGCGATCGAGAAGGCCTCGCGCTACGAGGCGGTGACCGGCGAGCCCATGGGCAAGCTGATCGCGCAGTTCGAATGCGAACTCGCCGAGCGTCATCGCGCGGCGAGCGAGACCGATGCCGCGCGGGCCGCGATCGCGCGCGCCTACGCGGCCGATTCCACCTCGGTGCGCGCGGGCATGCTGGAGGGGCGGATCGAGTTCGACGCCGGCCAGCACGCCGCCGCGATCCGCGCCTACGAGCGCGCGGCGCGTCACGACCCGGACTACCTGCCGGAAGTGCTGCCGAACCTGCAGGTCTGCTACGAAAAGGTCGGCGATCCCAGCGGCGCGCGCGCGTTCCTCACCGAGATGTGCGAGCACTATCGCGGCATCGCGCCGGTGCTGGCGCTGACCCGGCTGGTCGAGGCGGGCGAGGGCGTGCATGCGGCGCGGGACTACCTCGCGCGCCAGCTCAAGGAGCGCCCGTCGGTCCGCGGCGAGGCGGCGCTGATCGACCTCAGCCTGGCGGACGAAACCGATCCGGTCGCCACGCTGCACGATCTCAAGCACGTCACCGAGCAGTTGCTGGTCCGCAATCCCAGCTACCGCTGCAACCGCTGCGGCTTCGGTGCGCGCAGCCACCACTGGCAATGCCCCAGCTGCAAGGAATGGGGCTCGGTCAAGCCGCTGCTGAACTACGCCGTCGTCTGATGGCGCCGGTGGCGGGCATGCTCCCGGTCGGTACGCTTTCGATCGGCGCGCTTTCGACGAGTACGTTCTCGGCGGGCACACTGTCCTGGTGCGCGCTGTTCGCCGTCCTCGGGGCCGTGGGCACCTGGGCCGTGCGGGGATACGCACTGCGCCGGCACCTGCTCGACCAACCAGGCGAGCGACGCAGCCATGCGGTCGCCACCCCGAGAGGCGGTGGCCTTGCCGTGGTCGTGGCCATGCTGGTCGCGATCGCGGCCCTCGCGCTGCGCATGCCGCGGGAAATCGTGCTGTTGGCCTGCGCCGGGGTCGGCCTGCTCCTCGTCGCGGGCATCGGCTGGCTCGACGATCACCGGCCGCTGCCGCCCTGGCCCAAGCTCGCGACGCACGTGCTGGCCGCGGGCTGGCTCGCGGCCGGCTTCTTCCTGACGGGCGCGGGCCCATGGGTCGCGCTCGCGGTGTTCCTCGCAGTGCCGGTGCTGGTCAACGTCTGGAACTTCATGGACGGCATCGACGGCCTCGCCTCGACCCAGGCGATCCTGGTCGCCGCGGCATACGTGTGGCTCGCCGGCGACGCGCTGACGGTTCATGTCGGGTTGGCGTTCATCGCGGCACTCTTCGGCTTCCTGCCGTTCAACTTCCCGAAAGCCAGGGTTTTCCTCGGGGACGTGGGCAGCGGGGCGCTCGGGTACGTGCTGGCCTGGCTGGCGGGTGCCGCGATGACGTCAACCTCGCCACCGGCCTGGCCGTTGGTGTGGTTGCCGCCGGCGGCCTTCCTGCTTGATGCAGGGCTGACACTCGCCCGGCGGGCGCTTCGGGGGGAGCGCTGGTGGACGCCGCACGTCGGCCACGTCTACCAGCGCTGGGCGCGAAGGGCCGGCAGCCACATCCCGGTCACGTTGTCGTATGCGGCATGGACAATCGTCGGCAGCGGCCTGATGGCCTGGCTCGCCGCAGGAACGGGAAGGGGACACGCGATGGCGGTTGCGGCTTGGGTGACGACGGGATGCGTGGCGTGGTACTGGCTGGATCGCAGCCGGGCCCGCGTCGTCGACGGCGGGGAACGCGCATGACCCTGCAGGTCCGCGATCGTCTCGCGAGCGCACTGCCGCGTTCGGCCATCGTCCTGCACGACCTGTGCATGGTCTGGCTCTGCTGGACCGGCCTGCTCCAGTTCCGCTACGCGATCGTCGACCAGGCCGCGCGGCCGGCACTGTGGACCACGGAATCCCTGCTTGTGCTGATCGCGCAGGGCCTCGTGTTCTGGCAGGTGGGCCTGTATCGCGGCATCTGGCGCTTCGCGAGCGTGCCGGACCTGCTCAACATCCTCAAGGCGAGCATGTTCGGCCTGCTCGCCATCCTGTTCGTGCTCTTCATCTACAACCGACTCGGGGTGGTGCCGCGCTCGGTGCTGGTGATGTATCCCTTCGTCATCACCCTGATGCTCGGCGCCCCGCGATTGCTGTACCGTTCGTGGAAGGACCACGGCCGGATCAACAGCGACAACGCCGCGGTGCGCGTGCTGATCCTCGGTGCCGGCCGCGCCGGCGAAGCCCTCGTCCGCGACCTGCGCCGGACCGGCGCCTACCAGCCGGTGGGCATCCTCGACGACGCCGCCAAGCTGCGCGGCAGCCACCTGCACGGGGTCCCGGTGCTGGGGCGGATCGAGGACGTGGTGCGCATCGCGCCGGAGACCGCCGCCAAGCTCATCGTCATCGCGATGCCCTCGCTCGGGGCGCGGCGCATGCGCGAGGTCATCGAAGCCTGCGAACACACCGGCATCCCGTTTCGCAAGGTGCCGCGGCTCGACGACATCCTCGAAGGGCATTCGCTGCCGGGCGAACTGAAGGAAGTGGCGATCGAGGACCTGCTCGGCCGCGCGCCGGTGGTCCCCGACTGGAAGGCGATGCGCGACTGGCTCGGCGGACGCAGCGTGCTGGTCACCGGCGCCGGCGGTTCGATCGGGTCCGAGCTCTGCCGCCAGTGCGCCCGCCACGGTGCGCGCCGCATCGCGCTGGTCGAGATCGACGAACTGTCGCTGATCACCACCGAGATGCGCCTGCGCCGCGATTTCCCGGAGGTCGAACTGGTGCCGCTGCTGGGCGACTGCGGCGATGCGGCGGTGATCCGGCATGCGTTCTCGCTGGTCGGGCCGGACGCGGTCTTCCATGCCGCGGCGTACAAGCAGGTGCCGCTGCTGGAAGCGCAGCTCCGCGAAGCCGTGCGCAACAACGTGCTGGCCACCGAGACCGTGGCGCGCGAGAGCGCCGCCGCCGGCGTCGGCACCTTCGTGCTGATCTCCACCGACAAGGCGGTGGATCCGGTGAACGTGCTCGGTGCGACCAAGCGGCTTGCGGAAATGCTGTGCCAGTCGCTGACCGACCCGCGTTCGACCCGATTCGTCACGGTGCGCTTCGGCAACGTGCTGGATTCCGCGGGCAGCGTGGTGCCGCTGTTCCGCGAGCAGATCCGCAAGGGCGGGCCGGTCACGGTGACCGATCCGCAGGTCACCCGCTTCTTCATGACGATCCCGGAAGCGTGCCAGCTAATCCTGCAGGCGTCGGCGATCGGCGCGCAGCAGGCGGTGTACACGCTCGACATGGGCGAACCGGTGTCGATCCGGGTGCTGGCCGAACAGATGATCCGGCTCGCCGGCAAGCAGCCGGACCGCGACATCGCGATCGTCTACACCGGCCTGCGCCCGGGCGAGAAGCTGCACGAGACGCTGTTCCACGCCGACGAGCGCTATCGCCCGACCTCGCACCCCAAGATCCTGCAGGCGGCCGCGCGCCAGGTGCCCGCGGACGCGATCGCGGAGGCGCTGGCACGCCTGCGCGAGGCGTCCGTGCAGTACGATCTCGATGCGCTCGCGACGATCCTGCGCGAAGCCGTCCCCGAATTCGAGCCGATGGCGTTCCCGGACGCCGCGTCCTCGCCCGCCACCGTCGTTCCCTTCCCCGCGCGCCAGGCGCGCAGGACCTGACCGCTCCGCATTCCTGACAGCATGACGCGCATCCGCAAAGCCGTATTCCCGGTGGCCGGCCTCGGCACCCGGTTCCTCCCCGCGACCAAGACCGTGCCCAAGGAAATGCTGCCGATCGTCGACCGGCCGCTGATCCAGTACGCGGTGGACGAGGCCATCGAGGCGGGCTGCGACACCCTGATCTTCGTCACCAACCGCTACAAGCATGCGGTGGCGGACTATTTCGACAAGGCCTACGAGCTGGAACAGAAGCTGGAGAAATCCGGCAGGACCGAGCAGCTCGACCTCGTCCGCAACATCCTGCCGCCGCACGTGCGGGCGGTGTTCGTGACCCAGGCCGAGGCGCTGGGGCTGGGCCATGCGGTGCTGTGCGCCAGGCCCATCGTCGGCGACGAGCCCTTCGCGGTGCTGCTGCCGGACGACCTGATCTGGAATCGCCAACGTGGAGCCGGTGGCCATGGGGCGCTGCGGCAGATGGCCGACGAGGCCGAGGCCACCGGTGCGAGCGTGATCGCGGTGCAGGACGTGCCGCGCGAGCAGACCGGCAGCTACGGCATCGTCGCCACCGACGATTTCGCCGGGCGCAGCGCGCCGATCCGCGCGATCGTCGAGAAGCCGAAGCCCGAAGTCGCGCCGAGCAACCTCGCCGTGGTCGGCCGCTACGTGCTCGATGGGCGCATCTTCGATCTGCTCGAACGCACCACGCCGGGTGCCGGCGGCGAAATCCAGCTGACCGACGCCATCGCCGCGCTGCTCTCGGAAAGGCCGGTGCATGCCTACCGCTTCCAGGGCACGCGTTTCGATTGCGGCACGCACCTGGGCCTGATCGAGGCCACGATCCGCTATGCCCTCGACCACGAGAAGCTCAGCGATGCCGCGCGCGGGATGATGCAGGACGCTCTCAGCGAACTGGGCGTCGTCGACCTCGACTGAACGCGGCGGACGTTCCGACGGACGGCGCCGCCAGCGTCGCGGTCCGCGCCTGCGGTCACGTTTCCGGCCGGATCCCCGCCTTGGGCGGGAAGCGCGATCTGCTATAACTCGACCCGCGTCCCGCCGCCGCGGATCTCGTGTCCGCGACGCACGGCAGGTCGGCTCCTGTGCGGGATGCGCAGCGTCACAACGCCAACTCAACGGAAAAGGAAGGTGTTCGATGGAAAGCCAGAAGAAGCTGTTCGCGTTCAAGCTCGCCGCCCGCGAAGACGCGAAGCAGGGCAAGTGGAAGGCCGAGGAAGGCCGCGCCGCCGCCGGCTGCACCGACTATCGTTTCCCCGGCAACGTGCGGTATCCGCACGCGATGCTCGGCGCCGACCGCGGCGTCTACTGCTGAGGCGATCTCCGCGCCCGGGCCCACGTCCGGGCGCGTCCCGCACCCTCCGGGCGCGGTCGAGCGCGGCATCGCCCGGATGGCGTCGCGATCCCGCCATTTCGCAAGGAGTCGTTCTCCCATGGACACCAAGCAGACGCTCTTCGCTTTCAGGCTCGCCGCCCGCCAGGACGAGACACGGGGCAAGTGGAAGGCGCAGGAAGGCCGTGCGGCCGCCGGCTGCACCGACTACCGCTTCCCCGGCAACGTCCGCGCCTACAGCCAGGTGCTGGGCAACGACCGCGGTCTCTATTGCTGATCGCCCGCACCGCGCCGCAGCGTCCTCTCCGGGACGCTGCGGCGTTTCTTCGGCCCCGCCTTCCCCACGGCATATGCCCTCCGTCATCCTGATCGTCACCCATCGTGCCGACCTGCATGCCGACCTCGTCGCCCAACGCCTGCAGGCGCGCGGCGCGGCGCATTTCCGGCTCGACCTCGATGCCTTCCCCGCGGACTACACGCTCGAACTCGCCTTCGACGGTCGTGCCTGGCGAGGGTCGCTCGCGCACCTGCCGTCGGGCGGACGCGTCTCGATCGGCGACATCGCCGCGGTGTGGACGCGCAAGACCGCGGCGTTCCGGTTCGCGGGCGAGCTGTCGGCGCAGGAGCGCGCCTACGCGATCAGCGAGACGCGGCACCTGCTGTCCGGGTTGATGCACGGCCTCGACGCCTACTGGATGAGCCATCCCGCCGCCGTCCGCGCCGCGCAGTGGAAGGGCGAACAACTGGCGCGTGCGGCGCGTTTCGGCTTCAACGTGCCGCCGTCGCTGGTGTCGTCCTCGCGCGAGGCCGTGCTGGATTTCCGCAGCGCCGTGGGCGGCGACATCGTGTTCAAGACGCTTGAATCGCCGTTCCTCGCCGCGGACGAGGTGTCCGACGACGAACGCATCGCCACCGGCATCGCGACCACGCGGATCGACGAAGCGAACGAGGACCTGCTGGATTCGCTCGGCCTGCTGCCGTGCTTCTTCCAGCGCCACGTGCGGAAACGATACGAGATCCGGGCGACGGTGATCGGCGAGCGGCTGTTCGCGGCGAAGATCCATTCGCAGGACGACGTCCGCACGCAGGTCGATTTCCGCCACTACGACGCGCCGGTGCGCTACGAGGCGACGCGGCTGCCCGACGACGTTGCGCGGCGCTGCCTCGCCTTCGTGCACAGCTATGGCCTCACCTACGGTGCGCTGGACCTGATCGTCGACGAGGCGGGCGATTACGTCTTCCTGGAGAATAATCCCGGCGGGCAGTTCCTGTTCGTCGAGGACCGCGCGCCGGAATTGGCCATGACCGACGCCCTGGCCGAATGCCTGATCGAAGGCGCCCGGGCCCGGACGGCCAAACGGTCGGGAGCATGACCATGTCGATCACTGCGCATCTCCGCGCCCTCGAAGCGCGCCTCCCGGGACGGACGCTGGCGCTTTCTGCGTCGCGCGTGGACATCGATCTGTTGCCGCCGCTGTACGAGACGTTGCGGGCGATCGGCCGCGTCGAACGGCTCAACGTGGTGGTGCAGTGTCGCGGCGGCGAGGTCAACGCCGCGCGGCGGATCGCGCTGCTGCTGCACGCGTTCGCCGATCGCGTGACCTTCGTCGTGCCGCATTTCTGCGAGTCCGCGGGCACGGTGATGGCGCTGGCGGCGCACGAGATCGTCGCCGGGCCGATGGCGATCTTCTCGCCGATCGATCCGCACCTGTCGGCCGAAGCCGGCGCTGCCGGGCCTTCGGCCATGTCCGCGGAGGACATCCGCCAGTGCTGGCGGATGATGCGCGACTGGTTCGGCCTGGAGGAAGCGGAGGCTCGGGCCAGGGCGCTGCACCTGCTGAGCGAGAACATCTTCCCGACGACGCTGACCTCGTTCCATCGCAGCACGCGCGAGCTGGAGCGGATCGGCGAGGAACTGCTGTCGCTGCACATGGGCGATCGTCCGCGCGAAGCGCGGGCGGAGATCGTCGACGCGCTGCTGTACGGCTTCGATTCGCATGCCTACGCCCTGACCGCGGACGAACTGCGGCGGATCGGGCTGCCGGTCGTGCGCGACGCGGCGCTGGAAGGCCCCGCGTGGGAGGTCGCGCGCGAGCTGCGCAGCCTCGCCGGCCCGGAGTCGCGGACCCGCGAGGAAGACGACTGGCACGACGCCGTGATCGCCACGACCGAGGCTGCGCAGCGCCGCCTGCGCCGCATGGACGCCCCCGCCGGCATCTGGGAGCCGGTGCCGTGACCGCGCTCGACTATGGCGCCGTGCTCGGTCGCTGGTACGTGACGCTGGCGTTGGTGGCGGCCGCGTGGGGCAAATCCGGCGGCTTCGATGCATTCAGGCGCAGCCTGTCGGAGGCGTTCCCGGCGCTCGGCCGTGCCGATGCCGCGCTGGCCTTCGCGATCGTCGCGGCCGAGTGGGGCATCGCCGCCGCATTGCTCGCCGGCGGCGCATTCGCGACCCTCGGCGCCATCGCCGGGCTGGCCATGTTCGTGCTGTTCGCGGCCGTGGTCTCCATGTCGATCCTGGGCGGCCGCGCGATCGTCTGCAGTTGCTTCGGCGCTTCCGGCAGGCGCATGGGGGGGCTCGACGTGGTCCGCAACCTCGTGCTGATCGTCGCGGTGGCCCTCGTGCTGCTGCGCGGGCCGCTGGCCCTGCCGTGGCCGTTCGAGGCGATCCTGGCCGGGCTGGCCGTCGTCGGCGTCATGGCGACGGTGTGGTTGCGCGACCTGGCGTGGCTGCTGCGGGCGAAGGCGGGCTGAGCGATGGATCCGACGTTCGTGCTGGTCGTGCTGATCGCGCTGACCGCGTCGGTGGCGCTGAATTTCCTGCTGACGCTACGCCTGGCCGCGATCGTCGGGGCGCGCGAGTACGAACGCCTGCCGGCGACGCTGCCGTCGGGGACGCCGTTGCCGACGTTCCGGGTGCGCCCATTGTCCGGCGGCGCGCCCGTCTCCTCCGGATCGCTGCGGGGCACCTCGACGGTGCTGGCCTTCCTGTCGCCGGGCTGCGGGGAGTGCCATGCCCGCCGCGAGGAACTGATCCGGATGTACCCGGCGATGCGCGAGGCCGGCGTCGGCCTGTGGATCTTCGTGAACGCGCGTCCGCCGCAGGCCCGCGACTACCTGCGCGACACCCCGCTGCTGGCGCATGCGATGCGCATCGACAAGGCCTCAGCTCGGCGCCTGAATCCGCGTACGTCGGCGCCGTTCTACCTGTTCGTCGACGCCGAGGGCACGGTGATCGCCAGCGACTTCATCGGCGACGCGGACTGGGCGAGCTTCCGCGCGCAGATGGACGAGGTCGCCGACGAGACCGCAGCCGCGGCGGAACGTGCGACGGACGCGGGCGCCGCCTGAGTCGCCCACCCCGGGAAGCGCTCAGGACAGGAACTGCAGGTTCGCGAGTTCCGCGTAGAGACCGCCCTGCGCCAGCAGGGTCGCGTGGGTGCCTTCTGCGACGATGCCGCCGCGGTCCATGACCACGATCCGGTCCGCCTTCATCACCGTCGCCAGCCGGTGCGCGACGACCACGGTGGTGCGTCCACGCATCAGCGCATCCAGTGCGTCCTGGATCGCACGCTCGCTCTGGGCGTCGAGTGCGCTGGTCGCTTCGTCCAGCAGCAGCACCGGCGCGTCCGCGAGCATCGCCCGCGCGATCGCGATCCGCTGGCGCTGGCCGCCGGACAGCAGCACGCCGCGCTCGCCCAGCGGCGTGTCCAGCCCCTGCGGCAGGGCCTCGACGAAGGCGAGCGCGTTCGCGGCCCGCAGCGCGGCGCGGAGCGCGTCCTCGTCGGCATCGAGACGGGCATAGCGCAGGTTCTCGGCGACGGTCGCCGCGAACAGCGTCGGCGCCTGCGGGACCAGCGCGACGGCGCTGCGCCACGCGGCCGGATCGAACCCGCGCAGATCGACGCCATCGGCCAGCACGCGCCCGGAGGACGGGTCGTGGAAACGCAGCAGCAGCGAGAGGACAGTGCTCTTGCCGGCCCCGGAGGGACCGACCAGGGCCACGCGCTCGCCCGGTGCGATCCGCAGGTCGAAGCCCTCCAGCGCGGCGTGCCCGGGCCGCGATGGATAGCGGAACCCGACCGCTTCGAAGCGCAGTTCGCCGCGCAGCGGGCGGGGCAGCGGTTCGGGACGGTCCGGCGGGACGATCGCCGGCGTGCGTTCGAGCAGTTCCAGGATGCGGCCCATGCCGCCGGCGGCGCGCTGGACGTCGTTCCAGATGTCCACCAGTTCGCCGAAGGAGATGCCGCAGAGCATCGCGTAGGCCACGAACTGGCCGAGGCCGCCGACGGTGAGGTCGTGGTCGGCGACGCCGCGGACGCCGCGCCACAGCACGACCAGCAGCACCACGAACACCAGCGCGGTGGCGACGAAGGTGATCAGCGCCTGGACGACGATCCGGCGATCGGCGGCCCGGACGGCGCGCCACAGCGCGTTCGCGTACTGCGTGCGCTCGTGCGCCTCGCGCGCATGGGCGCGCACGGTGTCGGCGGCGGCGAGCGTTTCCGCGGCCCGGGCGTTCGCGTCGGCGAGACGGTCCTGGGCATCGCGCGCGATCCTGGCGAGGCGCTTGCCGTTCATCATCACCGGGATCGCGGTCAGCGGCAGCACCAGCAGCGACCACGCCGCGAGTTTCGGACTGGTGGCGATCAGCATCGAGACGCCGCCGACGACCGCGATGAAGCTGCCGAGCGCGACCGGCAGGGCGCTGCCTACCAGGTTGCGCAGGAGCTCGGCGTCGGATCCCAGCCGCGACAGCAGTTCGCCGCTGCGCACGCCGTCGTGGAAGCCGGCGTCCAGGCCGATCAGGTGGCCGTACAGGCGGGTGCGCAGGTCGGCGACGACGCGTTCGCCGAGATAGGTCATCGACCAGAACTGGGCGGCGCTGCTGACGCCGTAGGCGATGGCCGCGCCCAGCATCAGCAGGAACGCGCGATCGGCGACGTCGCCGCGCCGGAAGCCTTCGTCGAGCATGCGCCCGAACGCGTGCGGGAGCGTCAGCGTGGCCGCGCCCGAAGCGGCCAGCGTCGCCAGCCACAGCGCCAGCAGCCAGCCCTGTCGACGCAGGAACGGCCAGAGGTTGCGCAGGACGAGCAGGGCGAGGCGGGGAGGCGGCAGGGTGGACATCGGGCGGCACGGGGCGAAGACGAGCCCGACGACAGCCTGTCCGTGGCCCGAAGCGTGGCGGCCCGGAAGCCGCGTTCGGCCGCAGTCTAGCAGGCCCGTCGCGGGGCTCCCGGCAATCGCACCGGCGCCCCGCGGGCCATCGCAGCGGATGCGAAAACCTCGCGGAACGCCTTCCGCCGCCGCGGACTCGGCTATCCTGCGGTGGTCGGCGAACGGAGGGAACCGGCGGATCGACAGGCAGGGACGTCAGATCGCAGCGGGTCTGTCTTGCAGGGGGATGGCGGGGGATGGGGAACAGCAACGGGCGCTCGGCCACAGGCGGTCGACAGGAGCCGTGGTCAAGGACGTTGCCTGCGATGCTGCTGGTGCTCGTGCTGTGGATCGTGTCCTTCCTCGCGGCGAGCCTGCTCGATTACCGTGATGCGGCCAGTCTCTGGTACCCGCCCGCTGCGGTGAGCTTCGCCGCGTTCGTGGTGTTCCGCTGGCGCGCCTGGCCGGCCGTGCTGCTGGCCAACGCCTGGGCGTGGTGGCGTACCGTACATGTGCTCTCGCTGCGGCTGGACGAGTGGCAGCTGTTGTTCGGTGGCCTCGGTTACGCGCTGTCGCATGCCGTGCCCTACTGGCTGCTGGCGAGGGTGGTGCTCCGCTCGATCCCGCGCAACGCGGTGCCGTCGCTGCCGAAGACGGTGGCGACGTTCCTCATCTCCGGCCTCGGGGTGGCCGCCCTCGCGGCGTTCGCCGCGGCGCTGGTGACGCGCTGGCTGGGGCTGCTGCCGCAGGGCGGGGTGTGGGGCCTGACCCTGCCGCTGATGATCGGCGACTATGCCGGGCTGGTCGCGGTCGGGCCGTTGCTGATCCTCGCGTTCCGCAGCGTCGCCGATCGCCTTGGCATCCGCTGTCCGCATCGGCTGCACGCCTTCGACGACGTGCCGCGACCGCTGCGCGATCCGTTCGGGCTGGCGATGAAGCTGCTGCTCGTCCTCGGCGCCACCGCGATGTCGCTGCTCGCCATCGCCGCCATGCCCGGCAACGACCCGCTGCTGTTCCTGATCTTCGTGTCGATCGTGCTGCAGCTGTGGATCGTCCACACCCAGGGCGCGACCGAGTCGCTGATCTCGATCGCCGCGTTCAGTCTCGTGCTCGCCGTGCTGGTGCACGCGCTGCGGCTGACGGACTATGCGCTGATACTGCAGTTCGCAATGATCACGCTGGCCGCGGCCAGCTATTTCGGCCTCGCGGTGCCGCAGCTGTACGCCGACAACGCGCGGCTGCGCCGGCTGCTGATCCAGGACGCGCTGACCGGCGCCTACAACCGCCATTTCTTCGTCGAGATGTCGGAGAAGGCGATCGAGCAGTCGCGGCTGCGCGGCGAGCCGGTGTCGATGCTCATGCTCGACCTCGACAACCTCAAGACCATCAACGACCACCATGGGCACGCCGCCGGCGATGCCGCGCTGTGCCTGATCGTGCGCATCGGCCAGACCACGCTCGGCGGGAAGGATCTGCTCGGCCGCCTCGGCGGCGACGAATTCTGCGCCCTGCTGCCGGGCAGCGATGCCGCGCAGGCCGCGGTCGCGGCGGAGCGACTGCTGTGGAACGTCCGCGAAGCGCGTTATCCGTTCGAGACCGACCTGCGGCCCGGGCTGAGCATCGGCGTCGCCACCGTGCAGGACCTCAGCGAGGACTACGAGACGCTCTGGCTGCGCGCGGATTCCGCACTGTACGTGGCCAAGCGAGGTGGTCGCGACCGCATCGCCCAGGAGGAAGGTGCGATCGCCGCCGGGCTCGGCGGGGCGGACGCAGTCGACGTTCCCGTCGGTGGGGCAGACATTGATCGCAATGCCGGGCTTCCGCGCGCGACCGCCGGCGTCGACATGGGAGATGGATGACAACCGGACCGGGCGTGAACGACATCGCGGCATTCCGTTCGGTACGCTTCCGCGGCTGGGCGATATGCCTGGCGATCGTTTTCTCGCTGCGGCTCGGCGCCTGTTTCGCGTCGCGACTGCTCGAATACGCGCCTTACGCGAGCCTCTGGTTTCCCGCCACCGCGGTCACCTTCGCGGCGTTCGCGGTGTTCGGATGGCGCGCATTGCCGTCGCTGGTGGCGGCGAACCTGATCGGTGCCTTCGCCGCCGCCGAACGCGGCGCGGTCGATGTCGCGTTCGGTCGCACGCTGCTGGAAGGCCTGGCCTACGCCTGCATCCACTGCCTGGCCTATGGTGCGCTGGCCTGCGCGGTGGTGCGCGCCGCTGCCGCGCCCGACCGCGCCTCGCTGCCGGCGACGATCAGCGTCTTCCTGCTCGCGGGGCTGGCGGCATCGATGGTCGCGGCGATCGGCGGAAGCGCTGCGCTGTATGTCGGGGGGACAACTGCCGGTCGATGACGCCGGGCGTGCGGTACTGCCCTGGATGATCGGCGACTACACCGGGCTGGTGTCGCTCGGCCCGCCGCTGCTCTTTTCGCTGCGTGCGCTGGCCGTGCGCCTGCGCGTCCCGGTGACGGACGCGCTGTTCGCACTCGACGACCTGCCGCGCCGGCAGGTGGGGGCCGGCGCCTATGCCCTCAAACTGCCGGCGATCCTGCTCGTGGCGGTCGCCGGCCTGTGGGCGGTGTCGCACGAGCGCGGCTATGCGCCGCTGATGCTGTTCGTGTTCCTGCCGATCGTGCTGCATTTCTGGCTGGTCCACACCCAGACCGTCATGCAGTCGCTGGTCTCGATCGCCCTGTTCGACGCCACCCTGGTGGTGATGACCCTGGCGCTCGACCTCGGCGGGATGGCGCCGACGCTGCAGAGCGCCATGATCACCCTGGTCGCCGGCAGCTACTTCAGCATGGCGGTGCCGATGCTCTATGCCCGGAACGAGGAGCTGCGCCGGCTGCTCACCCACGACAGCCTCACTGGCGCCTATACCCGCCGCTTCTTCATCGAACTCGCCGAACGCGCCCTGCGCCAGTGCCGCGCGCAGCAGTCTCCCGCCTCGATGCTGATGATCGACCTCGACAATCTCAAGTCGATCAACGATCGCGACGGGCATGCGGCGGGCGATTGCGCGTTGTCGCTGTCGGTGCGGGTCTGCCGCGACACCCGGCGCGAGGCCGACCTCTTCGGCCGACTCGGCGGGGACGAATTCTGCCTGCTGCTTCCCGGGCGCAACGCGGCCGAGGTCGCCGCGTGCGCACGCCGGACGGCGGATGCCCTGCGCGTGGCCGAGCACCTGTCTCCGGCCGGCATCCGGCCGACGCTCAGCATCGGCATCGCGACGGCGCGAGTCGACGACGATTACGAAAGCCTGTGGCTGCGCGTGGATTCCGCGCTGTACGTCGCCAAGCGCGGCGGCTGCGACCGCATCGCGCAGGAAGAGGACGCGGACGGGCGCATCGGCCTGAGGCCGGATGCGTGACGGGGCGCCGAAGCGCCCCGTCGCGGTCGAACCTGCCGGTGTACCGCCGTCAGAGCGCTTCGAAGATGCCCGCCGCGCCCATGCCGGTGCCGATGCACATCGTCACCATGCCGTACTTCTGCTGGCGACGCCGCAGGCCGTGCACGATGGTCGCGGTGCGGATCGCACCGGTCGCACCCAGCGGGTGGCCGAGGGCGATCGCGCCGCCCAGCGGGTTGACCTTGGCCGGGTCGAGGCCGAGGTCGCGGATCACCGCCAGCGCCTGCGCGGCGAAGGCTTCGTTGAGCTCGATCCAGTCGATCTGGTCGCGGGTCAGGCCGGCCTGTTTCAGCGCCTTCGGGATCGCGGCGATCGGGCCGATGCCCATCACTTCCGGGCGCACGCCGGCGACCGAGAAGCTGACGAAGCGGGCGAGCGGGGTCAGGCCGTAGTCCTTGATCGCCTGTTCGGAGGCCAGCAGCACCGCGGCGGCGCCGTCGCTCATCTGCGAGGCGTTGCCGGCGGTGACGGTGCCGCCGAACATGCCGTTGCGGAAGACGGGTTTCAGTTTCGCGAGGCCTTCGATCGACGAATCGGGGCGCGGGCCCTCGTCGATCTCGACCAGCGTCTTCTTCACCTTCACCGCGTTGCCGGCGAGGTCGGGAATGCGGGCGATGACCTCATACGGCGAGATTTCCGACTTGAACTCGCCGGCCTGGATCGCGGCGATGGCCTTCTGGTGCGAGGCGAGGGCGAAGGCGTCCTGGTCCTCGCGCGAGACCTTCCATTCCTCGGCCACCTTCTCGGCGGTGATGCCCATGCCGTAGGCGATCGCGACGTTCTCGTTCTTCGCGAACACTTCGGGGCTGAGCGCGACCTTGTTGCCCATCATCGGCACCATCGACATCGATTCGGTGCCGCCGGCGAGCATGAGGTCGGCGTTGCCGAGGCGGATCTGGTCGGCGGCCAGCGCCACGGCCTGCAGGCCGGACGAGCAGAAGCGGTTGATGGTCTGCGCGGCGACGGTGTTCGGCAGGCCCGCGAGCAGCGCGCCGATGCGGGCGACGTTCATGCCCTGTTCGCCCTCGGGCATCGCGCAGCCGATGATGGCGTCGTCGATGCGCGAGGTGTCGATGCCCGGCGCCTGGGCGACGACATTGCGCAGCACGTGCGCGAGCATTTCGTCGGGACGGGTGTTGCGGAACACGCCCTTGGGGGCCTTGCCGACCGGGGTACGGGTGGCGGCGACGATGTAGGCGTCCTGGATGATCTTTGTCATTAGAGTGGGTCCGGATTCGAGAGTCGTGAGCGGTGGGGATTCGGCATGCCGCGCCGCGGGGCGACGCGGCGACTCGCGAATCTCAGTTGCGGAGGGGCTTGCCGGTGTCGAGCATGTGCTTGATCCGCGCCTGCGTCTTCGGCATCTGCGCCAGCGCGACGAAGTGCTCGCGCTCCAGGCGGATCAGCCAGTCTTCGTCGACGATCGCGCCGCGGTCGACTTCACCGCCGCACAGCACGGTGGCGATCCGCGAGGCGATTTCGTAGTCGTGCTCGGAAATGAAGCGGCCTTCCAGCATGTTCACCAGCATCATCTTGAAGGTGGCGATGCCGACGTCGCCGGCGACCTGCACGCGGCGCGCGGGCAGGGGCGGGCGGTAGCCGGACTCGGCCAGCGCCAGCGCCTGCTGCTTGGCGATGTACAGCAGTTCGAAGGCGTTGAACGCGACCACGTCGTCCTTGCGCAGCAGGCCCATGTCCTTCGCTTCGAGCGCGGACGCCGAGACCTTGGCCATCGCCACGTTCTCGAACAGCGGCTTCAGCTGGGCGAACACGTCGCCGCCCGGGCCGGCCGCCTGCGAGGCGCGCACTGCGAATTCCTTGAGGCCGCCGCCGGCCGGCAGCAGGCCGACGCCGGCTTCGACCAGGCCGATGTAGCTTTCGAGGTGCGCCACGGTGCGGGCGGTGTGCATCTGGAACTCGCAGCCGCCGCCGAGCGCGAGGCCGCGCACCGCGCCGACCACCGGCACCAGCGCGTACTTGATGCGCTGGCTGGTGGCCTGGAAGTTGGCGACCATCGCCTCGAACCCCTTCACGTCGCCCGCGGCGAGCAGGCCGAGGGCGCCGGCGAGGTCGGCGCCGGCCGAGAACGGCTCCTTCGGCTGCCAGATCACCATGCCCTTGAAGTCGCGTTCCGCGATCCCGATCGCTTCCTGCAGGCCGTCGAGCACGTGGTTGTTGACCGTGTGCATCTTGGTCTTGAACGAGGCGATGGCGATGCCGTCGCCGTCATGCCACAGGCGCACGCCTTCGTTCTCGTACACCGTCTCGCCCTGCGGGAAGCGCTCGCCGATCAGCGGGTCGGGGAAGCGCTGGCGCTGGTAGACCGGGTTGGTCGAGCGTGGCACCTCGGCGCCCTTGGCCGGGCTGAAGCTGCCCGCCGGGCCGTGCACGCCGGCGCGGCCGTCGGTGACCCAGGCCGGCAGCGGCGCGCTGCTCATGGCCTTGCCGGCGGCGATGTCGTCGGCGATCCACTGCGCGACCTGCTGCCAGCCGGCGGCCTGCCAGGTCTCGAACGGGCCCAGCGACCAGCCGTAGCCCCAGCGGATGGCGAAGTCGACGTCGCGGGCGGTGTCGGCGATGTCGGCCAGATGGAAGGCGCTGTAGTGGAACAGGTCGCGGAAGCAGGCCCACAGGAACTGCGCCTGCGGGTGGCTGCTCTCGCGGAGCTTCGCGAACTTCTCGGCCGGGTTCTTCAGCTTGAGGATCTCGACCACCTCCGGTGCGGCGGCGCGGTCGGCCGAGCGGTAGTCCTGCTTTTCGAGGTCGAGGACGACGATGTCCTTGCCGACCTTGCGGAAGATGCCGGCGCCGGTCTTCTGGCCCAGCGCGCCCTTCGCGATCAGCGCGCCCAGCCATGCCGGGGCGTTGAAGTAGGGGTGCCACGGGTCCTGCGGCAGGGTGTCGCCCATGGTCTTGATGACGTGGGCCATGGTGTCCAGGCCGACCACGTCGGAGGTGCGGTAGGTCGCCGACTTCGGCCGGCCGAGCAGCGGGCCGGTCAGGGCGTCGACCTCGTCGAAGCCCAGCCCGAAGGCGTGGGTGTGGTGGATCACCGACAGGATCGAGAACACGCCGATGCGGTTGCCGATGAAGTTCGGGGTGTCCTTGGCGAAGACCACGCCCTTGCCGAGCGTGGTGACCAGGAAGGTCTCGAGGCCTTCGAGCACGTCCGCGTCGGTGGTCGCGGCCGGGATGAGCTCGGCCAGGTGCATGTAGCGCGGCGGGTTGAAGAAGTGCACGCCGCAGAACCGATGGCGAAGTTCTTCCGGAAGAACTTCCGCCAACTTGTTGATTCCCAAGCCAGAGGTATTGCTGGCGAGCACCGTGTGCGCGGGCACGAACGGGGCGATCTTCTTGTACAGGTCCTGCTTCCAGTCCATCCGTTCGGCGATCGCCTCGATGATCAGGTCGCAGCCGCGCAGGTGTTCCAGGCCAGTGTCGTAGTTGGCCGGGGTGATGGCCTCGGCCAGCGCCTTCGTCGCCAGCGGGGCCGGGGAGAGCTTGCCCAGGTTGGCGATGGCCTTGAGGACGATGCCGTCGGGCGCGCCTTCCTTCGCGGCCAGGTCGAACAGCACGGTATCGACGCCGGCGTTGGTCAGGTGGGCGGCGATCTGCGCCCCCATCACGCCCGCCCCGAGGACGGCGACGCGGCGGATCAGCGGTTTCTGGGACATGGTGTGCATCCTGTTGATTGCGTGGGGTTTCCCGGGTGCCCGGGCGAAGTGCGGGTCAGTTGACCTGGCCGGCGCGGAAGCCGGCGCAGGCGAATCGGATGAGCTCCTGCGCGGCGCGCTGGCGGTGTTCGGTTTCGCTGATGCCGCCCGGGCGCTTGATCATCCCGAAGTCGGCCATGGCGTAGGTGAGGGCGCCGGCGAGGAAGTCGAGCCGCCAGTACAACTCCTCCTTGCTCAGGCCGGGCAGGCAGCGGGCGATGGCGCGGCCGAATTCGCGCAACACGTGGCCGTACTGTTCGGACAGGAAGCGGCGCAGGCCGTCGTTCTTTTCGGCATAGGCGCGGGCGATCACCCGGATGAAGGCGCCGCCGCCGTGGCGGTCCTGGGCCATGGCCAGCGGTGGTTCGACGAAGGCGGCGAGGATGCCGTCGAGGTCGGCCGGGTCGGCCTGGACCACGGCCTTGAGCCGGGACAGGCGCTGGGCGCTCATCTCGTCCATGCGGCGCCGGAAGACCTCGTTGACCAGGTTTTCCTTGCTGCCGAAGTGGTAATTGACCGCCGCGATGTTGACGTCCGCCTGGCTGGTGACCTGGCGGAGCGAGGTCCCGCCGAAGCCGTACTGGGCGAACAGGGTTTCGGCGGCGTCGAGAATCCTTTCCTTGGTCGAGAACTGGGCTTTGCTCATGGCAGTCGCGGGCTCCGGCAAGGGCGGGGTTGATTCAAACGCTTGTTTCAGCGTACGCCATTTCCCCCGCGGCCGCAAAACGTGATCCACGCCAAGGATGCAAGGAGACCGTGCGCCGGGTTAGAATCCTCTCCAGCCGAATCGGCTAAACCCGCGTCCCTACGCGGGTTTTTCCTTCCCATTCATGTTATGGTTCGGCCGCTCGCCCGCGGCCGTCTACCCCCGGAGACCCACTGTCATGGCGCTTGAGCGCACCATTTCGATCATCAAGCCCGATGCCGTCGCCAAGAACGTCATCGGCGAAATCTATTCGCGTTTCGAGAAGGCCGGCCTCACGGTCGTCGCCGCGAAGATGAAGCATCTCTCGCGCAAGGAAGCCGAAGGCTTCTACGCCGTGCATCGCGAACGTCCGTTCTTCGCCGCGCTGGTCGAGTTCATGACCTCGGGCCCGGTGATGATCCAGGTGCTCGAAGGCGAGAACGCCGTCGCGAAGAATCGCGAACTGATGGGCGCGACCAATCCGAAGGACGCGGCGCCGGGCACCATCCGCGCCGATTTCGCGCAGTCGATCGACGCCAACGCCGTGCACGGTTCCGACTCGCTGGAGAACGCCGCGATCGAGACCGCGTACTTCTTCAGCGCGACCGAGCTGTGCCCGCGCTGAGGACGGTATCGAAGAGCACGTCGTGAACGAGGTCGTCGCCAACACCGCTGTCGAAAGACAGAATCTGCTCGACCTCGATCGCGAGGGCCTGGAGCGCTTCTTCGCCGATACGCTCGGCGAGAAGCGCTACCGCGCCCACCAGGTGATGAAGTGGATCCATCACCGCCATGTCACCGAATTTTCGGACATGACCGACCTCGGCAAGGCGCTGCGCGCCAAGCTCGAAGCGCACGCCGAAGTGCGCGTGCCGACGGTCCAGTTCGACAAGCCTTCCGAAGACGGCACCCACAAGTGGCTGCTGGGCATGGACGGCAAGAACGCCATCGAGACGGTCTACATCCCCGACAAGGGCCGCGGCACGCTGTGCGTGTCCTCGCAGGTCGGGTGCGCGCTGAACTGCACGTTCTGCTCGACCGCCACGCAGGGCTTCAATCGCAACCTGTCCACCGCCGAGATCGTCGGCCAGGTGTGGACCGCGGCCCGCCATCTCGGCAACGTGCCGCACAAGCAGCGCAAGCTCACCAACGTCGTGATGATGGGCATGGGCGAGCCGCTGGCGAACTTCGACAACGTCGTCCGCGCGATGAGCGTGATGCGCGACGACCTCGGCTACGGCCTGGCCAACAAGCGCGTGACCTTGTCGACCGCCGGCATGGTGCCGATGATCGATCGCCTCGCGCAGGAGAGCGACGTCTCGCTCGCGGTGTCGCTGCACGCACCGAACGACGCGCTGCGCGACCAGCTGGTGCCGCTCAACAGGAAGTATCCGATCGCCGAACTCATGGACGCCTGCGTGCGCTACGCGCTGCGCAAGAAGGGCGAGTCGGTGACGTTCGAATACACGCTGATGAAGGACGTCAACGACCAGCCGGCGCAGGCGCGCGAACTGGTCCGCCTGCTGCGCGCGTTCGATCGCGCGGTGCAGATGAAGGACGCCGCGAAGATCAACCTCATCCCGTTCAACCCGTTCCCCGGCACCCGCTACGAGCGCCCGGAGGATGCGGCCATCCGCGCGTTCCAGAAGCTGCTCAACGAGGCCGGGATGATCGCGCCGGTGCGCCGTACCCGCGGCGACGACATCGACGCGGCCTGCGGGCAGCTCAAGGGCCAGGTCGTCGACCGCACGCGACGCCAGGCCGAGTTCCAGAAGACGCTCGCGGCGCGCGGGGGGCGCGGCGCGGACGAAGACGACACCGGGGCGGTGCATGCGGCGTGAGCCGCCCCTTCCGATTCTCGGACCCGACGCTCCGGCGAGCGTCGTCGATGCAATGCAGGGATGCCTTGCCTTGGGGAGTTCGACGCAATGACATCCATCGACACCGGCCTGCCTGATGCCTCGCGCGGCATCGGCGATAAGCTGCGACAGGCCCGCATCCGCGCCGGCCTGACGCCCGCCGAGGCGGGGCAACGGCTGAAGACGCCGACCCACGTGGTCGAGGCGCTGGAACGCGAGGACTGGGCCAGGATCGGCGCCCCGGTCTTCGTCCGCGGCCATCTGCGCAGCTACGCCAAGCTGCTGGCGCTGCCGGAGGACGCGGTCGCCGCCAACGTCGCCGTGCCGGCGCCGCAGGTGTCCGAACTGGTGCCGCGCACCTACACGCCCTGGGCGCAGCGCGCCGCCGAGGCGGTCGCCCGTCGTCTGGTCTACGTCGTGATCACCGCCAGCATCGCGGTACCGATCTGGCT
>JAEWNA010000194.1 GCA_023392975.1 Pseudomonadota bacterium | reverse complement strand
CATGCGGTCTACAGCCAGATCGCGCTGCACGCCGAGTACGGCGGGGTGGTGCCGGAGCTGGCCAGCCGCGACCACGTCCGCAAGCTGCTGCCGCTGATCCGCCAGACCCTGGCCGAGGCGGGGCTGGGCATCCGGGACCTCGACGGCGTGGCCTACACCGCCGGCCCGGGGCTGGTCGGGGCGCTGCTGGTCGGCGCCGGCGTGGCCCGGGCGCTGGCCTGGGCGCTGGACCTGCCGGCGGTCGGGGTCCACCACATGGAGGGCCACCTGCTGGCGCCGCTGATGGAGGACGACCCTCCGGTGCCGCCGTTCGTCGCCCTGCTGGTCTCCGGCGGGCACAGCCAACTGGTCGCGGTGGACGCCATCGGCCGCTACCGGCTGCTCGGCGACACCCTGGACGACGCCGCGGGCGAAGCCTTCGACAAGTCAGCCAAGCTGATGGGTCTGCCGTATCCGGGTGGCCCGCAGCTGGCGACCCTGGCCGAGCAGGGCACGCCGGGCCGGTTCAGGTTCCCCCGGCCGATGACCGACCGGCCCGGCCTCGATTTCAGCTTCAGCGGCCTCAAGACCCAGGTGCTGCTGGCCTGGCGCGACTGCGACCAGACCGACGCCACCCGTGCGGACATCGCCCGCGGCTTCGAGGACGCCGTGGTCGACACGCTGGCGATCAAGTGCGAACGCGCGCTGGACGCGGCCGGATCCAAGGTGCTGGTGGTCGCCGGTGGTGTCGGCGCCAACCGGCGCCTGCGCGAGCGGCTGCAGACGATGACGGCGAAGCGCGGCGGCCGGGTCTGCTTCCCGCGGCCGGAGCTGTGCACCGACAACGGCGCGATGATCGCCTTCGCCGGCGCGCTGCGGCTGCAGGCGGGCGAGCGCGCATCGTCGTCGGTGTTCGTCACGCCGCGCTGGGACATGGAGACGCTGGCCGAAGTCGTCGCGTAGGGCGGGCCCCGGCCCGCCATTGCGGCGCTTCCGGTCGCACCGCGCAACGATCGACATCGCCCTAAGCCACCGGCATCGTTCCGATCATTCGGCCATTCGAGCCGACAGATTGCGATGTCGGGCCAGGGCCCGACCTACAATGACGGGATTCCGGAACGCGCGGTCGACCCCCACCATGGACAAAGTCTTCATCGAGGCCCTCGAGATCGAGGCGCTGATCGGCATCTACGACTGGGAGCGGCGGATCCGCCAGCCGCTGCTGTTCGACCTCGAGATGAGCTTCGACAACCGCAAGCCCGCGGCCAGCGACGACATCGTCGACACGCTGGACTACAAGGCGGTGAGCAAGCGTCTCATCGAATATGTCTCGCAATCGTCGTTCGGGCTGGTCGAGACGCTGGCCGAGCGCTGCGCGGAGATCGTGCTGGCCGAGTTCGCGGTGTCGCACGTACGCCTGAAACTGAGCAAGCCCGGCGCCGTGCGCGGTGCGCGCGCGGTCGGCGTGATCATCGAACGCAGCCGCGGCTGACATGGGCCGCGCGTACCTGAGTCTCGGCAGCAACATCGATGCCGAGCGCAACCTTCGCTCGGCGTTCGCCGCGCTGCGCGCGCACTTCGGCGAGATCGCTGCGTCGATCGTCTATCGCTTCCCGGCCGTCGGATTCGACGGACCGGCGTTCCTCAACGCCGCCGCGGCGATCGACAGCGACCTCGACCCGCAAGCGCTCAATGCCTGGCTGCATGCGCTCGAGGACGCGCACGGGCGCGACCGCAGCGGGCCGCGCTTCGGCGACCGGCCGCTGGACATCGACATCGTGTTCTACGACGACCTCGTGCTGGAAGGCCCGGGCCACCTGCAGCTGCCGCGCGACGAACTGCGCCACGCCTTCGTGCTGCGGCCGCTGGCGGAGATCGCGCCAGGCTTCGTCGACCCGCGCAGCGGGCGCACGCTGGCAGCGCTGTGGGCGGATTCGCCGGAGCGCGACGTGCCCTGCGAAGCGGTGTTCGACGGCGCGGCGTGATCCTTGTGGCGTGATCGCGCAGCGCGATCGTTGCGGCGCGAGTGTCGCGAGGGCTGCAACGTTATCTTGTAGCGGGTGACTTCCTGCGCTTGCGGCGCCGCTGGCGCGTGCCGGACGATGACGCCTCCACACACCGTGTCCCGGAGGACGCAGGCGATGTTCGAGAAGTTCTCGCGCAGTTGGGAACTGGCCAAGGCCAGCGCGTCGGTGCTGCGCGCCGACAAGGAGCTGATGCTGTTTCCGGTGCTGTCCTCGCTGGCGACGCTGCTGGTGCTGGCGACGTTCGCGTTGCCGATCTTCGCGTTCAAGCTGTTCGACCACGGGTTCAACGCCGTCGGCGCGGTGCTGGGTTTCCTGTTCTACTTCTGCCAGTACGCGGTCATCGTGTTCTTCAACAGCGCGCTGGTCGGCGCGGCGTCGATCCGGCTGGAAGGCGGCGATCCGACCTTCTCCGACGGCATGCGCATCGCCCGCGGCAAGCTGCCGGCGATCCTCGGCTACGCCGCGATCGCGGCCACGGTCGGCGTGGTGCTGAAGTCGATGAAGGACCGCGACAACAACATCGTCGTGCGCATGATCGGCAGCGGTCTGGGCGTGGCGTGGACGCTGGCGACCTTCCTCGTGGTGCCGGTACTCGTCAATCGCGACATCGGCCCGATCGATGCGCTCAAGGAAAGCGTCGCGCTGCTGAAGAAGACGTGGGGCGAGAACGCGATTGGCCATGTCGGCATCGGCGCTGCATTCGGGCTGATCACCTTCCTGCTGATCGCGGTCGGTGGCGTGTCGGCGTTCTTGGCTTGGCAGGCGGCGCCCGCGGCAGGCATCGCGGTGGGCGTGGCCTTCCTCGTCGGCCTGCTGGTGCTGGGCGTGGTCCAGTCGGCGCTGTCGGGCATCTATTCCGCGGCGCTGTATCGCTACGCGGTCGCGCACGAGACGCCGTCGGCGTTCCGCGGGCTGGCGCTGGAATCGGCGTTCGCGCCGAAGCGCTGATCGCACCGGCGGGCGGAAAAAGGGGTCAGCCCTCGAGCATCCGCCCGCCGTCCACCCGCAGCACCTGCCCGGTGGTGTAGGTGGCGTCCTGCAGCAGCCAGCGTACCGCCTCGGCGATCTCCGCCTCGTCGCCGGTACGGGCCAGCGGCGTCTTCGCGAGGATCGCGGCCTTCGCCGCCTCGGGTTTGTCGTCCGGCCACAGGATCGCGCCGGGGGCGATGGCGTTCACCCGCACCGCCGGCGCCAGTTCCAGCGCCAGCGCGCGGGTGGCCGCGACCAGTGCGGCCTTGCTCATGCCGTAGACGATGTGGTCGCGCAGCGGCCGCTCGGCGTAGATGTCGACGAGATTGACGATGGCGCCACGGGCGGCGGTCAGGTGCGGCGCCGCCGCCTGCGCGAGGATCAGCGGGGCACGGGTATTGACCAGGAACTGCGCGTCCCAGTCCGCGGGGGTGATGGTGCCCAGCGGCGTCGGCGAGAAGGCCGAGGCATTGTTGACCAGCGCGTCGAGCCGGCCGAACCGGCCGACGGCGTGCGCCACCAGCTCGGGCAGGCGGTCGTACTCGGCCAGCTCGGCCTGCAGGACGACGGTGCTGCCGGGGCGGTCGCGCTCCAGGTCCGCCGCCAGTGCGGCCATGGCGGCGGCCGAGCCGCGGTAGTGCAGGGCGAGGTCGAATCCGGCCGCATGCAGTCGGCGGGCGATCGCGGCGCCGAGCCGGCGCGCGGCGCCGGTGACGAGGGCGACGGGGCGGGCATCGGGCATGGCGCGTCTCGCGGCGATCGGGTGCAGGCATTTGACCATAGTCAAACGGCATCGACGGCGCGGGCGCATGCTGGCCGCCATCCCACGCGGAGCACTGCCATGGACCCCATCATGTCCGAACTCTTCTCCAAGCCGGTCGGCTGGTTGACGCTCGGAGGCCTCGGTTTCATCGTTTTCATGGGCGGTTACATCTGGTGGTACGCCCGCCGCAAGATCCGCGAGGAAGAAGAAAAGCCCGAAGAAACCCGCCGCTGAACCGGATTTCGCTATCCTGTGCGGCCCCGCAACGGAGCTGCCGCATGTCGATCGACGATGACCTGGACCCGGACGCCCTTGCGCACAGCGAACGGCTGGCGGAGCTGATCCGGGACCAGATCGCGAGCAACGGCGGGGCGCTGCCCTTCTGGCGGTTCATGGAGCTGGCGCTGTACGCGCCCGGCCTCGGCTACTACAGCGCCGGCGCCACCAAGCTCGGTCCGGCGGGGGATTTCGTCACCGCGCCGGAGCTCGGTTCCCTGTTCGCCGAGTGCGTGGTCGAGGCGTTGGCGCCAACGCTGCGTTCGCTCGGCGCCGACGCGATGTTCGTCGAGGTCGGCGGCGGCAGCGGCGCGTTCGCGGAAGCCGCACTGCTGCGGCTGCACGCGCTGCACGCGCTGCCGGCCGCCTACGCCATCCTCGAACCCAGCGCCGACCTGCGCCAGCGCCAGCGCGAACGCCTGCGCGAGCGCCTGGCTCCGGAGGTCTTCCAGCGCGTGCGCTGGCTGCAGTCGCCGATCCAGGAGCGCTGGAACGGCGTGCTGTTCGCCAACGAGGTCATCGATGCGCTGCCGACCTCGCGGTTCGCGATCCGCGATGGCGAAGTGTTCGAGGAGCATGTCGCGCTGGGTCCCGACGGCACCTTCATCCGCGTGGATCGCCCGGCCGATGCCCTGCTGGCCGCGTCGGTGCGGCACGTCGAGCGCCAGTGCAGCGTGTCGTTCCGCGACGGTTACCGCTCGGAAGTGCTGCCGCAGCTGCCGTACTGGCTGCAGGCGGTGATCGGCGGGCTCGACGCCGGCGCGGTGCTGCTGGTCGATTACGGTTATCCGCGGCGCGAGTACTACGACCCGCGGCGCGAGGACGGCACCCTCCGCGCCTTCCACCGGCATCGGCTGGTCGACGACGTGTTCGCGCGCGTGGGCCTGCAGGACGTCACCGTGTCGGTGGACTTCACCGCGCTGGCAGAAGCCGGCACCGGCGCCGGTTTCGAGTTCGCCGGCTACTGCGCACAGGCGAGCTTCCTGATCGGCAACGGCCTGGAAGCGCGGCTGGCCGCGCAGGAAGCCGATGCGCCCGACGAAGCCGCGCGCTATGCCCTGCGCCAGCAGGCCAAGCAGCTCACGCTGCCCGGCGAGATGGGCGAGCGTTTCCAGGCGATCGGGTTCGCGCGCCGCACCAGCCTCGCCCATGCCTTCGTGGCGGGCGATCTGAGCCACCGGCTCTGAATCGTGGCCGGTTACCGGTTCGGGGCATCGCTCAAGCCGTTCCGGCGCCCGTGGCTGTGGGCGATGCTGTGGTCGGCGGCGGTCGCGACGGTGGTCGTGTTCTCGCTGCTGCCGGCGTCGTCGCTGCAGTCGCTGCCCGGCGCCAACGACAAGCTCGAGCACTTCCTGTCCTACGCGGTGCTGGCCGCCGGTGCGGTGCAGCTGTATCCGCGCTGGCGTTCGCTGGCGAGCGTCGGCTTCTTCCTCGTGCTGCTCGGCATCGGCCTGGAATACGCGCAGGGCGAGATGCACGAGGGGCGCACGATGGATCGCTACGACGCGATGGCGAACACCCTGGGCGTGATCGCCGGCCTCGGCACCCGGCTCACGCCATGGCGGGACCTGCTGTTGCGCTGGGATCGCCGCCCCTAGGCGTGGCCCCCGGGCGTGTTCACCCCTGTTCCGAGGGTTTCGCTTTTCGGGTTGCGTTGATCGCGTCGATCCGTGCACGTCGCAGCGCTTCGCCGACGGCCGGCCCATCCAGCCCCGGACGTGCGACGTCGCGGCCCTGCACGGCCAGCGCCGCCGCATGCAGACGCACAAGCTCGGCGCCCTGCGGGTAGGCGCTGTCGACCATGCCGCCGCGGCCGCGCTTGTCGGCCTCGCAGACGACGGCGAGCTGCGCGATCCGCTGCGGCTGCCGGAAGCCGTCGCAGCGGGCGATCAGGTCGTGGATCGTCACGCTGCGCAGTTCGTCGAGGCGATGCACGTTGAGGTGTTCGCGGCAGGCGGCGCGGGCGAGGTCGCGATGCGCCGCGGGCACTTTCAGCCGGGCGCACAGCGCTTCCAGCGGTTCGAGGCCGCGCTGCTCGTGCAGCACGTGCTTCGGCAGTTCCCCGGCCGGCGTCAGCGCCTTGCCGAGGTCGTGGGTCAGCGCGGCGAAGCCGATGACCTCGTCGCCCGGCGCCAGCGTCGCGGCCATGTCGCAGACCATTTCGGTATGCACGCCGGTGTCGACCTCAGGATGGAATTCTGCGCGCTGCGGCACGCCGTACAGCGCCTCGACTTCCGGCAGCACCACCGCCAGCGCGCCGCAGTCGTGCAGCGTGCGCAGGAAGGCCGACGGCCGTGCCGCGCGCAGCGCGCCGGCAAGTTCCTTCCAGACGCGTTCGGGCGTGAGGTCTTCGAGTTCGCCGGCTTCGGTCATCGCGCGCATCAGCGCCATCGTTTCCGGTGTGACGCTGAAACCGTGCCCGGCGAAGCGCGCCATGAAACGCGCCGCGCGCAGCACCCGCAGTGGATCCTCGGCGAAGGCCGGGCCGACGTGGCGCAGCATGCGCGCTTCGAGATCGCGTGCACCGCCGTGCGGATCGATCAGGGCGCCGTCGTCGGCCTGCGCGATCGCGTTGATCGTGAAGTCGCGACGCAGCAGGTCCTCTTCGAGCGTCACCTCCGGCGAGGCATGGACGACGAAGCCGCGGTGCCCGCGCGCGGACTTGCGCTCGGTGCGGGCCAGCGCGTATTCCTCGCCCGTGTCCGGGTGCAGGAACACCGGGAAGTCCTTGCCGACCGGCTTGAAGCCGGCGGCGAGCATCGACTCCGGCGTCTCGCCGACGACGACGTGGTCGCGGTCGCTGACCGGCAGGCCGAGGAGGCGGTCGCGCACCGCACCGCCGACGAGATAGGTCTTCATGTGGCGAGTGTACGTAGGGCGGGCCCAGGCCCGCCACCCGCGTTGCCCACCGGATGTCAGGCGACGACGCGCCTCAGCGCGCCGCGTGCTGCGCCAGCAGCGCCACGATGGCCTGCGATCCGCTGCCGCGGCCGAGGTGCAGTTCGATCGGCGCGGCCTGTCCGGACAGCCAGATCCGCAGTTCGGCTTCCAGATCGAAATGCCCTGCCGTCTCCAGCGCGAACATCGTGATCGCCCGGTAGGGGATGCTGCGGTACTCGGTCTTCTTCGCGGTCAGGCCCTGCTTGTTCACCAGCATCACGCGGCGGTCGGTGAACACGATCAGGTCGCGGATGGTCGAGAACGCGCGCTGCAGCGGTTCGCCGGGCGCGAGCAGCGGCGCGAATTCCTCGGCGAGCTTGTCGACCGGCGTTTCGCCGGCGTGGCCGAGCAGGCCGTCGATCAGTCCCATGCGGGTCTCCTCGTAAAGATGATGGCGCCGCGGTTCACGCGGCGCTGCCGAGGATCTCGGGCAGCTTCGCGCGGACGTCGGTGGGTACGATGCCGAGTTTCGGCAGGCCGTTGTCGTCGCTGGTCGAATCGCGCTGCAGCGAGCGCCAGTTGTCGCGGCTGATCGGCTTGCCCGGCAGGTGTTCGCCGACTTCGGCCTGCATGCGGCCGAGCGCGCCGGGCAGCGGCAGCACGAACCGCGACCAGCCCTTCGTCCTTGCGGTGAGCTTCACGATCTCGCCGAGCGTCATCGCCTCCGGGCCGACCAGGTCGTAGCGTTGGCCGATGGTGGCGTCGTCGACCAGCGCGCGGGCGAAGGCGTCGGCCACGTCGCCCACCCACACCGGCTGGAAGCGCACGTCGGCGCCACCCAGCGGCAGGCCGGGCGCGAAGCGCAGGAGGCTCGCGAAGCGGCAAAAGAGGCCGTCACCGGGGCCGGCGATCACCGACGGCCGCAGCAGCGTCCAGTCCAGCCCGGAGGCCGCGACGTGCGCCTCGGCCTCGCCGCGCGCCTGCAGGTAGTGGCTGGCGTCGTCGCCGGCATGCAGCGCGCTCATCTGCAGCAGGCGGCGGACGCCGGTGACGCGCATCGCGTTGATCACGGCGTCGCCGAGTTCGACGTAGACCCTGCGGAAGCCGCGGCCGTCGTCGCCGCGTTCGTTGAGGATGCCGACGAGGTTGACCACGGCATCGGCGCCGGCGAAGGCCTCGCCCAGGAACGTCGCGTCGTACACGTCGCCGGCGCGGTGCTCGGCGGTCGCCGGCACGCGCTCGCGCGTGGCCGCGTCCCGCGAGAGCACGCACACGCGATGCCCGTCCGCGAGCAGGCGCGCGACCAGCCGTCGGCCGACGAAACCGCTGCCGCCGAGGACGACGACCCGGAGGC
>JAEWNA010000189.1 GCA_023392975.1 Pseudomonadota bacterium | reverse complement strand
GCCGCACCTCGACGCGATCGAGGGTGGCGAGCCCGGTCTTCACCCGTGCGAGCTTTGCGGTCGCGGTTCGCGCCTGCACGCCCTGTACCCACGCGAGCAGCGCGAGGGCGAGCAAGCTGGCTAAGATGCGCGACGACATGGCCGTCAGCGTATACGACCCGCGATGAACGCATCCGCCTCCCGACCCGGTGCCCCGTCCCTGCCCCGCATCCTGCTGCTGGAGGACGATCCGGTCAGCGCGGCGTTCCTGACGTCGGCGCTGGAGGCGCTGCCCGCCCGGGTCGAGGTCGCTGGCTCGCTCGCGGAAGCCCGCGGGCGTGCCGACGGCTGCGACCTCTGGCTGTTCGACGCCCACCTGCCGGACGGCGACGGCGCATCGCTGCTCGCCGAACTGCGCACACGCGGCCTGCGCACGCCCGCGCTGGCGCATACCGCGGAGGCGCGTCGCGAACCGCTGGACGCGCTGATCGCCGCCGGGTTCGGCGAGGTACTGCTCAAGCCGCTGTCCGTGGCGGCGCTGCAGGCCGGCGTGCGACGCGCGCTCGGCGATGCGAGCGCCGCGGCGCCGCCGGAAATCCTCGCCGATTTCGCATCCGTCTGCGGGAAGCCAGCGGTCTGGGACGACGACACCGCACTGCGCGCGCTCAACGGCCATCGCCACCATGTCGCGGCGATGCGCGGCCTCTTCCTGCAGGAATTGCCGACCTCTGCTGGCCGCGTGACCGACGCCGCACAGCGTGGCGATGCAGCGACGGTACGCGCCGAGCTGCACCGGCTGCAGGCGAGCTGCGGCTTCGTGGGTGCGGCGCGGATCGCGGCGGCGGTCGATGGACTGCGCGCGCATCCCGACGACGCCGATGCCCTGGCGCAATTCGAAGGCGCGGTTCAGGACACGCTGGCGTCGTCGCCCGCGCCGTCGGACGACGTTTCCTCGCTCGCCTGAGCCGGCGCCGCTGGCGTGCGCGGCAGCGCCGCGATCAGCTCCCAGGACTTCAATCCGCGGCCACCGAGATGGTGCAGCAGCAGCGTACGCATCGCGCGGCGCAGGCCCGGCATGTCCTCGGTGCAGGGTTCGCGATCGGCGGCGAGCTGCAGCAGCGCGCGGCCGGTCGCGGTTTCGCGGCGATCGACATCGCCGAGCAGGCGCCGCGGACCGTGCTCGGCATCCAGCACGTAGCGCGCGGCCGGGTCGATGTCGCGGCCGTCGCCGTCGACGTCCCAGGCGAAGCCCACGCCCAGTGCTTCGATCAGGTCGCGCTCGAACCGGCGCAGTGTCCATGCCAGCGACAGGTCAACGAGCGCCAGCCGCGCACGCGTCTCGCCGTAGATCGCATAGAGCAGTCCCGCGCCGTCGTGGCGCGGCGCCAGGCGCAGCATCAGTTCGTTGAGATAGAAGCCGGCGAGCATCGCCTCGCCCTGCAGGCGCGGCGCTTCGTCGATCGCTTCGGCGCCCTGCAGTTGCGCGAGTTCGCCGCGCTGCACACCGTCGAAGCGGATGTGCTGCAGCGGCTGCAGTGCCGCTCGCAAGAGATGCTTCTTCGGCCCCTGCACGCTGCGTGCCACCAGCCCGACGCGACCGTGCTCGCGGCTCAGCACCTCGACCAGCAGGCTGGTCTCGCGCCAGGCGCGGGCGTGGAGGACGAAGGCGGGTTCGGCGGCGTAGCGCAAACGACCACTTCCTATGCCTTGCTTCGATCCGCCGACTCAAAATCCTCCAAAGAAGGGGGCTCTACGCTAAACCAGTCAAAATTGAACACGTTCTCACGATCTTTGTTGACGTTCTCGATCGTGGTAAGTCCGTCCCCAGGAAGACCCGTTTCCTGATTGACGACAAGCACGGTCAACGGTGGACATTTGCTGTCTTCACACAGCCACATGATCGGCCCGAGGAACTGAGCCATGACTCCAGCCCCCTTCATTCCCAAGATTTCGGCAATATCACCGTAGGTATAAGTCTTCCTATCGTTCGCCGCACAAATCAACAAAGACCATATCTGCATAGACCTTTGATAGCGCGTCATAGATTGCTCCAGCTTGATACTGTTTATGAACGAAATACCTAGAAAAATCCTGTCTAGTCCGAATACCCGAACGCCTTCAACGCGGCCTCGTCGTCCGACCAGCCGTCGCGGACGCGGACCCAGGTCTCGAGGAAGACCTTGCAGCCGAACATGCGTTCCATCTGCTGGCGCGCCTTGGTGCCGATCTCGCGCAGGCGGGCGCCGCCCTTGCCGATGACGATCGCCTTCTGGCCGTCGCGTTCGACCCAGATCACAGCTCCGATGCGGTACATCGGTTCCGGTGGCGCGCCCTTGCGCTTGGCCATCTCTTCCTCGAACCGCTCGATCTCGACCGTGGTCGCGTACGGCAGCTCGGCGCCGAGCTGGCGCATCAGCTGTTCGCGCACCAGTTCGCCGGCGAGGAAACGCTGGCTCTTGTCGGTGATCTCGTCCTCGGGATACAGCGCGTCCTGCTCGGGCAGCAGCGGCAACACGGCCTTGAGCAGCGACGGCAGGCCGCTGCGCTTGAGCGCCGACAGCGGCACCACCGCCGCGAAATCGCGGCCTTCGCTGGCCTGCGCGAGGAACGGCAGCAGCGCGGTCTTGTCGGGATGGCGGTCGACCTGGTTCACGACCAGCACGGTCGGGATGCCGGCGCCCTTCAGCGCGTCGTAGGCGAGCGTGTCCTCCTCGTCCCACTGCCCGGCGCGGATCACCAGCAGCGCGGCGTCGACGCCTTCCAGCGCACCGCGGGCGGCGCGATTCATCATCCGGTGCATCGCCGAGGCGGTGGCCTTGCCCTTGTCGGCGTGGATACCCGGGGTGTCGACCAGCACCAGTTGGCCCTCGGGGAAGGTCGCGATGCCCAGCATGCGGTGCCGGGTGGTTTGTGGCCGAGGGGAGACGATGCTGACCTTGGCGCCGACGAGGGCGTTGATCAGGGTCGATTTGCCGACGTTCGGACGGCCGAGGACGGCCACATGGCCGGCACGATGGGAAGGTGCGCTCATGCCGGCATTGTACGCGCCCCGTCCTGCCGGGTGCCGCCAGGCGGCGGCGCCCGGAGCGTCATCGGGCGTCAATCGCCCGTCGTGGCGCCCGGCTTGTAGTGCGAGGCATTTTCGACCCAAACCTCCGTGCAGGTGCCGTAGGGATTCCAGTTGAAATACAACATGGACTCGGCCGTCATGCTGCGGAGCACTGCCAGTTGGTCGGCATCATGCGTCGCGCACCCGCGATATTTGCCTGTGGCGTCGGTCGCGTAGCAGATGCCGAAATCCTGGCCCGTCCAGCAACCGATGGATTGGATGGCGTCCGACGATGCCCGTGCGTCGGCCAAGGCGCCCTGGGCTCGTCCCGCCCCCGTGGGCTTGCCGCTGCCCGAGTCGTATTCGTCGAAGATCTTCACCGGTTCGATGACGCGCCTCCCCGCACTGACGCTGGCGGAGGCGGTGACGAGGCCTAGGCAGAGGGCGATGGCGAGCATGCGGCGGTATTGCATGGAGTGCTCCTTTGAGAAGTTGGAACGGGGAGGGACCTGGGAACGTGGCCGTCGCCGGCCCGGTCATGGGCGGATGCGGATGCGATCCTGGTTCATCGCGCGCGCCAGGGCCGCCGACAGGGCGAAGCGCTCCGCCGGCGGCAGTGTCGCGATGTCGATCTGGAACTGGGCCAGTTGCCGACGGTCGACGGTGTCGCCGGGCAGGAGCCGGGCCAGGGCGCGATCCGCGTCGGCGGACGACACCTCGGGCACGACGGCTTGCGGAGGCGGCGACTCACGCTTCGTTTCCAGCGAGGCGAGCCGGGTGTCGATGCGGTCCAAACGGTCTGCGAGCCGATCTGTCGGCATGCCGTCGGCCGACAGCACTGCGGGTGTAATCGCGCCCGCTTCCGGGGCATGGGCCATGGCGACATCGGGACGCCGCGCGTCGTACGCCGCCCACACCAGGGCGCAGCTGAGGAAAAAGAGGAGGAGGTTGGCAACGATCCAGAACCGCGACATGACGACCCGCCGATGGCGCAGGACATCCTGCGATACCCATGGAAGCGGATTCAGGCGCGGAAGAGGATCAGCCTGCCGTCAGGCGCGCGTGGCCTGCCTTTCGATCTCGGCGAGGACGGCTTCGGCCGCCATCTGCTCGGCCGCCCGCCGGGAGGCCCCTTCGCCTTCGCAACTGAGCACAGGCGAGGCGAGCGCGCATTCGGTGCGGAACAGCTTGGCGTGTTCCTCGCCCGACTCCGACAGCAGGGTGTAGGTCGGCAGGGGCAGTTGCCGTGCCTGCAGCCACTCCTGCAGGCGGGTCTTGGCGTCCTTGCCCAGCTTGTGCGGCGGCGGCAGGGCCTCGATCGCCTCTGAGAACCACGGCAGCACCACCGACCGGCAGGTCTCGAAGCCCGCGTCGAGGTAGATCGCCCCGACCACGGCCTCGAGGGCGTCGGAGAGGATCGATTCCCGGCGGTGGCCGCCGGACTTCATTTCGCCCGGGCCGAGCAGGATGCGCGGGCCCAGCTCGAGCCGGCGCGCGAGCGCCGCCAGTGCGGATTCGCGCACCAGCGCGGCACGCGCCCGGGTGAGTTCGCCTTCGGCCGCCTTGGGCCAGCGCGCGTAGAGCGCTTCGGCGACGATCGCCCCGACCAGGGCGTCGCCGAGGAATTCGAGGCGCTCGTTGTGGACGGCGGCGGCGCTGCGGTGGGTCAGCGCGCGATCCAGCAGCGCCGGATCGCGGAAGACGTGCCCGCCGCAGGAAGCGGCGGCGCTCATCGCCGGGCCGGCATCACTGCGCCGCGGGCTTGCCGCCGAAGGTCTGCTCGGCGCTGAACTTGCCGACCACGTCCAGGTTGTAGATCAGCGGCTTGCGGACTTCGTAGTCCACGTGCATGACCTGCGCGCCGCCGCGGTTCTCGAAGCGCACGTTCTGCGGCTTCACGTTCTCCGAGTAGCTCACGTACAGCCGCTTGAAGAACTTGTCCTTGATCTGCTCCGGCGCCTGGGTCGCGATGTCCGCCTCGGCGGAGAGCCCGCTCAGCGCGCTCTTCACCGAGAAGTATTCCTGGTACATCGGGAACAGCTTCATGAAGATGAAAAGGAAGAAGCCGACGACCGCCATCACGATGACGAAACTGGCGAAGGTCATGCCGCTCTGCTTGCGTCGCATATCCGTGTCCCCTCCGGCGATATGGCCGTGAACGATGTCTGGATGGACCTGGCCGGGCGCGCCGGGCTCAGGGAATGCCGTTGCCGATGCGCGAGGCATCGAACCCGTCGGAGCAGAACCAGCCGCTGCAGTTGAGCCAGACCAGGAACGCCTTCCCGCGCAGCCTGTCTTCCGAGAGGTATCCCCAGAATCTACCATCATCGCTGCGGTCGCGGTTGTCGCCCATCACGAGATAGTGGCCCGGCGGGACGGTCCACGTGCCCTCGCCGCGCGGGTCCTGGAACTGGTCGGGCAGCTCCAGCACCTGGTGCTCGTGGCCCGGGAACTTCTCGGTGAGCCGGGCGGCGCCGTTCATCTCGGCGTTGCGACCGGTGCCGGAGAACTCCCCGTCGGGCACGTACTCCAGCGCCTTGCCGTTGATCGAGAGGGTGTGGCCGGCGTATTCGATGGTGTCGCCCGGCAGGCCGATCACGCGCTTGATGTAGTCGGCACCGGTGTTCGGATCCTGCGGCCCGGTGCCCGGGTAGCGGAACACCGCCACGTCGCCGCGCTGCGGCTCGCCGATGTCGAGGACCTTGGTGTTGGTGACCGGCAGGCGCAGGCCGTAGGCGAACTTGTTGACCAGGATGAAGTCGCCGATCAGCAGGGTCGGCATCATCGAGCTGGACGGGATCCGGAACGGCTCGGCGACGAAGCTGCGCAGGCCCAGCACCAGCGCCAGCACCGGGAAGAACGCCCGGGCATAGTCGACGACGACCGGCTCCTCGGTACCGTCGAGCAGGCCGTCGGCCTGCGCGCGGCGCTTGGCGAGGAAGAGCTTGTCCATCAGCCAGATGACGCCGGTGATCAGGGTCAGCGCGACCAGCAGGATTTCGAACCAGACCATGGGTGTTCCTTCGAATCGTGAAAGGGGGGCCGGGAGGCGATGCCGCGCGCGACCGGACGACAAGCCGCCCCTGCGCCCGGCGCCGGATCCCGCCTACTTGCTGTCCACCTGCAGCACGGCGAGGAAGGCCTCCTGCGGGATCTCCACCCGCCCGACCTGCTTCATCCGCTTCTTGCCTTCCTTCTGCTTCTCCAGCAGCTTGCGCTTGCGGCTGACGTCGCCGCCGTAGCACTTCGCCAGCACGTTCTTGCGCAGCGCCTTGACCGTGCTGCGCGAGATGATCTGCGAGCCGATCGCCGCCTGGATCGCCACGTCGAACATCTGGCGGGGGATCAGATCCTTCATCTTCTCGCACAGTTCCCGGCCGCGGCGGTCCGCGTGGTTGCGGTGGACGATGATCGACAGCGCGTCGACGCGGTCGCCGTTGATCAGCGTGTCCACGCGCACGAACGGGCCGGCGTCGAAGCGCAGGAAGTGGTAGTCGAGCGACGCGTAGCCGCGCGAGACCGACTTGAGCTTGTCGAAGAAGTCGAGCACCACCTCGGCCATCGGCAGCTCGTAGCTGATCTGCACCTGGTTGCCCATGTAGGTGATGCCGACCTGCGAGCCGCGCTTCTCCTCGCACAGCGTGATGCAGTTGCCGACATAGTCCGGCGGCGTGAGGATGTTGGCGCGGATGATCGGCTCGCGGATCTCCTCGACGTGGTTCGCCGGCGGCAGCTTGGCCGGGTTGTCGAGCGAGACCACGCTGCCGTCGGTCTTCAGCACTTCGTAGACCACGGTCGGCGCGGTGGTGATCAGGTCGAGGTTGTACTCGCGCTCCAGGCGCTCCTGCACGATCTCCATGTGCAGCATGCCGAGGAAGCCGCAGCGGAAGCCGAAGCCCATCGCCTCGGAGCTTTCCGGTTCGAAGCGCAGCGCGGCGTCGTTGAGCTGCAGCTTTTCCAGCGCCTCGCGCAGGTCCGGGTAGTCCTCGGCGTCCACCGGGAACAGGCCGGCGAACACGCGCGGTTGCATTTCCTGGAAGCCGGGCAGCGGGTGCGGCGCCGGGTCCTGGTTGCGGGTCAGGGTGTCGCCGACCGGCGCGCCGTGCACGTCCTTGATGCTGGCGGTGACCCAGCCCACCTCGCCGGCGCCGAGCTTCGGCAGCACCTTGCGCTTGGGCGTGAACACGCCGACGTTCTCGACCTGGTGCGCACGGCCGGTCGACATCACCAGCAGCTTGTCGCCGGGCTTGATCTCGCCCTGCATCACCCGCACCAGCGAGACCACGCCGAGGTAGTTGTCGAACCACGAGTCGATGATCAGCGCCTGCAGCTTGTCGGTGTCGCGGGGCTTCGGTGGCGGGATGCGGTGGACGATGGCCTCCAGCACGTCGCCGACGTTCAGGCCGGTCTTGGCGCTGATCGCGACCGCATCGGTGGCATCGATGCCGATGACGGCCTCGATCTCGCCCTTGGCCCGCTCGATGTCGGCGGTCGGCAGGTCGATCTTGTTGAGGATCGGCACCACCTCCAGCCCCTGCTCCACCGCGGTGTAGCAGTTGGCGACCGACTGCGCCTCGACACCCTGGGCGGCGTCGACCACCAGCAGCGCGCCCTCGCAGGCGGCCAGCGAGCGGCTGACCTCGTAGCTGAAATCGACGTGGCCGGGGGTGTCGATGAAGTTGAGCTGGTAGACCTGCCCGTCCTTCGCTTTGTACGGCAGCGACACCGACTGTGCCTTGATGGTGATGCCGCGCTCGCGCTCGATCGGGTTCGAGTCGAGCACCTGCGCCTCCATCTCGCGCGCCTCCAGGCCCCCGCAGAGCTGGATGATGCGATCGGCCAGGGTCGATTTGCCGTGGTCGACGTGGGCGATGATGGAGAAGTTGCGGATGTTCCGCATCGGATCGGACATGGGGGGCGTGGGTCGGCCGTCGTGGCCGCTCGGTGTAAACGCGGGATTATCGCACAGGGCGGCCCTGCCTCAGCCGACCACCGCCTTCCCGGCCCGGGACACGCCGACGGCGGCCCGGAGGCCGCCGTCGGTCGGAGCAAAGCGGGATCCCTTGCCTGATCAGCCGCGCTTGTCCGGCGTCACCGGCACGTAC
>JAEWNA010000168.1 GCA_023392975.1 Pseudomonadota bacterium | reverse complement strand
GCGCCGGAGACCGCGAGCCGCGCGTCGCCCGCGTACTGGCACGCCTGGGCCGGCGCGCGCCGCGACATGCTGGATGGCCGGCTGATCCTCGATCGCGAGCACGGCGCGCTGGCCGGGTATCGCCGCGCCCAGCAGCTCACCGACGACCCGTGGCTGCAGGCGCTGGCACTGCTGCAGCAGGCGATGGTGTGGCGTCGCGCCGGCAATGCCGATGCCGCGCGCGCGGTGCTGGCCGAACTCGATCGCCACTGGCACGACGAGCAGGCGCCCGAGCACGCCTGGCTGGGCGCGATGGCGGCGATCGTGCGCGCCTGGTGCGCCTACGCCGGCCGCGACGCGTCGGCGGCGAAGCAGATCCTGCGCCAGGCCACCGAGGACCCGCGCTGGACCGGGCTGTTCCAGTACCACCCGCGGGTCCGCAGCGAACACGCCAACCTGCAGGCGCTGATCCATCGCGCGCTGGCGCTGGACGAATCGGCCGAACGCGAGGCCCGCAGCGCCGCTGCGCGCACCGCGGTGCAGTACTACCGCGCCGCGCTGGCGCTGGCGAACGAGGCCGAGCTGTTCGACGCCGCTGCGTCCACCGCCAGCAACCTCGGCTGGTCGCTGTGGCTGTTCCAGCGCTGCGGCCTCGACACGACCGGGGAAGGCGGGCCCGGCGACGACGGCGAACCGCTGCGCTGGATCGGTCTGGCGGCGTGGCTCAGCGGCCGCCACGGCGTCGGCGGTGGCTGCTGGAACACCATCTACCTGCTGCGCATGGCCCGCCGCGGCGGGCCGGAGACGGTGCACCCGCGGCTCGACCTCTTCCGTCGCTGGCCGGTGCTGGCGCCGGAGGGGTTCCGGGCGCTGATCGCGCCGATGACCCTGCACGTCGAATGGCCGTCGTGGCGCGAACTGGCCGCGACCATGCAGGCCGATGTCGACGCCGGCCGGGTCCAGGTCGATGCGCTGCAGCGCGCGAACGTGCTGCTGGAAGTCGCCTGGTACGAAGCGCACGACGGCGATCCGGCGCGCGCCGCGGACGCCGTGGCGCGGCTGCGCCGGCGCCTGCGCGAGTTGACGCCGGCCGATCGCCTGTTCTTCCGCGATGCGTTGCGCCGGTTGCCGGAAACGGTGGCCTGAAGATGTGAACGGGTGTCGGCGGCGGGACACGCCGCATGCGGCGCGGGACCGGTTCGCGTTAAGCTGCCGGTCCGTCCTGCCAGAGCCGACGCGCGCCCGCGAGCCCATGAGAACCCTCATCCTGCTGCGTCATGCCCATGCCGAACCCGCCGCGCCCGGTCAGGCCGATGCCGATCGCGCGCTGTCCGCGGAGGGCCTGGCCGAGGCCGATGCCGCCGGACGCTGGCTCGCCGAACACGCGCTGGTGCCCGATCGCGTGCTGTGTTCGCCCGCGCGGCGCACGCGCGAGACGCTGGAGGCCGTGCTGCGCGGCATCGGCTTCGTCGAACAACGGCTGGCCGACGGCATCTACGAGGCGACCCCGGGCGCCCTGGCCGAGCTGATCGATGAGCACCGCGAGATGGACCGACTGATGCTGGTCGGCCACAACCCCGGGCTGGAGCGGCTGGCGGCGCTGCTGCACAGCGGCCAGTCGGGCGACTACCGCGGCATGCCGCCGGGCAGCATCGCGGTGCTGGAATTCTCCGGCGAAGCCGTGATCGAACCCGGCGCGGCGCGACTGTCCGCGTTCTGGTGGCCGTGAGGGCGACACAGGCGTCCGCCGCCGCGTTCGCGGTCTGCGCGCTGCTGGCGGCGGCGCATGGCGCTGCGGCGGAGATCGACCCGGCGGTCACCCGCATCGGGTTCACCCTCAAGACCCGCTGGGGCCAGGTGCTGCGCGGCCGGTTCCCGACCTACACCGGCGAGATCGAGACCCTCGGCGACGGTCGCCACCGCGTGCGCCTGGCGCTGTCGGCACGCGACATCGAGATCGTCGGCCACCCCAGCTACACCGGCATGACCCGCGGCGACGGCTTCTTCCAGGCCGACCGCTATCCCGAGGTCACCTTCGTTTCCGACCCGTATCCGCTGTCGCTGCTGGCCGCGGGCGGGCGACTTGGCGGCGAACTGACCATCCGCGACGTGCGTCGCCGCGAGACCTTCATGATCGTGCCGGCGACCTGCGACCGCCCGACGTATGACTGCGACGTCGTCGCCGGTGGCAGCGTGCGTCGCACCGACTACGGCGTCGACCGCTGGGTGCTGGCGGTGTCCGACATCGTGCGGTTCGACCTGCGCCTGCGCCTGCGCGAGGACGAAGAGTGAGGGCAGGGATGCGGTGGTTGCGCGCCAGCGGGATCGTGATCTGCGCGCTGGCGCTGGGCGCCTGCTCGACGCTGTCGCCCGCCGATCAGGCGCGGGTGGAGGCGGTGATTTCGGCGTCGCGCAGCAGCGAGGTCCACTGCACCCGCGACGACGCCTGCGCCCGGCCTTCGCCGCTGCGCGAGCTCGGCGTGCGCGCAGCCGGCCTCGCGGACGCGCCCGCCGCCGCGGAGGACGCACC
>JAEWNA010000167.1 GCA_023392975.1 Pseudomonadota bacterium | reverse complement strand
CCGGAAGCCAGCGCGACCCCGGCGCCCGCACCGGCCGAGACGCCGCCGGCCGCCCCGGCGCCCGCCGCCGCCTTCGCCCCCGCCAGCGTCCCCGAAAGCACCGCGACCCTGCCGCCGTTCCCGTTCTTCGCCATTCCCGAGGGCATGGAAAGCACGTTCGACGACAAGGACAAGCGCGCGAACTTCGACCGCCAGTTCTTCATCGCCGGCGGCAAGGCGGTGCCGGTGGAGGGGAAGATCTTCCACGACCGCTTCAAGCTCGACGGCGGCAAGCGCACCTACAGCGAGACCGAGTTCCTGCGCAACTACGCGAACGCGGCGCTCGCCCTCGGCGCGAAGAAGATCAACGACGTGCAGTACACCTACGAGGTCGTCGATGCCGCCGGCGGTCGCGACGCGCTGGAGAAGACCAACTATGCCGCGGCGATGGTCCCGGACTACCACCACGACATCTACCTGCTGCGCCAGGGCGGCAAGGAGTGGTGGATCGACGTCAGCGTCGGCTCGTTCCCGGCCCACGGCTTCGTCGTGGTGCTGGAGAAGGAAGGCATGAAGCAGTCGCTGGGCTTCCTCGACGCCGCGGCGATGAAGCAGGCGATCGACAAGGACGGCCGCGTCGCCCTGCACATCAACTTCGACACCGACAAGGCCACCCTGCGCCCCGACGCGCAGCCGGTGATCGACGAGATCGGCAAGCTGCTCAACGGTGATGCGGGCCTGAAGCTGTCGATCGAAGGCCACACCGACAACACCGGCACGCCGGCGCACAACCAGGAGCTGTCCACCGCCCGCGCCCGCAGCGTGCTCGGCGCACTGGTCGGCCTCGGCATCGACCCGGCGCGGCTGGCGTCCAGGGGCTTCGGCCAGGACAAGCCGGTCGCCGACAACGGTACCGAGGACGGCCGCGCGCAGAATCGGCGCGTGGAGTTGGTGAAGATGTGACCGTCGGGCGGGCCCTTGGCCCGCCGTTGCGGCCTGTTCGATCGCCTCGCACGGCGATCGGCACCGTTTCGATCATCGTCCAAAGCGATCGGACAACGCCCGATGGCGAGCCTGGGCCCGCCCTACATGGGCTACCCTGTGCGCCCCCACGACCTGCGTGCACCGCCATGCCCTCCTTCGACATCGTCTCGGAAGTCGACGTCCACGAGCTGACCAACGCCGTCGACCAGGCCAATCGCGAACTCGCCAATCGCTTCGATTTCAAGAACGTCGACGCGAAGTTCGTGCTCGACGACAGGCTCGTCACCCAGTCGGCGCCCAGCGAATTCCAGCTGCAGCAGATGACCGACATCCTGCGCGCCCGGCTGATCGCGCGCGGCATCGACGCCCGCTGCCTCGACTTCGGCGACATCGAGACCAACCTCGGCGGCGCGCGCCAGAAGATCACGGTCAAGCAGGGCATCGAGCGCGACCTCGCCAAGAAGATCCAGACCACGATCAAGGACGCCAAGCTCAAGGTCGATTCGCAGATCAACGGCGACAAGCTGCGCGTCACCGGCAAGAAGCGCGACGACCTGCAGGCGGCGATGGCGCTGCTGCGCGGCCAGAATTTCGAGCGGCCGCTGCAGTTCGACAATTTCCGGGATTGAGTCGAGCGTGGACGATCCGACCCTCGACGCGCCGGAACTCGCCGCCACCCGCCGCTGGCTGGAGCGCGCGGTGATCGGGCTCAACCTCTGCCCGTTCGCCAAGGCGGTCTACGTCAAGCAGCAGGTGCGCTTCGTGCTCAGCGACGCGGAGCTGGAGGACGATCTGCTGGAGGAGCTCGCCGAGGAACTGCTGCGCCTGCGAGACACGCCCGCCGAGGAGATCGACACCACGCTGCTGGTGCATCCGCGGGTGTTGACCGACTTCATCGACTACAACGATTTCCTCGATCGTGTCGACGCACTGCTCGAAGCGCTGGACCTCGACGGCGTGCTGCAGGTCGCGAGCTTCCATCCCGACTATCGCTTCGCCGACACCGAACCCGACGACCCGGGCAACGGCACCAACCGCGCGCCGTACCCGACCCTGCACCTGATCCGAGAGGCCAGCCTCGATCACGCGGTCGCGGCGTATCCCGACCCGGACGCGATCGTGCAGCGCAATCTGGAGACGATGGAGAAGCTGGGGCTGGATGGGCTGCGCAGGCTGCTGGACGAGCGCTGAGGCTATCTCTGCTCCGACCCCTCCCCGGCCCTCCCCTTCGCCTGCGGCGAAAGGGAGGAAGCACACCCCCTCCCCTTGCGCATCGCGCAGGGGGAGGTCGGGAGGGGGTCACCGGGGCGATGCCGTCACCAGCGCATACGCCTCGCCCAGCGAGGCCACGATCCGATGCCCCAGCGCCCGCGTCGTTGCGTCGGGTTCGACGAGATCCGGCACCTGGATCGGCGTCATGCCCGCGGCGAGCGCCGCGCGCACGCCGAACGCCGAGTCCTCGAACACCACGCAGCGCAGGGGATCGACGTCCAGTGCGACGGCAGCCTTGAGGTAACCTTCGGGCGCGGGCTTGGGTTCGATCACGTCGCTTCCGGTGATCACGATCTCGAAGAACCGAGCGATATTGCTGGTCTCGAGCTTGCGCAGCGCGCGCTCGCGATGCGTGGACGTCACCACCGCGCGCGGCACGCCGCGCGCCTGCAGGTCGCCGAGCACATCGAGCACGTGCGGCTGCAGCGGCATGCCGTCCTCGATCCGCTGCCGGTAGCGCGCGTAGCACCCCTCGCGCAGCGCACGGACCTGCGCTTCGGTCATCGTGCGAAGCATCAGCGGCACGTAGTCGCGATCGTGCATGCCGATCATGCGGAACCACAGGCCGTCGTCGACGTCCAGCGCAAGCTCACGCGCCGTCTCGCGCCAACAGTCGATGATCGCCCGCTCGCTGTCGATCATCAGCCCGTCCATGTCGAACAGCAGCGCCTCGGGCGCGAACGGCAGGCCATGCGGGCGGGAGGCGGGCGTCATCCCGCGATGATAGCAAGCACCCCCGCCCCGACCGGCGGCCGCGCACGCTCAGCGGGTGTGCACCGGATAGCTGCAGTTCGCGTAGAACACCTTGCAGTGCTGGGTGTGCTCGGCGCAGGCGCTCAGCGCCAACTGCGAGGCATCCTCGAGGTCCTGCGCGTTGGCGGTGCTGTAGTAGGTGTCACCCCAGGCCATGACCCCGCACTGGTTGTCGTAGGACAGCTCGACGCGGCACGTCTTGCCCCCGCCATTGCGGCGGCACATCTTCAGGGCGGATTTCTCCGCGGCGCCCCGGCTCTTCATGTCGCTGGCAAGGCCGATCCCGCCCGTCGACGCCTTCGGATCGATCGCGATCGCGCCCCAGCGTGTTTCCCAGAGTGGCCCGGAAGGCACCACATAGTCTTCCGACGGCAGCTCGGAACAGTAGGGAATGCCGTCGCCGAAATCCGGCCCCGAACCGATCCGGCATTGTGCATGCGCGACGCTGGCGGCCAGCAGGCAGGCAGCGAACGCGAGCGCGCGATGGCGTGGCTGCACGGTCATGTCCTGTGGATGCATCGTCGTCATGCGCGTCATGCCTTGGGAGTTTCGCCGCGATCGGTACGCCCCGCGGCCAGGCCGACCTTCGAAGTGCCGGCGGGATCGGGGCCGGCGCTGGATTTGATGCCGTCGCCGCCGATGCCGCCGCCGCGGGAGGCCGACGCCTGCTGGTTGAACGTGCGCGCCAGATTCTCGCTGCTCGGATCGTAGCGGCGACTGTCGCTGCCGCCGCCGCCCGGCGGCGTGCCGCCTGGCGGCGCGGGCATCGAGCCGGGGGCGTAGTGCGGCGCATATCCCGTCGCCCCCGGTGCCCGCGCGCCGTGCGCATGGGCGAGGCCGAATCCGCTGAATGCATTGACCTGGCTGAACTGCCCGAGCGTACCCTGGAAGAACGAGGCCGCCATCGGCGGCACCGTCACCATCAGCATCGTCATGACCAGGCCCAGCCCGCCCTGCTGCAGCGCCATGCTGCTGACGCCCTCGGTGTTCGTGCCGACGAACGTGCCGATCCAGAACTGCATCGCGACCGCACCGACGATGTCGAGCGAGAGGCTCACCATCACGCTGAGCACCGCCAGCGAGAACATCGTGCCGATGCCGAACATCAGCCATTTGCCGAACAGGAACTTGGTCTGGTCGAACATCAGGCACATGATGAAGATCGGGCCGAAGCCGACCACCAGCGACATCGCGATGCGGTTGAGCAGCAGCAGCGTGCCGCCGATCAGCGCCGGGCCGCCGATGCCGACGCCATTGAACAGCTGCGCGCGGGTCTTGGCCGACTCCAGGCCTTCGTTGTCGCTGGCGTCCAGCAGGTCGATGCTCATCATCGCCAACTGCATGTAGCCGAGGTTCTTGTCGATCGCGGCATAGGGATCGTCGCCCATGTCCTTGCCCGCCACGACGCCGTAGATGGCTTCCATGGTCGAATCGGCCATCACCTTGACGATGGGCGTGCCGCCGGCGGCGACGCCGGTCGCGACCGACAGGATCAGCGTGATGCGCAGGGCGCTCATCACCAGCACCATCATCGAATCCTGGCTGCGCCCGGTGACGATGCGGAAGCCCTTCATCAGCACCCAGATCGTCGTCAGCACCAGCGCCGACAGGCCGACGACGGACATCGTGCGGCCGAGCAACCGGTCGGTGAACCGGTCGATCCGGTAGATGATGAATTCCTTGATCTCGTGGAAGAAGAACAGGTTGGTGACGTCGCCCAGCACGCCCGACACCAGGCCCTTGCCCATGCCGTGGCCGGCAGACGTGAGTGCAGCGAGCAGGGCGGCGAGCGCTGCGTCGATCGTGTGGAGCATGTCCATGGGGCGTGGATCCGTGGGGAAGCGGGCGGGCGCCGGCGCGGGCGTCGTGGACGGTCAGTCGTCGTTCTTCCGGGATTCGAGCGCCTCGTGCAGCAGCACGCCCTGGACCGCCGTAGTGATCAGCTCCGGCTGCTTGCCGCGCAGGGCCCGCGCCGCCAGTCGCTGCTGGTACTTGTTCAACTGCTCGATGTAGTTGTTGTAGGCGACGATCGTCGCCTGCCAGTTGTCGAGGTCCATCTTCGCCGACTGCTGGTAGCGCTCGATGTCGTAGCTCAGCGCCTGCAACTTGCCGGGCTCCTTGCCGACGGACGCGCGGCGCGCGTCGAGCGCCTGGATGTCCTGCTGCCGGCGGTTGAGCGAATTGAGGTAGCGGACGGTCTCGTTGTAGCGGGTGTTCTCGGCGCGGACGATGCGCCGGCAGATGTCGATCTGCTGGTCGAGGATCTCCTGGTTGGGATCCGGGCGCATCAGCGCCAGCAGTTCGTCGACGGGGCCGGTGTTCTTCTTGCGGCACGCGTCGTCCACGCCGTAATCGGGATCGACGGTGGGCAGGCTGCCGTTCCGCGAGGTCAGCATGCTCGCGCTGAAGTTCATCTGCGAGAGGCCGATCAGCTGCATCCGGTACTGCTCGGCGGTCGCCTGCCAGCGCTTCGCCTGCTCGGCGTATTCGGCGACCTGCTTGGCCACCGCGGTCGGGTCGAACACGATGTCGCCGACGCCGAAGATCGCGGCCGCGTCACCGCAGACGAAGAGGGTGCAGAGCAAGGCCGTCGCGGTCGCCTGCCTGGCGTGGCGGCGGAGTCCCGCCGTCGTGCGATTCCGATCCGTGGCATGCATGGTGGACTCCTGTCGGACGATTCCTGTCGGGGCGATGGTTCGATGTCGGTACGGCGATGCGCACCACAGCGTCGTCCGGGCCGCACGTTCGCGGTACCGGCAGACCCCATGCCCCCTGCATGGATCGCGATTCGGGCGGGATCACACCATCGCCGCTCGCCGCAAGTCAAGCACGCGCGTCGGCTCATTGAAGAAAACAATCGACGGCCGGGAAAACCTGCGGCCCGTGGGCTTTTGGCGGCAGAATTCGACCGTTCGTCGGTCGATCGCGATCAGCGCATCAGCAACCGTTCGCATTCGCAGGCGTCGACGGGACGCCACTGCGCGGGCGCGAGGTCGCCCAGCGCGAGACCGCCGATCGCACTGCGATGCAGCGCCTCGACGTGGTTGCCGACCGCGGCGAACATGCGCCGCACCTGGTGGTAGCGACCTTCGTGCAGCACCAGCCGCGCGCGGCCGTCGTCGAGCACGGTGAGTTCCGCCGGCAACAGCGGTTTCGTTTCGGATTCCAGCATCAGCGTGCCGCTGGCGAAGATCGCGGCCTCGTCGCCGCGCAGCGGCTGCGCCAGCATCGCTTCGTACACCTTCGGCAGCTCCACCTTCGGCGAAATGATCCGGTGCAGCAGCGCCCCATCGTCGGTGACCAGCAGCAGGCCGCTGGTCTCGCGATCGAGCCGGCCCACCGTCGACAGCAGTGGGTCGCGCAGGCGAAAGCGCGGCGGCAGCAGGTCGTACACCAGCCGGCCCTGGTCCTTGGTCGAGCAGGTCACGCCGACCGGCTTGTGCAGCATCAGCAGCAGGCCCGGTGCGGGATCCAGTGGCTCGCCGTCGATGCGCACGTCCTCGTGGCGCGCGTGCACGTCGAGTTCGTCGTCGGCGTACAGCACGTCGCCGTTGGCGTGGGTCACGCGGCCCTCGCGGAACAGCGCGGTGACCTGCTTGCGGCTGCCGTAGCCGAGATTGGCGATGCGGCGCAGGAGTTTCATCGATTCGGTCTCATCGACACGCTGTTCATCGGCAGGCTGCTCATCGTTTGGTCGCTGCGATCACCTTGAAGCCCTGCGCCTGCGCCACCGTGCGCACTTCGGCGAAACGCGCGTCGAGCACCACCTCGTAGGGCAGGTGCCGGTTCGCCACCAGCCACAGCCGGCCGCCGGGATTGAGCGCATCCGCGGCCGCGGCGATGAAGGCACGGCCGATGTCCGGGCGATCTGCGCGGCCCTGCGCGTGGAACGGCGGGTTGCTGACGATGAGGTCGTAGCGCGCCGGCAGGCCCGCGGTCACGTCGTGCCAGTGGAACGCCAGCGGGACACGTGCGTCGGCGAGGTTGCGCCGGGCGAGACCGAGCGCACGCGCCTCGGCCTCGTACAGGTCCAGCGACATGATGCCCGGACAGCGCTGCAGCAGCTCGACCGACAGATAGCCCCAGCCGCAGCCGAGATCCGCGGCGCGACCGGCGAGATCCGCCGGCAGGTGCGCGGCGAGCAGTGCCGACGCCGCATCGACGCGATCCCAGGCGAACACGCCCGAGCGACTGACGAAGCGGCCGTCGAGGATCGGGCGCGGCGCGTCCAGCGCGGCCCAGTCGTCGAGCAGCGCGGGATCGACCACCTCCGGATCGATCCGCGACCAGGCCACGCGGCAGTGATGCTTGGACAGCGTCCCGGCCAGCCCGCCGAGTCGTTTCAGATCGCCCTCGACCGACTTCGCGCCCTCGTCGTTCGGCGCGCAGGCGACCACGGTGCCGCCCGGCGCGCAGGCACGCACCGCACGCGCGAGCGAGGCACGCGCCTCCTCGCGCTGGCGCGGCGGCAGCACGAGGACGAGGGAAAACGCGGCAGAGGCGACGGCGTCGGGATCGCGCACGCCGCGCCCGGCGCGCACGAGGGCGTCGGCCTCCGGCTTGAAGG
>JAEWNA010000162.1 GCA_023392975.1 Pseudomonadota bacterium | reverse complement strand
CAGTCGGGCCGATCACCGGCAGCGCGTGTTCCGCGGGCTCGTCCCGGCGGAGCCCGAACCCGAACGCGGCCTCGTTCTGGGTCGACACGATCATCCGCACCATGCCGCTGGGGACCATGAGGTCCAGCGACACCTCGCGCCCTTCCGGCGTGCGCCCGTCGAGCGTCATCTCGATGAAGGCACCGCCGGTGTCGACCGTGCTGCAGGCCACGTGCGGGCCCGCCGGTCCGTCCGCCAGAAACGGCTTGATCGCCTCGCCCAGCGCATCGAGCGCCTGCGGGAAGAAGAACACGGCATAGCCGTTGGTGTCGTTCATGGCGCGATCGTCCGGCTCGGGATCGGGAAAGACGGCACGTTACCGCAACGTGATCCGCAGTGCGTCCGCCGAGGCGCGCGCCTTCGCCCGGGCTTCGTCGATGTCCGTGCCGAGGGCCAGGGTCACGCCGACCGGGCGATGGCCCTCGACGACGGGTTTGCCGAACAGCCGCAGCGCGGTGCCGGGCGCACGCAGCGCGTCGGCGACGCCCTCGAATTCGGGCACGCCGTGTCCGTAGGCCAGCACCGCGCACGAGGCCGACGGCCCCTGCCCGCGGATCGCCGGGATCGGCAGGCCGAGGATCGCGCGGGCATGCAGCGCGAATTCGCTCAGGTCCTGCGAGACCAGCGTCACCAGCCCGGTGTCGTGCGGCCGCGGCGAGACTTCGGAGAACCACACGTCGTCGCCCTTCACGAACAGCTCGACGCCGAACAGGCCCCAGCCGCCGAGGTCGTCGGTGATCGTCTTCGCGATGGCCTGCGCGCGCGCCAGCGCCGCCGCGGTCATCGGCTGCGGCTGCCAGCTCTCGCGGTAGTCGCCATCGCGCTGCAGATGGCCGATGGGGTCGCAGAAGTCGGTGCCGCCGGCATGGCGCACGGTCAGCAGCGTGATCTCGTAGTCGAAGTCGATGAAGCCTTCGACGATCACGCGCCCTGCGCCGGCGCGGCCGCCGGTCTGCGCATGGTCCCAGGCGCGGTCGACATCGTCGGCGCTGCGCACCAGGCTCTGGCCCTTGCCCGAGGACGACATCACCGGCTTCACCACGCAGGGCAGGCCGATCTCCGCCACCGCCGCGCGGTAGTCGTCGAGGGTGTCGACGAAGCGGTACGGCGACGTCGGCAGGCCCAGCGTCTCGGCGGCGAGCCGGCGGATGCCCTCGCGATCCATCGTCAGCCGCGCGGCGCGGGCGGTCGGCACGATCCGGGTGTGGGTACCGCGGCCGGCGAATTCGCGTTCGAGCTGCACCAGCGTCTCGGTGTGGATGGCCTCGATCTCGGGGACGATCAGCGCCGGGCGCTCCTCGGCGATCAGGGTGCGCAGGGCGTCGCCGTCGAGCATGTTCAGCACATGGCTGCGATGCGCGACCTGCATCGCCGGGGCGTCGGCGTAGCGGTCGGCGGCGATGACCTCGCAGCCGAAGCGCTGCAGCTCGATCGCGACCTCCTTGCCCAGTTCGCCCGAGCCCAGCAGCAGGACCCGGAGGGCGGACGGCGACGTGGGCGTGCCGAACAGCGGCGGCGCGAATGAAGGATCGGAGGACGGCATGGCGGGCTCCCGGGAAAGGTGTCCATTTTAAATCAGTCACTTGCGCAGCGCGCGTCGCGAGCGCACCGCCATTCGTCGGGAGCGTGTTGCGTAGATAGATATCTTTTTGATATCACATACACATAGTCCACCGCCGAGTCGCGACCATGAAAGAGAACACCTACCACTCCCTGCCCGGCATCCCCGTGCTGCTCGGGCTGCTCGTCTCCATGCTGCTGGCCGTCTACCTGATCATCGGCGGCGCCGACGCCGGCAACGTCCTGTTCCTGATCGTCGGCGTGCTGGTCATCGTCGGCGCGGTCCTCTGCCTGGTCGGCCTGTACATGGTCGAACCCAACCAGGCCGCGGTGCTCAACCTGTTCGGCAAGTACGTCGGCACCGTGAAGGATCCCGGCCTGCGCTGGAACAACCCCTTCTACGGCAAGAAGAAGGTCTCGCTCCGGGTGCGCAACTTCGAGAGCGGCAAGCTCAAGGTCAACGAACTGGACGGAAGCCCGATCGAGATCGCCGCGGTCATCGTGTGGCAGGTGGTGGACAGCGCCGAGGCGGTCTACAACGTCGACGACTACGAAAGCTTCGTCCACATCCAGTCGGAGTCGGCGCTGCGCGCCATGGCGACGAGCTATCCCTACGACCAGCACGAGGAAGGCCAGCTCGCCCTGCGCAGCCACGCCACCGAGGTCGGCCATCACCTGCAGAAGGAATTGCAGGAACGCCTCGCCGACGCCGGCGTGACCGTGCTCGACGCCCGCATCAGCCACCTCGCCTACGCGCCGGAGATCGCCCAGGCGATGCTGCAGCGCCAGCAGGCGAACGCGATCATCGCCGCGCGCACCCGGATCGTCGCCGGTGCCGTGGGCATGGTCGAGATGGCCCTCGCCGAACTGCAGAAGAACGGTGTGGTCCAGCTGGACGAGGAGCGCAAGGCGCAGATGGTCAGTAACCTGCTGGTCGTGCTCTGCGGCGAACGCGCCACCCAGCCGATCGTGAACACCGGCTCCCTGTACTGACCGCGAGGCGACACCCGTGTCCGAGAAGAAGGCCTATCCGCTGCGCATCAACGCCGAGATCCTCGCGGCGGCGCAGCGGTGGGCCGACGACGAACTGCGCAGCCTCAACGCCCAGATCGAATACGTGCTGCGCGACGCGCTGCGCAAGTCGGGACGGCTGCCGCACAAGCCCGCCGGCGAAGCACCGCCGGCCTCCACCGACACCGCGGAATGACGCCCATCCCGGCGGCACCGCCCACGACCGCGCCCCGCCGCGATCACCAAGGAATCCGACGCATGCTGCACATCGTCCACGCCCTCGAACGCCGCACCGGCCGCCGCCTCGCCGGCCGCACGGCGCTGCTCTCCGCCCTCGCGATCGCGATCGGCGCCGGCCTCCTCCTCGCCGGCCGCGCGCATGCCCAGGACGCACCTCAGGCCACTGCACCGCCCGCATCGGATGCGACCGCGTCGGATGCCGCCCAGTCGGATGTCAGCGCCTCCGAAGCCGCTTCGCCCGATGCCGCACCGTCCGAGGCGATCGCGGCCGCGCAATCGGTCCTCGACGCGATGGACGCGGGCGACTTCGCCGGCGTCCACGCCCGTTTCGACGAGACCATGGCCGCAGCGGTGAGCGAGGACCAGTTGCGCCAGCTCTGGACTTCGCTGCCGACGCAGTTGGGCACCGCGAAGGGCCGCGGCGAGCCGCGCACGCTCGAACGCGAAGGCACCCGCATCGTCGTGGTCCCGCTGCATTACGAAGCGGCGACGCTCGACGCCAGCCTCGCGTTCGAGGCGGACGGTCACATCTCCGGTTTCCTGATCAAGCCCGCCGCCGCCGCGCCGGCACCTGCGCCGCCGGTGCCGGCGGATGCGCCCTACACCGAGCGCGAGCTGTCGATCGGCGACGCCGACACGGCGCTGCCGGCCACGCTGACCCTGCCGAAGACGAAGGGGCCGGTGGCCGCGGTGGTGCTGGTCCACGGCTCCGGCCCGCACGATCGCGACGAGACGATCGGCCCGAACAAGCCCTTCCTCGATCTCGCCCGCGGCCTGGCCGAACGCGGCATCGCGGTGCTGCGCTACGAGAAGCGCACCAAGGCGCATCCGGACCAGTTCGCCGACGGTGGCACGATCGACCTCGAAACCACCGACGACGCGGTACAGGCCGCGGCGCTGCTGCGCGCACAGCCGGGCATCGACCCGAAGCGGGTGTTCGTGCTCGGCCACAGCCAGGGCGCGATGCTGGCGCCGCGGATCGGCACCCGCGACCCGCGGATCGCCGGGCTGATCCTGCTCGCCGCGCCGGCACGACCGCTGCTCGACCTCGCGATCGAACAGACCAAGCGCGCGGCGGTGCTCGACGACGGCCGCACCAGCGACGCAGAGGCCGCGGCGATCGCGAAAGTCACCGCGCAGGTCGAGGCCGTGCGCCGCGGCGAGGACGTGCGCGGCGCCGATGCGCCGCTGGGCGCGCCCGCGAGCTACTGGCGTACGGTCGAGGCGGTCGATCCGGTCGCCGAAGCGCGCGCGGCGAAGCAGCCGCTGCTGCTGCTCCAGGGCGGCAACGACCTCCAGGTGGTCGATGCCGACTGGCAGCGCTGGCGCAATGCCTTCCACGACGATCCGCGGGTGACGTTCAAGCTGTACGACGACCTGACCCACCTGGCGATCCCGGGCGAAGGCCTGCCGAAGGACTACGCGACGCCGGGCCATGTCGCGCCGGCGCTGATCGACGACGTCGCCGCGTGGATCGGCACCATCGGCCGCCCCGCGCCGAAGAAGAAGGCGCGCTGAAGCGCGCCGGGAGATCGTCATGTCGCAGCGCGAATTCGCGGTCGCCGCCCCCGACCTGCGCCTGATCCTGCTGCTGCCCGCGATCGGCGTGGTCGGGGCAGTGGTGGCGGTCGCCATCGCCGGGCGCACCCTGCCCGCGCTGTGGGGTGCGATCCCGGTCGTCGCCGTCGCGTTCGGCCTCGCCGCCTGGAGCGCACTGCGCAACCGCATCGCGATCGAGGACGGCACGCTGCGCATCTCGGCCGGGCTGCATCGGCACAAGGTCACCGTCGAGGCGCTCGACCTCGCCGCCGCGCGCGTCGTCGACCTGCGGCAACAGCCGACGCTGCGCCCGTGGCTCAAGACCTTCGGCACCTCGATGCCCGGCTACCACGCGGGCCATTTCCGGCTGCGCGACCGGTCCCGCGCGTTCCTGCTGGTGACCGATCGCGCGAAGACGCTGGTGCTGCCGGAACGCGGCGGGCGCACGCTGGTGCTCAGCGCGGAACGCCCGCAGGCCTTGCTGGAGGCGCTGCGCGCCGTGGCGGAGCACGGCACGCGGCGTTAAGCTCCCGCGATGCGTCCGCAGCCCCGCGTCCTGTTCAACACCGCCGCCATCGAAGTCTGGCCCGCGTGGCTGCTGTCGGCGCGCGCCAACCACGATGCGCGCGTTGTGGCGCAGGCGCGCTGGGTGCTGCGGCGGAAGCGCGACGGCCGCTACCTGGCCGCGGCCTCCGACGCAGGCTGGCGAGGCCTGGAACCGCACTGGATGCGGGCGACCGGCATCGACGATGCGCTCGACGCCGTCGAAGCGCCGCCGCCCCACGCCGGCGCGCGCGATCCCGCGACGCTGCCGCTGCACGCGCTGCGCGAGCGCCTCGACACGCTCGGCCTGGATGCCGACGACTACGCCGCGCGCAGCGGTCTGTCGCTGGTCCCGGAGCCGGCGTGGCTGACGTTCGCCGGCTTCGATCGCTACCGGCGCCCGCTCTGGCTGCACCCGGACGCCGCACGTGCCTGGGATCGCCTGCGCGCCGCCGCGCTGCGCGACGGCGTCGTGCTCGAGGCGATCTCCGGTTACCGCAGCCACGATTACCAGCTCGGCATCTTCGAGCGCAAGCGTGCGCGCGGGCTGGCCATCGACGCCATCCTCACCGTCAACGCCGCGCCCGGCTTCAGCGAACACCACGGCGGCCGCGCGCTGGACATCGGCACGCCGGGCGAACCGCCGGCCGAGGAATCCTTCGAACGCACCGACGCCTTCGCCTGGCTGCGCGCGCATGCCGGTGGGCATGGCTTCGCGATGAGCTACCCGCGCGACAACCCGCACGGCATCGTCTACGAGCCGTGGCACTGGCGTCACCACGGAATCGCCTGACATGACCTCCTTTCGCCACGCCGCGACGATCGCGGCCCTCCTGCTCTGCCTGTTCGCCCGTGCCAGCGACGCGAAGGACGCCGAGAAGCACCGTGCCGAAACCGGCGGCAGCGATGCCTCCGCCGACAGCGCCGTCGCGGACGGCCTGCACGCGATGATCACCACCGCGACCCTCGACGATTTCAAGCGCTTCCGGGAGGAGTGGTACGGCACTGCGGTCGAGCATGCGCCACACCTGTCCACCACCGACCGGGTACATCGCGGGGAACCCTTCGTCGTGGTGCTGGCCTACGGCGGCTGCGCGCCGAAGGACGCCGGCGAGGCCGACATCGCCGCCGGCAAGGTGCCGTGCGCAGCGCGCTTGGACCTGCGGATGACCGACCCGTCCGGAAAGACCTCCCTGCCCGTCAACGACCTGTCGCTGGCCGACCAGCAGCCGGCGGCGCCGACGGGGATCGTGCAGCTGTCGCCGGTGACGCTGCAGATCACCTTCGACGCCACCGATGCCGACGGCCCGTATCGTATCGAAGCCACGGTGGACGATCCCGACAACGACCGCGTGCTGCGCATCGCCACGACGGTCGAACTGCTGCCGGACGCGCCCGCGCCATGAGGCCGACGCTCGCGGACGCCTGGTCCGGCGGCCGCAATCATTTCAACCTGATCCGCCTGGTCGCCGCGTGGATGGTGATCTGGAGCCACGCGTGGGCGATCACCGGCACGCCCGGCAACGATCCGTTCGCGCACCTCACCCTCACCCGCTCCGCGGGCGCGTTCGCGGTCGACGTGTTCTTCGTGATCAGCGGTTTCCTCGTCGCGGCGAGCTTCGAGCGTCACGGCTGGCGCGATTTCCTCGTCGCCCGCGTGCTGCGCATCTATCCCGCGCTGGTCGTCTGCACGCTGCTGACCGTGTGCGTGCTGGGGCCGCTCCTGACCACCGCGCCGGACTACTGGCGGAACCCGACGACCTGGCGCTTCCTCGCCGGCAACGCGACGCTGTGGCGCGCGGAATTCTGGCTGCCGGGCGTGTTCGAAACGCTGCCGCGCACCGCGGTCAACGGTTCGCTGTGGACGCTGCCGATCGAGGGTCGGCTGTACCTCGCGCTGCTGGTCGCCGGGACGTTCGGCATGCTGCGGCCGCGACGCTATGGGCTCGCGTGGACGCTCGCGCTCGCGGCCGCCTGCGCGTACACGTGGCGGCATGCGCCGCTGCCCGAATGGCTGGCCTACCTGATCTGGGTCACCGCGTTCTTCATCACCGGCACCCTGCTGTGGGTATGGCGCGAACGGCTCGTGCTGAGCTGGTGGGGCCTGCTGCCGCTGCTGCTCGCCGCTGCAGCGACACGCGGCACACTCTGGTTCGTGCCTGCGTATTTCGCGACGGTGGCCTACGGCACCTTCTGCGTGGCGTTCCTGGCGCGGTTGCCCTCGACCGGTCGCAACGATCTCTCGTACGGCCTGTATCTCTACGGCTGGCCGATGCAGCAACTCGCATTGCTCGCGGGCGCGGTCACGCCCGTCGCGAACACGATCGCGGCGACGGCGCTCGCGCTCGCCTGCGCGGCGCTGTCGTGGTTCCTCGTCGAGAAGCCGGCGCTGGGCCTGAAACGCCGTCTGCGACCAATGCCATCGCCGCACTGAAGCGGGACGGCGGTCAGTCCTGCGAACGCTTCGTCGGGGTCTTCGCCTGCGCGGCGAAATCGGCGATCCGCCAGAGGTAGAAACTGGCGTAGGTGCGATACGGGCCCCAGCGTTCGCCGCGTTCGACCAGCGTCTTCGGCGCCGGCATGTCCTCGGCCTTGTCGACGCGCTGGGCGCCCTTGCGTACGCCGAGATCATCGACCGGCAACACGTCGGCGCGACCGAGGCGGAACATCAGCATCATCTCCACCGTCCAGCGCCCGATGCCGCGCACCGGCACCAGCGCGGCCACGATGGCATCGTTGTCCAGGGTCGACATGCGCCGCAGGTCGGGAATCTCGCCGCGCGATTCGCGCAGCGCGAGGTCGCGCAGCGCCAGCAGCTTGTTGCCCGACACGCCGCAGGCGCGGAGGGTGGTGTCGTCGCAGCGCGCCAGCGTGTCGCAGTGGAAGCGGTCGCTGCCGATCGCGGCCTCGACCCGGCCCACGATCGTCGCGGCGGCCTTGCCGCTGAGCTGCTGGTAGAGGATCGCGCGCGCCAGCGCGTCGACCGGGTCGAACGGCTTGCGCCAGCGCGGATCCGCGTCGATCGGGCCGATCTTCTTCATCCACGCGCCGAGCCGGCGATCCCGCTTCGCGAGATGCGCGCGGGCGTCCTCGACGTCGAATCCACGGGCGAAACGGGGCATGCGGCTCTCCTCAGCGGCGCAGGGCGTCGATCGCGTACAGCAGCCAGCCGACGATCAGCAGCGAACCGCCCGCCGGCGCCAGTCGCGTGGGCCAGCCCAGGGCGTGGTGGGCGAAAAGCGATCCCGAGAACAGCAGCGTGCCCAGCGCGAGCAGCGCCAGCGCCAGCAGCCCCGTCCGCCGCCCGGTCGATCGCGGCAGGGCCGCCAGCGCGATGCCGTGCAGCAGCGCGAACAGCGCCGCTGTCTGCAGGTTGGCGCGCGCGGCAACCTCGACGCCATGCGCTGCGTAAGCGGACAGCGCGACGCCGCAGGCCGCGAACAGCCCGCCGCAGGCGGCGAGCCAGCGTTGCGGGGTCCCGATTTTCATAGGCGTTTCATGTATTTCATGCGCGAGCGCCACAAACGCGAAGCGCCGCAGGACGCGGCGCTTCGGAAGGCATCGGCCTGGACGCGATCACGTCGCGCTCAGCGGATGGCCCAGTAGGCGGTGAACTTGCCGTCTTCGCCGAAGGCGCCGTCGATGCCGCTCTCGTAGATCTCGTACGGACGGTCGGTGACCTCGTGGCCGCGCGGTGCGGACCACGAACGCAGGGCGTTGTGCAGGTTCTCGATTTCCTTGATGTAACCGACGAACTTCGCGGTGACCGCGCGGTGCGCCGGCACGTGCACGTACTTGACGGGGCTGCCGCCGGCGAAGGTCAGGCCGGTCAGCTCGATGGCCGGGGCATCGGCGGCATCCGCGTTGCGGCGCACCGGCACGGCGACGTCGAAGGTGTAGGTGTCGCGGCCCTGCTCGCTGGTGATGATGCGCATCGGGCCGGTGGCGGTCAGGCCGTTGGCGGCCAGCGCGCGGTTGATCCACTCCATGTTGGCGCGCATCGACTGCTGGATCACCGTGTCGTCGAACTTCTGGCTGCCGGCGTTGACGAACAGCAGGTTCTCGGCCGGGACGTCCACGATCGACAGGCCGGTGAGGCGCTCGCCGTACGAGGTGTAGTCGACGTTCGGGATCGAGGCCAGCATGTTGGTCAGCTTGGCGAGGCCGAACTTCATGTCGTCGCCGACCTGGCTGCCGACGTAGAGGCCGGCGTAGCGGCCGAGCAGGTTCCAGCCGTAGTTGACCTTGTAGGTCTGGGTGATCTCGAGGTTGCGGTTGTTCTGGCCGGTCGGCTTGAGCTTGAACTCGGTGCGCTTGCCCGAGCCCATGCGGTCGTTGTCGATCTCGATCGCGACGAGTTCGTTGGGCACGCTCTCGACGATCTTCCAGGTGCCGGTGCCCACTTCGGACTTCTTGGAGTCGTAGTGGAACTCGGCGCCGACGCCCGACGCGGGGCCGGACACGGTCATCGTCATCTTGGGGTCACGCAGCGGGATCGCGTTCCAGTCCTTGAAACGGCTGAAGCTGTTCAGGGTGTCGAAGACGATCGGCGGCTTCCGGTTCGTTTCGACTTTCTCGACCACGAAACGATTGGAAGGCAGCACCACGCCGACGATCAGGAACAGCGCGGCGACGATCGCCAGGGAAATCAGGATCTCGAGCAGACGGGTCATTCAGGGGCTCTCCGGGACCAGATGCCCGCTCGCGGCGGGCAAGACCCGAATGCTAGCAGGGATGACCGGTGCGGGGCGAGGGCCGGGAGGGGACCGGCCTCGTGCCGACAGGGCCGGCATGCCCGGGCCTGTTGCGGCCCCGATGCGCGACCGGGCCGGAGGGTCCTCTTCCTCCATGCGCCGCCGCCGTGCGCGGCGATGCAGGCACACTGCGCTGCACCGGCCCGGAACAGCCTGTCGGTCAGATCAATTGCAACTCGAAGGCCTTGAGCACGGCACGGGTCCGGTCGCGGACACCGAGCTTGGACAGGGTGAGCGCCGTCGGCTTGCGCGGCACCGCCGCGCGACGGTGCGAACGCCCGGCGCGCTGCGCCGGGCGAGCCATCCTGTCGGTCAGATCAACTGCAACTCGAACGCCTTGAGCACGGCCCGGGTGCGGTCGCGGACACCGAGCTTCGACAGGATGTTCGAGACGTGGTTCTTGATCGTGCCCTCGGCCACGCCCAGCGAATTGGCGATCTCCTTGTTGGAGAAGCCCGAGGCCATCAGGCGCAGGATCTCGGTCTCGCGGTCGGTCAGCGGGTCGGGACGGTCGAGGCTGACGAATTCGTTGCGCATGTGCTCCAGCCCCGAGAGCAGGCGCTGGGTCACCGCCGGCTGCACCAGCGAGCCGCCACCGGCGACGGTCTGGATCGCCCCGACCAACTGATCCAGCGACACGTCCTTGAGCAGGTAGCCCTTGGCCCCCGCCTTCATCCCCGCCAGCACGAGCTGGTCGTCGTCGAAGGTGGTCAGGATGATGGTCGGCGGCAGGCGTTCGGCCCGGCTCAGGGCCTGCAGGGCCTCCAGGCCGGACATCACCGGCATGCGCATGTCCATCAGGACCACGTCCGGCTGGATCTGCGGGATCAGGTCGACCGCCTGACGGCCGTCGGCGGCTTCGGCCACCACTTCTATCCCCTCGGCCAGCGCCAGCAGGGAGCGGATGCCCTGGCGCACCAGGGTCTGATCGTCGACCAGACAAACGCGGATCATGGGGTCTCCTGGGTCCTTGCGATGTTGCGGGACGGAAAGGGGCTCATGCGGCCTTCCCGGAGGCGGGCAGCGGCCGCGGTGCGCCCCGGCGCTCGCTGCCGCGCGACGCCGGCAGGTACAGGCTCAGCCCGAAGCCACCCCCCGGGCGGGTGTCGATGGTCAGCCGCCCGCCGTAGGCCGCGAGGCGCTCGCGCATGCCGCGCAACCCGTTGCCGGCGGCCGGGGCTTCCGCGCCGCGACCGTCGTCCCGGGCGTCCAGCACCACGCCGTCGTCCTGCCAGCGGTAGTCGAGGTCGAGGGTGGTCGCCTGGGCGTGGCGGACGACGTTGGTGATGATTTCCTGGGTGCAGCGCAGCAGCACGTGGGCGCGCTCGGGATCGTCCAGCAGGAACGGGTCCGGCAGCCGCATGTCCAGGTGCAGGCCGGGCACGTTGTCGGCCAGCGGCAGCAGGGTGGCCGCCATGTCGATGTCGTCGCTGTCTCGGATCCGGCTGACCGCCTCGCGCACGTCGCTGAGCAGCAGCTTGGCCAGGGTATGGGCCTGGGTGACGTGCTCCTGGGCCTTGCCCTCGACCAGGTGGTTGGCCACTTCCAGGTTCAGGCTGAGCGCGGTCAGGTGGTGGCCGAGCAGGTCGTGCAGCTCACGCGAGATGCGGGTGCGTTCGTTGACCCGCACGCTCTCGGCGAGCAGCGCGCGGGTGGCGCGGAGTTCGGAATTCAGCCGGCGCTGCTCCTCACGGGCCTGCGCCTGCTGGCGCGCGACCATGCTGGTGGCATACACGAAACCCGCGAACCCGGCGTACAGCAGGGCCTGCATCACCGCTTCCAGCGCGGTCAGGTCGCGGCGCATGAACACCGGCACCACCGCGAGCTGGCTGAGGATCAGCCACGCCACCCCCATCCGCAGCGACAGCAGCCAGGGCAGCGCCGAGGCGGCCACCATCAGCAGCACGCTGCCGAGGCCGCTCTGGCTGTAGTAGCCCAGACTGATCGCGGCCGGGGTGAGGATCAGCAGCAGGAGATAGTCCAGCGGCCCCGGGCGGCGCATGCCGAGGCCACGGGCCAGCCAGGCGTAGGCCCCGCCGAAGACCACGTAGGCCAGCCAGCCCTGCCAAGGCATGACCAGCAGCGGCTGGGGCTCCTCGGGCTCGACCAGCATCGGCACGACCCAGGTGTAGAACAGCGGCACGCCGACCGCGGCCCAGGTGAAGAGGCCGGAGTAACTGAGCAAGCGGCTGTGGTCGAGGCGCGCGAACATGGCCGCAGTGTAGGCGTTCGCGGCGGCCCTGAACCCCACCGGAAGTCATGGCCGGCGCGGGCTTTCCTGCACGTTGCGGCCTCGGGAAGCGCCCCGGCGCGATGTCGCCGCCCCCGGGCGGTCATGCGATAATTCCGACCCATCGGCGCAGGCCCCTGTCCGCGCCCGCCACCGCCGGAGCCATCTGGAATGTCGATTGTCATCCGCGACGTGCGCGAGCACGAGCTGGATTCCGTCCTTGCCCTGAACAATGCCGCCGGCCCCACGATCCTGCCCTTCGATCACGCCCGTCTGCGTCATTTCTTCGACACCGCGGAGTATTTCCGCGTCGCCGAGCGCGACGGCACCCTCGCCGGCTTCCTGATCGGCGTCGGCAGCCGTGCCGCGCACGATTCCAGCAACTTCCGCTGGTTCCGCGAGCGCTACGAGGACTTCTTCTACATCGACCGCATCGTCGTCGCCAGCCGGCGCCGGGGCGGCGGCCTCGGTCGCGCGTTCTACGCCGACGCCCAGAGCTACGCCGAACTGCGCTACCCGCAGCTGGCCTGCGAGGTCTTCCTCGACACCGCCCGCGACGTCTCGCTGCCCGACCCCGCCCTGCTGTTCCACGGCAGCTTCGGCTTCCGCGAAGTCGGCCAACAGGTGATGCCGGAGACCGGCCTGCGCGCGGCGATGCTGATGAAGGACCTCTGCAGCTTCGCCTGGGTGCAGGAGACCTACGCCGGCGACCTGCCGCACGAGCCGTGGCTGATCGCGCCGCGCCACCCCGCGGCGGCGCACCGCGCCACGGGCACGGACGCATGAGCGCAGCCTCGCAGAACGCCAACTACGAGCTGGCCGGCGACCTGAAGATCGGCCAGGTCGGCATCGCCAACCTGCGCGTGCGCACGCTCGACGTGGCCCGGCTCGGCGCGGAGATGCGCGATCGCGTCGCGCGTGCGCCCAAGCTGTTCGAACGCGCCGCGGTGATCGTCGATTTCGGCGGCCTGCCCGGCACGCCCGACGTCGACACCGCCCGCGCCCTGCTCGATGCGTTGCGCGCGGCCGGCGCGATCCCGGTCGCCCTCGCCTGGGGCAGCAGCGACAACGAGAAGCTGGCGGTCGCCCTCGGTCTGCCGCTGCTGGCGAAATTCCGGGCCCAATATGAGTCCCCCGCCGGCGATGCGGCGCCTCCCGCGCCGCGCGCGGCCTCGCCCGCACCCGCGCCCGAACGGGCCGCGGCCCCGGCGCCTGCCGTCGCAGGCGAGCCGGGCATGCTGCACACGGCGCCGATCCGCTCCGGCCAGCAGATCTACGCCGAGCAGCGCGACCTGACCGTGCTCGGCACCGTCGGCGCCGGCGCCGAGGTGATCGCCGACGGCAGCATCCACATCTACGGCGCCCTGCGCGGCCGCGCCCTCGCCGGCGCCCGCGACAACCCGAAGGCGCGCATCTTCTGCCGCGAGTTCCACGCCGAACTCGTGGCGATCGCGGGGCATTACCAGGTCATGGAGGACATTCCCGCCGACGTCCGCGGCAAGCCCGCGCAGGTCTGGCTGGAGAACGGACAGATCCACATCGCCGCGCTCGCCTGAGCCGCGGACCACAGCACATCGGAGAACGATCTTGGCAGAAATCATCGTCGTCACATCGGGCAAGGGGGGCGTCGGCAAGACCACCAGCAGCGCCAGCCTCGCGTGCGGCTTCGCGCGTCGCGGCAAGAAGGTCGCGGTCATCGACTTCGACGTGGGCCTGCGCAACCTCGACCTGATCATGGGCTGCGAGCGCCGGGTCGTGTACGACTTCGTCAACGTCATCCACGGCGAGGCCTCGCTCAAGCAGGCGTTGATCAAGGACAAGCGCTTCGAGAACCTCCATGTGCTGGCCGCGTCGCAGACCCGCGACAAGGACGCGCTGACCAAGGAAGGCGTCGAGAAGGTGCTCAAGGAGCTGGCCGACGAGGGTTTCGACATCATCCTCTGCGACTCGCCCGCCGGCATCGAGAAGGGCGCGTTCCTGGCGATGTACTTCGCCGACCAGGCGGTGGTCGTGGTCAACCCGGAAGTCTCCTCGGTGCGCGACTCCGACCGCATCCTCGGCCTGCTCGCCTCTAAGACGAAGCACGCCGAGGCCGGCGAGCGCGTCAAGGAACACCTCCTGCTCACCCGCTACAGCCCCGCCCGCGTCGAGACCGGCGAGATGCTGAGCATCAAGGACGTCGAGGACGTGCTGGGCCTGAAGACGGTCGGCGTGATCCCGGAGTCCAGCGACGTGCTCAACGCGTCGAACAAGGGCGAGCCGGTGATCCTCGACATGGAATCGATGGCAGGCCAGGCCTACGACGACGCCGTCGCCCGCCTGCTCGGCGAGGAACGCCCGATGCGCTTCACGCAGCACGAGAAGAAGGGCTTCTTCAGCAAGTTGTTCGGAGGCTGAGGCATGTCGATCTTCGATTTCCTGAAGCCCAAGAAGAACACCGCCTCGATCGCCAAGGAGCGCCTGCGCATCATCGTCGCGCAGGAGCGCTCCCACCGCGGCGCGCCGGACTACCTGCCGCTGCTGCAGCGCGAACTGCTCGAAGTGATCCGCAAGTACGTCAGCGTCGACGTCGACGCGGTGCGGGTGGAGATGGCGAAGGACGGTGACCACGACGTCCTCGACATCTCGGTGGCGCTGCCCGACGATCGCCCGGCCGCCGGCTGAGCCGGAGGCCCGACGTGCCCGCGACGCTGCCGTCGACGGTCCTTCGCGAGCCGGAGGTCCTGCGCCTGCGCGATGTCGCCGAGCGCGACGTCGTCGCCCTGCTCGCCCGCTACGGCCTGCGCTTCGAACGCGTGGCCGACGGCGCGCCGATCCCCGGAAGTTTCTGGGGCGAGAGCGAGGCCGGGCTGATCTCTTCGACCGTGTTCGCGCGCGGCGACACGCCGCTGCATTCGCTGCTGCACGAAGCCTGCCACCTGATCGTCATCCCGCCCGAACTGCGCTGGCGCGTGCACACCGACGCCAGCGATTCGGTGTTCGAGGAAGACGCCACCTGCTACCTTCAACTGCTGCTGGCCGATGAAGTCCCGGGCTTCGGCGCCGCGCGCGCGCTGGCCGACATGGATGCCTGGGGCTACACGTTCCGGCTTGGGTCGGCCCGCGCCTGGTTCGAGCGCGACGCCGAGGACGCTGCCCAGTTCCTGCGCGAACTGCCGCACCTGCAGGGCCTCGTCGTCGTCGGCGCGACGTAGGAGGCGAGGTCCGCCCTTGCGCCTGCCCGTGGCGGGCACTAGCCTGCGGGGCTGACGCCATTCGGCCCCGGAGACTCGCCCGTGACCCCTCGCCTCGCCCTCCTCGCCCTCGCCATCGGCGCGGGCCTGCTAAGCCTCGCCGCCTGCGATCGCTCGTCCCCCGGCGGCGGCACCGCCACGTCCTCCAAGGCGCCGCCGGGCGGCGACAAGGATGCCGATGCGCTGGTGGCGCGGGTGAACGAGGAATACAAGGCAGGCTACCCGGAACTCACCGCCGCGCAGTGGATCTCGTCGACCTATATCAACGACGACACCCAGATGATCGCCGCCAAGGCGAACGAACGTTTCCTCGCCCAGCTCAACGGCTGGATCAAGGCCGCCAAGCCGTTCGAGGGGCACAAGATGGCGCCCGAGAGCGCGCGTTCGATCCTGCTGATGAAGCTCTCGACCGCCATGCCGCCGCCGAACGACCCGAAGAAGCTCGCGGAGCTCACCCGGATCGCGACGCGCATGGAAGGCGACTACGGCGCCGGCAAGTATTGCGCCGGCGAAGGCGAGGCCCGGACCTGCCGCGACCTCGGCGAACTGAGCGACGTGCTCGCACACAGCCGCGACTACCAGGCGCAGCTCGATGCGTGGCAGGGCTGGCACACGATCTCGCAGCCGATGCGCAAGGACTACGTACGCTTCGTCGAACTGGTGAACGAAGGCGCGAAGGAGATGGGCTTCGCCGATGCCGGGGAGATGTGGCGGTCGGGCTACGACATGCCACCGGCGGAAATCGCCGCCGAGACCGATCGCCTCTGGGGCCAGGTCAAGCCGCTGTACGAACAATTGCACTGCTACACCCGCACCCGCCTGCAGGCCAAGTATGGCCCCGGCAAAGGCGCCGTCGCCGGCGGCATGCTGCCGGCGCACCTGCTCGGCAACATGTGGCAGCAGGACTGGAGCAACGACTGGGACATCCTCGAACCCTACAAGGACGCCGGCAGCCTCGACATCACCGCCGCCCTCGAGAAGCGCTACAAGACGCATTACTCCGAACAGATCGCGAAGCTCGGCCCCGACCCGGGCAGCAATGCGCTGGCCGACGCCGACCACGAGGCGCAGCTCGACACCGCGAAGGAAATGGCACAGCGCGCCGAGGAGTTCTACGTCTCGCTCGGCATGCCGGCCCTGCCCGAGTCGTACTGGAACAGCAGCCAGTTCATCAAGCCGCGCGACCGCGACGTGGTCTGCCACGCCAGCGCATGGGACATGACCATGGCCGGCGACGTGCGCACCAAGATGTGCATCAAGCCGAACGAGGAAGAGTTCACCACGATCTACCACGAACTCGGCCACGTCTATTACTACCTCGCCTACAACAAGCAGCCGCCGCTGTTCCAGACCGGCGCGCACGACGGCTTCCACGAGGCCATCGGCGACACCATCGTGCTCAGCATGACGCCCGCCTACCTGCAGTCGATCGGCCTGGTCGACGTGCAGCAGCAGAGCCACGACGCGCTGATCAACGCGCAGATGCGCATGGCGCTGGCGAAGGTGTCGTTCCTGCCGTTCGGTCTGATGATCGACCGCTGGCGCTGGGGCGTGTTTGACGGCTCGATCAAGCCCGAGAACTACAACAAGGCGTGGTGGGAACTGAAGGCGAAATACCAGGGCGTGGCCCCGGTGACGCCGCGCGGCGAGGAGTTCTTCGACCCGGGCGCGAAGTACCACGTCCCCGGCAACACGCCGTACACCCGCTACTTCCTTTCGCACATCCTCCAGTTCCAGTTCTACAAATCGCTGTGCGACGCCGCCGGCCACAAGGGCCCGCTGTACGAGTGCAGCTTCTACAACAACAAGGAAGCCGGCCGGAAATACTGGGAAATGCTCGGCAAGGGCGCCAGCCAGCCCTGGCAGAAGACCCTCAAGGAGATGACCGGCAGCGAGAAGATGGACGCCTCCGCCGTGCTCGAATACTTCGCCCCGCTGCAGGAATGGCTCAAGCAGCAGAATGAAGGCCAGAGCTGCGGCTGGAATCCCGCGCCGCCCCCGGCCCCGACCAAGGGCTGATCCCCCTTTCCTCCGCCCCGGCGCCCGCCCGCGCCGGTGTGCGGAAAGTCATCCTTGACAACGATTGCGTCGCCGCGCGACAACACGGTCGCGTGGCGGCAACGCCTGCTCGATAGCAATAACAAATCGAAACACCATAGACCATCGATGCGGGCCGGGCGCAGTTGAATCGGGACCTGCTGCGCAAGCTCCGCCACGCCCGCATGCTCAGCCAGCAGGACATGGCCGACGACTGCTGGCGGCGCAACTTCCGGATCTCCATCGCCACGATCAAGCGCGCGGAGTCCGGGCACGCGGTGCGGTTCCGCATCGTCCGGGAACTGGCACGGTATTTCGACGTGCCGGCCGCCGATCTGTTGTCCTCGTGACGACCGGGAGCACGCGCGCATGGACGAGCACGACACGCTCGCGACCACGATCCGCGACACGCTGGTGAACATCGCCGGCGTGTCGGGGACGGCCGCGAAACACCTGCGCCCGGGACAGTCGCTGGATGCGGATCTCGGGCTGGACGAAGTCGATCTCGAAGTGCTGGCCGGCTGCCAGTGCCGACTCGGCGACCGCGTCCGGCATGACCGCAGGGTCACGCAGGTCGGCGCCGACGAGCTGCGCGACGGCACGGTCGCCGATGCGGTGATCCTGACGGTCCGCCGCGCACTCGGGCGCCGGCTGGATGCGGCCGAGGCGCGCGAGCTGATCGCCCGCGTCCAAGTCGGCCTCCGCGGCACGGGGGGTACCTTCCGGGACTGACCCCTCTGCCTCCGCAGGCTGACAGCTCCGGCAGGGGTGCGCGATACTCGCCGGATGTCCGCCCCCCTCCGCACCGCCGATCTCGCCATCCAGGCCCTCGACCGGGCCTCGGCGCTGCCAGCGCGGTGCTATGTCGACCCGGAGATCGCCGCGCTGGACCGGCGGGCGATCTTCGATCGTGGCTGGCAGCTGGTGACGCACGTCAGCCGGCTGCGGGCGCCCGGGGACCATGTCGTGGTCGATTTCGCCGGGTTGCCGGTGGTCGCGGTGCGGGGCGAGGATGGGGTCGTGCGGGCGATGCACAACGTCTGCCGCCACCGGGCCGGCCCCCTGGCCCAGTGCGACGGGCGCGGCGCCAAAGCGCTGCGCTGTCGCTACCACGGCTGGACCTACGACCTCGAAGGCCGCCTGCGCAGCGCGACCGAGATGACCGGCGCGGCGGGGTTCGACCCGACGGGCATCCGCCTGCCGCAGTTGGCGGTGCGCGAATGGCAGGGGCTGATCTTCGCTGCGGTCGACGAGGCCGCGGCACCGTCGTTCGAGGCCTTTGTCGCCGGGATCGACGCCCGCATCGGCCCGGACCGAAACCTCGCGGCGTTCGGCCACCACCAGCACGTGGCCTACGAGATCGCCTGCCACTGGAAGGTGTATGTCGACAACTATCTCGAGGGTTACCACGTCCCGCACGTGCATCCCGAGCTGAACCGGCTGCTGGACTACCGCAGCTACGTCACCGAGACCGCGGACTGGTACTCCTTCCAGTGGAGTCCGCTGGAGAGCGGCGACGGCCTGTACGGCAACGGCGACGCGTTGTACTACTGGCTGTGGCCGAACACGATGCTGAACATCCTGCCCGGGCGGCTGCAGACCAACCGGGTGGTGCCGCTCGGGACGGATCGCTGCCGGGTGGAGTTCGATTTCTACTACGCGCCGGACGACAGCGAGGCCGGGGAGGCCCGCCGCGCCGCCGACCGGTCATTCAGCGATGTCGTGCAGGACGAGGACATCGCCATCTGCGAGGCCGTGCAGCGCGGCCTGGCATCCGGTTCCTACGAGGCGGGACGCCTCAACCCGCTGCGCGAGAACGCGGTGCATCATTTCCACGAGCTCGTGCGCGGCGCCTATCGGGAGGCGGACGCGTCGCGTTGACGCCGTCCTCCTCCCTCATCCGACCCTCTTGAAGAAGCGAAACGCCATGCAGACCTTCCGCCTCACGCTCGCCCTCCTGATCGCGCTCGGCGCGGCCGTCCCGATGACCGTCTCGGCGTCCGAAGCCCCGGGCGAGCCCAGCTGGACCGCACCGGCCCCGGCCCTGCAATGGCGGGCCAAGGCGTATCCCGCGGACAGCGCGGCGAAGATGGCCTACGGCGAGATGTCGACCCGCCGCCTGCTCGACCTGCAGCGCAAGAACGCGGCGCCCGGCCTGAAGGCCACGCAGATCGGCATCGGCCGCGACGCGCGGCAGGAAGGCGCGCAGTCGCACTTGCCGGCGCTGAAGTGGATGCCGATCGCCGGTGGCTGGGTGGCGCGCGCCGAAATCCGTTCGATGGATGCCATGGGCGTGCGTGTGGGGCTGGACGTGAGCGGCCTGGCCGACCGCGTCGAACTGCGCTTCGCCGGCTCGGCGCGCCCGAACGACGTCGTGGCCGTGATGACCGGTGCGGAGATGAAGCGCCTGCCCGGCACCGACGGCCATTTCTGGTCCCCCGGCACCGACGGCGAGACCCAGATCATCGAACTGTTCCGGCCCAGGGACGTGCCGGCGTCCGCCGCCCGCCTGGACGCGCCGGTGCTGTCGCACCTGATCGCCGACAGCCGCAACACGTTCAAGCTGGTCGAGAAGATCGGCGAGTCCGGCAGCTGCAACGTCGACGTGATCTGCCGCATCAACGAACTCGGGCAGGACTACGTCAACGCCAAGAATGCCGTGGCGCACATGCGCTTCGTGGTCGGGAGCACCACGTACATCTGCACCGGCACGCTGCTGGCGGACACCGTGCCGCAGACGCAGGTGCCCTACTTCCTGACCGCGAACCACTGCTTCTCGAACAACACCAACGCGGCGCCGGTGCCGTCGCAGATGCAGGCCGTGGCGAACACCCTCAACACCTACTGGAACTACGAAACCACCGCCTGCGGCAACGGCACATCGACGCCGGTCACGCTGCTCAGCGGCGGCGCCACCTACCTGTATTCGGACAACAACACCGACGGCAATTTCATCCGGCTCAACAACGCGCCGCCGTCGTTCGCGTACTTCGCCGGCTGGAACGCGGCGCCGATCAGCGACGGCACCGCGGTCTTCGCGATCCACCATCCGGCGGGCGACGCCAAGAAGGTGTCCTCCGGACAGGTGATGAGCAAGGACGCCGACAACATCGAGATCGCGTGGCTCAACGGCACCACCGAGGGCGGCAGCAGCGGCTCGGGCTTGTTCACCGTCGGCCCGCGGGGCTACGTGGTCCGCGGCGGCCTGTACGGCGGCTTCGCCGCATGCTCCAACAGCGGCAGTACCGGCAACACCCAGAACCGCGACTACTACTCGCGCCTGGACGTGTATTTCCCGAGCATCAAGAGCTGGCTGGAGCCGCAGCCGGACGTGCTGAACGGCAACCGCGCCCGCGTGCGCCCGCGGCCGACCTCCGTCGCGCCCTCGACGCAGGCGCTGCCGTCGCAGACCTCCGCCC
>JAEWNA010000141.1 GCA_023392975.1 Pseudomonadota bacterium | reverse complement strand
GTACGTGGCGGTGCCGCCGACGTGCACGGTGGCCGGGGCGGCCGAGGCGACGACCGACAGGTCGGCGCTGCGGAACGCGGCGACGCTGATCGCCACGCGCACCGGATCGTGGTCGGAGATGCGGGTCGGGATGCCGGCGATGCCGTAGTTCAGCACGCTGAAGTCGGCGTCGATGCGGGCGTGTTCGACCGAGATGTCGGCCGCGTCCATCACCACGGCTTCGTTGAGCAGCGCATGGTCGAGGGTCTGCGCGTTGCCGTCGAAGGTGTAGGAATAGCGTTCGGCCGGGTCGGGCGTGAACTCGGCGCCGTCGATCAGCGGGGTGGTGATCGGGCTGGGCAGCCAGGTGATGACCTGGTCCTCGGCCACTTCGTCGCCGCGGACGATGCCCATCACGTCGACGTAGCCGTCGCTGAACTGGTAGGCGTTGAAGTCGCCCAGCAGCACGACGTGCTCGGTCGGGTCGGCGTTCTGGATCGACTGCACCAGGTTCGCCAGGAACACCGCCTGCTCGCCGCGCTTGTTGCGGACGCGGTCGCCTTCGGTCGGCCAGCCGTTGCTGCCGGCCGTGGTGTCGTCCAGGCCGTTGAGCGAACGCAGGTGGTTGATGATGACCGTGATCGGGTAATTGGCGCCGTTGTCCTGGTGGACGAGCGCGCGCAGCAGCAGCGGCGGACGGTCGTTGAGCAGGCTGGTGCTGTTGTTCGGGTTCGTGAACAGGGTGTTCTTGCCGTACTGCGTGACCTCCAGCACCTCGACGCGCTCGGTGGCGCCGACGGCCTTGGTGTTCACGAGGTAGCCGACGTTGATGCCGCCGACGTCGTTGCCCTGCACCAGGTACGGCACGTAGACCGGGGCGCTGGGACAGGTGCTGTTGATGCGGTCGGCGAGCAGGCCGATCACGCGCAGGTTCTCCACTTCCACCAGGCCCAGGATGTCCGGGGTCTTGAGGTAGTCGCAGATCGCCAGGCTGGCCTTGGTCAGGCGCTTGTCGACGGCGGCGGCGCTCAGCGTGGTGGCGCCGTTGCTGTCGTTGACCTCGTCGAAGAAGCGCTGCAGGTTGAAGCCGGCGACGGTGACGTCCTCGTAGCGGGCGTTGGAGACCGGCGTCGGGGTCTTGCCGCCGGTGACGGTGCCGGAGCCAACGTCGGGCAGCAGCGCCCAGGTGCCGGAGAAGTAGTCCATCACGCCGGTCATGTCGGCGATCTGCGCGTCGACTTCAGGCGTCAGCGACGACGCGCCGATCTGGCCGCGGCTGCGGACCATGATGCGCTCGGGGTTGTGGTCGAAGCGCGGCGGGTTCTTGCCCGCCGGCACCGGGAACAGGTCGAGCACGTCCAGGCCCGGCTCGCGGAACGGACGGGCGACGCCGTCGAGCACGATGTGGAACACGCCGGTGGTGCTGGAATTGGCGCTGGATTCGCTGATGTTGCCGTCGGTCGGCGCGATCACGCGGCCGGCGGCGACGGTGACGCGCATGCCTTCGAACTTCTCGGCGGTGCCCGGGGTGGCGCCAGGGCCGAAGTCGGCCGTGGTCAGCACGACCGGCGCCGGCAGCGGATTGCCGGTGGTCAGCTGGATGACGGTCGGCGAGACCAGTTCGGTGATCGAGAGCTGGTTGAGGTTGGTCGAGGGCGTGAACTCGCTGACCGTGCCGGTCACGCGCACGCGGTTGCCCACGGCGGCGGCGGCCGGCGGCGCGGTCGAGGTGAAGACGAAGATGCCTTCCGAGGTATTCGGGTCGGCGTCGACTTCCGCGTCCGGCGCCTGCAGGAAGAAGCCGTTGTTGAACTTCAGGGCGGTGACGATGCCCTCGGTCACCACCACGCCGCCGTTGAGCGGCGAGGTCAGGCCGTTGCCCTGGATGTCGTGGATCGCCACGACGGAGACGTCGTCGTTGAGGATCGTGCCCAGGCCCTGGCCGTCCGAGATGTTGGCGCCGGTGGCCGAGACGATGTTCAGGAAGAAGGTTTCGTCGGGCTCGGTCGTGGTGTCGCCGATGACGTCGACGGTGACCGTGGCCGAGGTCGAACCCTGCGGGATCGTCACCGAGCCACTGGCGGCGACGTAGTCGCTGCCCGCGGTCGCGGTGCCGTCGGCGGTGGCGTACTGGATGACCACGCCGCCGGCGCCGGCCGGCTGGCTCAGGCCGAAGCCGAACGTGAACGTGGTGGTGCCGCTGTCGCCTTCGAGCGCGGAGACGTCGTTGACGGCGAGCGCGGGCGTCGCGGAGCCGGCCACGGTGAGCGAGAAGTCGTCGACCGCGAGGCCGTCGTCCGCACCCGAGGCGTTGGTATCGGTCCAGCGGATGCAGAAGCTGGCGCCGTTGGCGATCGCCAGGCTGCCGATGCTGTTGCTGATGGCCGTGCGGTTGCCCGCTGCGTTGCCGTCCTTCGCGCCGGTGGTTGCCGTGTTGGGCGTCGAGAAGCTCAGCGCCGCGACATCGGTCCAGGTGCCGGTGGTGATCGACGTGGCGTCGAGGCTGTATTGGAAATTCAGGCTGTCGGCGCGGGCCGCGGTGCCCAGGCGCCATTCTTCGCCGGTGTAGGCGATGTCCAGGCTGCTCAGGGTGGTACCGGTGTTGTTGTCGAAGCAGGCGCCGATGGTGGATACCAGGGTGCCGCTCTGGAGACCGCCCAGTGCGCGCTCGGTGCTGCCTGCCGCGCCGTAGCTGTAGGTATCGCCGGTGTTGCTGCTGCCGGTATCGACGCCGTACTGTTCGTTGTCGCGCGCGCCGCCGCCGGTTTCGTTCAGCTGCCAGCCCGTGGGCAGTGCGGTATTCGTCGTGCTGCCGGCGGTGTTCGCCAGCGTGTCGAAATCCTGAGTGTAGGTGCCGCCGGTCAGGCTGACGTTTTGCGCAAGGGCAGGTGCGCCGACGCCGCAGAGCAGCAGGATCGGCAACGCGTGACGGACGAGATGCGGCATGAAACCGGCCCCACGCCGGCGGCCTAGCAGACGAAGCATGGTGATCCCCCGATACCAGATTGAGTCCCGCGGCGATGCGCGGGTCGGCGATTGTGACCGAAATTGTGACGGTTGTGGGTTGCAGTCCGATGACCGGCGGAGACGTGTGCGTTCACGTTCGCCGGATCCTGGCGGGATGGGCTGGTGTTGCGCGATGTTCGACGCCGATGTCGCATCGCTCGCAACGAGGCGCGCCCGGCAGAGAGCGTTCCATACGCTGCTGCGCTACTCTGTACGGATGACGCTCGAACGCAACGAACGCCCCCTCGAGGCGGGCATCCACACCGACCTCGCCGGTCGGATGACCTACGGCGGCTATCTGCACCTGGACCGGCTGCTGACCTCCCAGCATCCGCTCTCGGATCCGCCGCACCACGACGAGATGCTGTTCATCGTCCAGCACCAGGTGGCCGAGCTGTGGATGAAGCTGCTGGTCCACGAGCTGACCGCCGCGGCCGACCACCTGCGCCACGACCGCGTGTGGCAGTTCGGCAAGGTCGCCGCCCGCTGCAAGCGGGTGCAGGAACAGCTGACCGCGATGTGGTCCGTGCTGGAGACGCTCACCCCGTCCGAATACATGGAATTCCGCCACGTGCTGGGGCCGTCGTCCGGCTTCCAGTCGCTGCAGTACCGCACCATCGAGTTCCTGATGGGCAACAAGAACGCGGCGATGCTGCGGGTGTTCGAATACGACGCGCAGGCGCAGGCCGGCCTGCGCGCGGTGCTGGAAGCGCCGAGCCTGTACGACGAATTCCTGCGCTACCTCGCGCGCTGGGGCCATGCGGTGCCGGCGGCGAACGTCGAACGCGACTGGACCAGGGCGCACGTGTTCGATCAGGTGCTGGTGCCGGTGTTCGAGCGCATCTACGAGGACACCGGCACGTACTGGCGCGAATACGCGCTGTGCGAGGACCTGGTCGACCTGGAGACGCAGTTCCAGATCTGGCGGTTCCGCCACCTGCGCACGGTGATGCGGGTGATCGGCTTCAAGCGCGGCACCGGCGGTTCCAGCGGCGCGGGCTTCCTGAAGCAGGCGCTGGACCTGACCTTCTTCCCGGAACTGTTCGACGTGCGTTCGAGCATCGGGTCGGATCGCTGAGCAACGGATGGACGCCGTCCCGCTGCCGCCGGTCGCGCAGGGCCTGGCCTGGGTCGGGGCCTTCGCGACGCTGGCGTGGTCGGCACGGCGCCTGCCCTGGTACAAGGTCCGCGGCGACGACGAAGCCCTGCGCGTGTTCGCGATCGCCACGCTGATGCTGGCGGGGATGCGCTGGTTCAACGCCGATGCGCTGCAGGGCGTGAAGCTGCACTTCCTCGGCGCGACCGTGGCGACGCTGATGTTCGGACCGCGGTTCGCGCTGTGGTCGATGGCGGCGGTCAGCGCGGCGGCACTGGGCATGCGCAGCGCCTGGCAGGGCTGGGCGGCGGACTTCCTGGTCTGCGGCGCATTGCCGGTGCTGGTGACGGAAGCGGTGGGCCGCTTCATCGAATCCCGGCTGCCGCAGAACCTGCTGATCTATGTCTGGGTGCGCGGCTTCCTGGGCGGCGCGCTGGCGATCGCCGCCTCGAACTTGTTCAAGTCCGCGGCGTCGGTCTGGCTGGACGACCCGGCCGCGGCGGCGTATCTCGCCGCCACGCCGCCGATGATGTTCGGCGAGGGTTTCTTCTGCGGCGGCGCCATGGCGCTGATCGTGGTCTATCGCCCGCAGTGGTGCGCCAGTTTCGACGACGCCCGCTACCTGCGCCCGCGCTGAGCTCCCGCGGCCTTGCCGATTGCGGCGCTTGGGCGCCGCCGACGGTCCGCGGCCCCGTGGAACCGGCATGCTGCGCGGGCATCTGCGTTGTTGCGGCGCAGCATGGGCGTCGGTTTGACGCATGGGGGCCGGTCGGTCATCCTCCGGCGGCCCGCCCCGCCGCGCGGCATCGATTCCCGTTTCCATCGCCAGCACAGAGAGAAACCGCATGAGCGGAGCCCCCGTGACCGACGACCGAACCCCGGTCATCCCCGAATTCCCGCAGGTGATGGGGCATCCCCGTCCGCTGTGGATGCTGTTCATGTCCGAGTTCTGGGAGCGCTTCGCGTTCTACGGCATCCGCTGGGCGATGACGCTGTACATCGTCGCGCAGTTCTACGGCGGCCAGGGCTCCGGCGAAAAGCCCGCCAGCGAGCTCTACGGCGCCTACCTGGCGCTGGTCTACGCCGGGGCGATCTTCGGCGGTTACGTCGCCGACAAGCTCATCGGCTACCAGCGCTCGATCCTCGTCGGCGCGGTGATCATGGCCGCGGGCCTGTTCATGCTGTCGGTGCCCGAGGAAACGATCTTCAAGCTCGGCCTCGCCACCATCATCGTCGGCAACGGCCTGTTCAAGCCGATCATCTCGACGATGGTCGGCAAGCTGTACGCGCAGGGCGACGCGCGTCGGGACTCGGGCTTCACGATCTTCTACATGGGCATCAACCTCGGCGCGATGATCGCGCCGGTGATCACCCAGCAGCTCGCGCAGAACGTGTTCGGCGCGCACGACACGCCGGCCTACAAGGTGGTCTTCATCTGCGCCGGCATCGGCATGCTCATCAGCCTGGTGTGGTTCTGGTTCGGCCGCGCCCAGCTCAAGGGCATCGGCCTGCCGCCGCCGGACAAGACCGGCCTGTCGCGCGTGATCATGGTCTTCGTCGGCGCGCTGCTCGCGATCCCGGTGTTCTACGCGATGCTGACCATCGAGGCCACGACGCTGCAGTACATCCTGATGGCGCTGCTGGTGGGCCCGGCGATCATGCTGCTGGCCGAGGGCATTCGCGAGGGCCGCATCCCGCGCGACAAGGTCATCGCGATGCTGATCATCCTCGGCTTCAACGTGTTCTTCTGGTGCTTCTTCGAACAGGCCGGCAGTTCCTTCAACTTCCTGGCCGAGAAGATCGTCAATCGCGACCTCGGCGGCTGGGAATTCCCGGTGGCCTGGTTCCAGAGCGTGAACTCGGTGGCGATCATCCTGCTCGCCCCGGTCATCGCCTGGATCTGGGTGAAGATGGGCCCGCGCAATCCGTCGATCCCGCGCAAGTTCAGCCTCGGCCTGATCTTCAACGGCCTGGCCTTCCTGCTGCTGATGTTCGCGCTGACCCGCCTGATCGGCGAAGACGGCAAGATCCCGTTCTGGACGCTGTTCGCGGTGTACTGGATCCAGTCGATCGGCGAGCTGTGCCTTTCGCCGATCGGCCTGTCGATGGTGACCAAGCTGGCGCCGGCGCGCCTGACCGGTTTCGCGATGGGCGCTTGGTTCCTGTCGATCGCGATCGGCAACAATCTCGCCGGCATCTTCGCCGGCCACGCCAGCGGCGCAGGCGGCATGACCACGGGGTCGGCGCTCGACGCGTACACGATGGGCTTCTACATCCTGACCGGCGCCGGCGTGCTGCTGTTCCTGATCGGCGGCCTGGTCAACAAGCTGATGCACGGCGTGAAGTAAGGCGCCGCGCGAGGGGATGCGTCGCGGCTCCGGCTGCGGCGTCGCGCCCGGGGATCCGGGCGTCGGGGACGGGTCCGCGGGTGCCGCGGGCCCGTTCGCACGTCGAGCGGGCCGCGCCCGCGAAGGGGGAAGCAAGATGCGGATCTCGAATCGGCTGCCGCTCTGGTACTGGCTCGTCGCGCTCGCGATGCTGGCCTGGAACGGCATGGGGGTGATGGCCTACATCGCCCAGACCACGATGACGCCCGCAGCGTTCGCCGCCCTGCCTGAGGCCGAGCGTGCCGTCTACGCGAACATGCCTGCCTGGGTGACGGCGGCGTTCGCGTTCGCGGTGTTCGGCGGGGCGGGCGGCTGCCTGCTGTTGCTGCTGCGCAGCGGCTGGGCGGTGCCGGTGCTGGTGCTGTCGCTGCTGGGCGTGATCGCGCAGATGAGCTACGTCGTGGTGATCAGCAAGGGCTACGAGGTCTACGGCCCGGGCGGCATGGTCATGCCGGCGATGGTGCTGGCCGGGGCGCTGTTCCTGGTCTGGTTCTCGCGGCTCGCGCGCCGGCGCGGCTGGCTGCGCTGACGGGCCGCGCGCTCAGCCGCCGGCGTCGAGCTCGCGCAGGCCGCGCGCGAGTTTGTCCAGCAACGCTTCCAGCTGCGCCTTCTCGCCTTCGGCGAAATGCGCGAGCAGCGCCTGCTCGCGCGCCAGCGCCAGCGGTACGACCTCGTCGTAGATGCCGTAGCCGGTCTCGCTCAGTTCCAGCACCGAGCGCCGGCGGTCCTCGCCGTGCGTGTCGCGCTGCACCAGCCCGCGCTCCAGCAATCGCGCCAGCGTGCGGCTGACCGCGACCTTGTCCATCGCGGTGCGTTCGGCGACGGCGTTCGCCGACAGGCCCGGCTCCCGGCCCAGCACCGCGATCACCCGCCATTCGGTGATGCCGATGCCGAACCGTGTCATGTAGGTCTCGGCGATGCGCTGGCTGATCCGGTTGCTGACCACGCTCAGCCGATACGGCAGGAAGTGCTCGAGATCGAGCCGCGCGTGGCGGGGCATGCCGCCGGGGGGCATGCCGTCGGAGCGCGTGTCGTCGGAGGGGGCATCGTTCATGGCGTGGCTTGCAAATAGTTTCATCTGAAACTATATTCCGGGAGCGTATCCGCGACAAGCCTCGCACGTCGATCGCGCACCGTCTCGTCCGCCTTCAGGAAGCCCGCCATGAACGCCCAGCCCGATACCGGCATGCAAGTCGTCACCTTCGAGAATCCGATGGGGATCGACGGTTTCGAGTTCGTCGAATTCGCCGCGCCCGCCGGCCAGGCCGAGGCGTTGCACGACTACGTCAAGCGCCTGGGCTTCGTCCAGGTGGCGCGTCACAAGACCCGCCCGATCAGCACCTATCGCCAGGGCGACTGCACGTTCCTGATCAACGAGGACCCGGACTCGTTCGCCGCCGACTTCGCGGCCAAGCACGGCCCCTGCGCCTGTGGCTTCGCGATCCGCGTCAACAAGCTCGCCGAGTGGGTGCGGGTGCAGGCGCTGAAGAACGGCGCCACCCCGATCGGTCCGCGCGAACTCACCAAGGCGGTCGCCGCGCCGGTGATCGAAGGCATCGGCGGCTGCATGCTGTACATCGTCGATCGCTACGACGACAAGGGCACCATCCACGATCCCGACTACGAATGGCTGCCCGGCGCCGAGATGATGCCGAAGGGCCTCGGGCTGACCTTCATCGACCACCTCACCCACAACCTCTACTTCGGCAACATGGCGAAGTGGTCGGATTACTACGAGCGCCTGTTCAACTTCCGCGAGATCCGCTACTTCGACATCAAGGGTGCCAAGACCGGCCTGCTGTCGAAGGCGATGACCGCGCCGGACGGCATCGTGCGCATCCCGCTGAACGAATCCAGCGACCCGAAGTCGCAGATCAACGAATACCTGCAGCAGTACAACGGCGAGGGCATCCAGCACATCGCCTGCTTCACCGACGACATCTACGCCACGGTCGAGGCGATGCGCGCCAACGGCATCGCATTCCTGGATACGCCGGAGACCTACTTCGAGGTCGTCGACCAGCGCGTGCCGGGCCACAACGAGGACCTGCCGCGGCTGGCGAAGAACAAGATCCTGATCGACGCAGACCCGGGCGATTCGCAGCGCAAGCTGCTGCAGATCTTCACCCGGAACGCGATCGGCCCGATCTTCTTCGAGATCATCCAGCGCAAGGGCAATGAAGGCTTCGGCGAAGGCAACTTCAAGGCGCTGTTCGAGAGCATCGAACGCGACCAGATGCGTCGCGGCGTGCTGTGACCGCCATGGCCGGCGCCGCGCTCCGGGAGCTGATCGCGCTGTTGTCCTGTGGCGACGAGAGCGGGGAAGCGATTGAGGCGCTGGCGGTGCAGGTCGAGGCTGCCGAGAGCGATCCGGAGTTGGCGTTCATGGCCGAGCTCGATGCCGACGCGGCATGGTATCGGGCGGTCGCGCTGCAGTTCGCGTTGGCCGATTACACGGTCTGCTCCGACAAGATCGACGAGTTGCACGAGCAGATCGACGACCGGTTCTCCGAACCGCTTCCGGCGTTCCCGGAAATGTTCTGGGGCGAGCCGGTCGACGCCTACTTCGCCTGGCTGGACGAACGGCTGGCCGATCGCGGCACCGATCGCGGCGGCTACCGGCTGCTGATCTTCGAAACGGGGTTGAGCGACGAGTTGATCGCGTTCGTGGTGCTGCGGCGTGATCTGCCGCGCATCCTCGCGCTGGCCTCGGCACTGGAATTGCGCATGGCGCCCGCGGCGCCCTGATCCCGGCCGTGCAAGCGGTCCGCGTCATCGTCGGAAAGGCGGGCCGTGCCTGCCACAGCTTAGGTGATCACGATGAAATCCAATGGTTATCAATCCGGCTTCGGCAACGAGTTCGCCAGCGAGGCGCTGCCCGGCACGTTGCCGGCGGGTCGCAACTCGCCGCAGCAGGTCGCGCACGGGCTGTACGCGGAGCAGATCAACGGCACCGCGTTCACCGCGCCGCGTCACCAGAACCGGCGCAGCTGGACGTACCGCATCCGCCCGGGCGTGATGCACGGCACGTTCGTCGCCCACGCGCATCCGGACTTCCACAACGATTTCGGCGGCGGTCCGGTGTCGCCGGACCAGCTGCGCTGGAGTCCTCTGCCCCTTCCTGGCACCGATGCCGCCGCGGCCGCGATCGATTTCGTCGACGGCCTGTTCACGATGGCCGGCAATGGTTCGCCGGAGGCGATGACGGGCGTCGGCATCCACCTGTACGCCGCGAACCGCGACATGGTCGGCCGCTTCTTCTACGACGCCGACGCCGAATTGCTGATCGTGCCGCAGCAGGGCCGGCTGAAGATCGACACCGAGCTGGGCGTGATCGAAGTCGAGCCGCAGGAGATCGCGGTGATCCCCCGCGGCATCCGCTTCCGCGTATCGCTGCCGGACGGCGTCGCGCGCGGCTACGTGTGCGAGAACTTCGGCGCGTTCCTGCGCCTCCCGGACCTCGGCCCGATCGGCAGCAACGGTCTCGCGAATCCGCGCGATTTCCTGGCGCCGAATGCGGCGTTCGAGGATGTCGAGGGCGACTTCGAACTCATCGCCAAGTTCCAGGGCCACCTGTGGCGCGCACCGATCGACCACTCGCCGCTGGACGTGGTCGCCTGGCACGGCAGCCACGCGCCGTACAAGTACGACCTGCGCCGCTTCAACACCATCGGCTCGATCAGTTTCGACCACCCCGACCCGAGCATCTTCCTGGTGCTGACCTCTCCGACGGATTCGCCCGGCGTGGGCAACCTCGATTTCGTGATCTTCCCGCCGCGCATCCTGGCGATGGAGAACACCTTCCGGCCGCCGTGGTTCCACCGCAACATCGCCAGCGAATTCATGGGCCTGATCCACGGCGTGTACGACGCCAAGGCCGACGGCTTCGCGCCGGGCGGCTGCTCGATCCACAACTGCATGACCGGCCACGGTCCCGATGCGGCGACCTTCGAGAAGGCGTCGAACGCCGACACCTCGAAGCCGGACTACATCCGCGAGACCATGGCCTTCATGTTCGAGACGCGGGCGACCATCCGGCCGACCCGGCAGGCGCTGGAGGCCGGTCATCGCCAGCGCGACTACACGCAGTGCTGGGCCGGCCTGCGCAGGCATTTCACCGGCTGATCGCGACGAGAGATCGGCCGGCGACAGGGCCGATCGCACGAGATGTCGTGCAGGGTGCGCGGCATGCGGCCGAGCGGCGCAAGGTCTCCGTGGCTTCAGCGTCGCGCGCGCAGGCTGCGAGACTCATCCTTGCCAGGAGTCGTCGCATGCCCACGCGCTCGCTGTTGCTGTCCTGCCTTGCCGTCGGCCTCGCCGCCGTGGCCGGTTGTCGCGAACAGGCGCCGTCCTCCGCGACGGAAGCCGCGCTGCCCGTCCCGTCGGCCGCACCGGTCGCCGAGCCCGCAGCGGCGCCTCCGTCGTCGGCTGCTGCGGTGCCCGCGCCGGGCACGATCACTTTTGCGGGCTTCGGTCCGGCCGCGTTCGGCGCCGATGAGGCGCAGGTGCGCATGGCGTGGGGCAAGGATCTGGACGGCGCGCCCGGCGAACCGGGCGGTTGCCATGTGCTCGCGCCTGTGCCGCGCGGAGACGGACCGCTGCGCTTCGGCTTCATGATCGAGGGTGGCAAGTTCGCGCGGATCGATGTGGCGCTGCCGGGCGTGGCCGCGCCCGGCGGCGGCCAGGTCGGCATGTCCACCGCGCAGATCCTCGCGCAGTATCCCGGTGCGCAGTCGATGCCCCACAAATACATCGAGGGCGCGCGCACGCTGCGCGTGGCCGATCCGGACGGAAGCGCTTCGGCGCTGGTGTTCAAGACCGCGACCGACGGCACGGTCACCGCATGGCGCATCGGCGTGCCGCCGCAGGTCGATTACGTCGAGGGCTGCGGCTGACCCGCGTTCGATG
>JAEWNA010000085.1 GCA_023392975.1 Pseudomonadota bacterium | reverse complement strand
TGGACGACCTGCGCGCCCGCTTCGGCCAGCGCGCGGCGGACGCGTTCTCGGCGCGCGCGGCGGAAGGGCTCGCGCAGCGCGGGCTGACGAGCTTCCCGTCGACGCCGATTCCCGCATCGTTGCCGGGTGCGGGCGGCGTGCCGGCGTATCCGGCGCTGCACGACGACGGCGACAGCGTGTCGCTGGCCGTGCATGCCGATCGTCTCGAAGCCGAACGGCACCATCCGCAGGGCGTGCGCCGGCTGCTGCGGATCGCGCTGGCGGAGCGGATGAAGCAGGCGCGCAAGCAGTTGCCGGTGCAGCCGAAGATCGCGCTGCTGTACGCCGCGATCGAATCGCAGTCGCCGCGTCGGGACGGCCTGAAGGACGGCGACCGCCTGCGCGAGGACCTGGTCGAAGGCGCGTTCGCCGCGCTCGTGGCCGACGGGCTGGACGCGATCCGCGATGCCGACGCCTTCGCGCGCCGCGTCGATGCCGCCGGCAAGGCGCTGTTCGGCGAAGCGATGGACCGGCTGAAGCAGGCCGAGGTGATCCTCGCGCGCATCGCCGAGGTGCGCGCCGCGCTCGATTCGAAGCTGATGGGTTGGGCGCGCGCCAACCTCGACGACCTGCAGGCGCAGCTCGCCGCGCTGGCGGCGCCAGGCTTCCTGCGTGACACGCCGGCGGACGCGCTCGCCGAATATCCGCGCTGGCTGAAGGCGATGGCCCTGCGCGCGGAACGCGCGCTGCGCGATCCCGTGCGCGACCAGGCGCGGATGCTCGAACTCAAGCCGTTCGCGGATGCGCTCGCGGACGCACGCGACCGTGGCATCGACGCGCAGCCGGGCTGGCAGGCGCTGCGCTGGGAACTCGAGGAGTTCCGGGTGTCGCTGTTCGCACAGGAACTCGGTGCGAAGGGCGGCGTGTCCGCGAAGAAGCTCGCGACCCGGCTGTCGCAATTGCGCTGAGCGTCGCCTCTGCGGAGACGCGCTGCGGATACGCTGGGCCCGTCGTCCGCGCATGCGCCGCCGGGCCCGGGCGACGGCGGCGGGGCGCAGGTGTCCCCGTCGCCGGAGACCGGCGGTTTTCAGGATGAAAAGGACAGACCATGCACAAGCACATGATCCGCGGGGCCGCGATCGCCCTGTTCTCCGTCGCCATGGGCATCGGTGGCAGCGCCGCGGCGCTGCCCGGCGGGCCGGGCACGCCGTGCACCGAAGCCAACCAGGGCGAGATCGCCACGGTCGAGAACTACAACCCCCGGACCGGCTACACCCAGCGCATCTACGAATGCTCGCCGCCCTACGGCTGGACGATCGTCGTGTTCTGCGACGCGTACGGCTGCATCTACTACTGATGCATCGACCGTGAGTGCCGCGTCCGATCCGGGCCGGAGCGGGCCCGGCGGACGCCGGCCACCAGGCGCGTCCCGGCATCGATCGGGGCGTGTCCTGTCCGGAGGGTGATCGACCGCAGAGACGCGGTCGCCGCGGCGTCGCCCCATCGATCGGCACATGCCTTCGCCGGCAGGACGGTCACACTTCGCCCGGCGCGAGGTGGCCGCCCGCACGGCGACGCGTGCGCACGGCGGCGCGACCTCCGGCGCCGCCCGGACGGCGGTCATGTCACAAATGCCGCAACTACGCGATCATCCCGTTCGACGTCGGCCGCGCGATGATGGGCAACAGCAACGACCCGATGATCATGGCCTCGTTCACCGTCGCCAACCTCGCCGAGGTGGAAACGGTGCGCGAACGGGTCAAGCGCGCCATCCGCGCCTCGCGCCGGCTCGCCACCGAGGACGACGACGACTTCAAGGTCGAGGCCGCCGACTCGGTGCTCAAGCAGTTCGAGAAGATCACCGGCACCGCGACCCTGGTCGTCGCCGGCGTGGTCGGCATCTCGCTGCTGGTCGGCGGCATCGGGATCATGAACATCATGCTGGTGTCGGTGACCGAGCGCACCCGCGAGATCGGCATCCTCAAGGCGCTGGGGGCGACCCGTCGCGACATCCTCGTGCAGTTCCTGCTCGAAGCGGGCCTGCTGGCGCTGCTCGGCGGCGTCATCGGCATCGCGCTCGGCTACGGGCTGGCGCAGCTGATCGCCGCGCTGGTGCCGGGCTTCCCGCCGGCGCACGTGCCGATGTGGGTGGTGATCGCCGCCGCCGGCTTCTCGGCGCTGGTCGGCGTGCTGTTCGGGATCATGCCGGCGTCGAAGGCGGCGGGGCTGGATCCGATCGAGGCGCTGCGCTACGAGTGAAGCGATAGCCCCCGGCCAAGGCCGGGGGCTGTCGTGTCGTGCGGTCTTCGCGCGCGACGGTCTTACGGCGTCGCGTTGATCGCGGCCTGGGCGTTGATGATGCCCGTGCCCAGCGGGCCCGGCGACGGCGTGGCGCCGAACGGCTTCACGTTCGCCTTGATGATGCTTTCGCAGGCCGCCGGCGTGCAGTCGGTGCTCGGCTTGGAGCGCATCATCGCGACCAGCGCGGCCACGTGCGGCGACGCCATCGAAGTGCCGCTGTAATACACGTAGTTGTCCGCGCCCGGCGTGGTGGTGCCGGCGTTGAGCGTGGAGGCGATGCTCACGCCCGGCGCCGAAACGTCCACCTTCGTGCCGTAATTCGAGAAGCTCGCCTTCTTCGCGGCCGAGTCGGTCGCGCCGACCACGATCAGGCCCGCGCCGGTGCAGCCGGCCGGGGTGAAGCCCGACACGTTGGCGTTGCTGTTGCCGGCGGCGACCACGACCGGCACGCCGCGGCTCAGCGCGCCGTTGATCGCGACCTGCATGGCCGAGGTCGAGGTGCAGGTGCCGCTGCCGCCGAGGCTCATGTTGATGACGCTGGCCTTGTTGGCGCCGACCGCCGGCACGCCGGAGACGGTGCCGCCCGAGGCCCAGGTGACGGCGTCGGCGATGTCGGCGAGCGTGCCGCCGCAGCGGCCCAGCGCGCGCACCGCCAGCACCTTGGCCTGGTAGGCCATGCCGGCCACGCCGGCGGCGTTGTTGGTCACCGCGGCCACGGTGCCGGCGACGTGGGTGCCGTGCCAGCTGGAGTTGGTGGCCGGCGAACCGGCGTAGCACTGGCCGGCGGTGGTCCAGTCGCCCGGATCCAGCGCGCTGCTGTCGCGGCCGTTGCCGTCGTTGGCGGTGGTGGTGTTCGAGATGAAGTCGTAGCCGTTGATGATGTTCGCGGCCAGGTCCACGTGCGGCCGGTAGCCGGTGTCGATCACCGCGACGATCTTGCCCGAGCCGCGATAGCCGGTGTCCCAGGCGAGGTTGGCGTTGCTGCCGCCGACGCCGTTCTGCAGGCCGTACTGCAGGCTGTAGTAGGTGTCGTTCGGGGTCAGCGTGGGCTGCAGCATGATGTTCGGCTCGACGAACACGACGTCCGGATCGGCCGCGATGTTGCGCATCAGCGTTTCGGCTTCCGTGCGGTCCAGCAGGCGGTTGGTGCGGATCAGGTCGGCGCCGATGCCGAGCGTGCGCTCGTGGCGGATGGTGGTCGCCTTGGCGCGGCCGAAGGCGCGGCCGGCGGCGGCGTCGACGCGGCTCACCAGCTGGGCCTTGTCGCGCTGCGCCGTGCTGCCGTCGCGGTAGGTGACGATGAAGCCGTCGACCGGACCGTTGGCGGCCAGGCCGGAGGCGTCGAAGCGTTCGGCGGCGAAGGCCGCACCCGAGAGCAGGGCGCCGGACACGGCGACGGACAGCGCCAGCAGGCGCAGGGCATTGCGATGGGTGGACATACTCGTAACTCTCCATGTGCTTGAGCGTGATGGGTCGCGCGCGGCCGCCTGGAACCCTGGCGTCTGAGGCCGCCCCTCCGGTTTCGTGATCCGTGAAACCGGGCGGCCGATACGCGAAGGGGCGCCATGTGCGCCCCTGTCGGCAGCATATCGACGGGGCGCGGCGACCTGTCAAAGCCGTTCGTCGGGAACGCGCGCGGATTCCGAGACGGGGGGCGTGGGAATCACGGTTTTTTCACGGGTCCCCGACGAGCGGCGCGGCTTGCGCCCCCGCTGTGCTACGGTCGAACCGGGACGCCGGCAGGACGCCGCCGACTGCCGGAGGCGCTTCCCGCCCCGGCGGCGTTCGATCCGACAGAGAGGGACTCTCGATGAAACTCGTGACCACGATGGGGCTGGCGATCGCGATGCTGGCCGGCGCGATGTGTGCCGGCGACGCCCAGGCGCTGGGCTTCTGGCCGACGCCGACGACCGCCTGCACCTCGGCCAACGCCTGGCAGACCGAGGACGTGTACTACAACGCCCGCGGCCAGAACCTGCAGATCACCTACATGTGCGATCCCGACTTCGGCTGGACGCTGTGGGAGGTCTGCGACCTGAACCCCGGCGGGATCTGCGTCGCCTACTGAGGCCCGGGCCTCCCGGCGCGCGGCGTCGGGAGGCCTGCGGGGCGGCGCGCGGCGCGCGCCCGCGGGGCGATCACTTCACCCGTTCGACCTTGGCGCGGGTGTTGTAGCCCTTCACCGCCAGGTACCAGTTGTTGCCCATCAGGCTCGGGGTGATCCGCACCTCGGGGTTCTCGCTGCGCGCGCCGACCAGTTCGGCGCCGTCGGTCTGGCGCCAGACCTGGCCGTTGTCGAGGGTGTACTCGCGGCTCTTGGCGAAGCCGCGGAACGGGCCGACGATGTGCGCGACGATCGGCTCGTCGGAGCCGAAGTTGAAGAAGCCGCGGTTCTCGCGCTCCACCTTGTCCTTGGCGAAGACCGCGGCCTCGGTGGCGACGGTGTCGATCTTGCGGCCGAGCCAGGTGTTGAGTCTCGCCAGCTCCTCCGGGGTGAGCTTGTCCAGGCCGGCGGCCTGGAACTCCTGCGGCGACATGTCCTGTTCGATCGGTTTCTTCTCGGCGCGGGCGGCGAGCGGCGCGAGCGCGAGCGCGGCGACGAGCGCGAGGGACGGCAGGGAGCGATGCAGCGACATGACGGGACCTCTGGGGATTTCGCCGGCGGCGGGACGAGGCTAGTGTAGGGACTCCCCCCGCCGTTGGAACCATCGGGTCTCCGCGCGTGTCCGCCGTCGCCGCCGATCTGCCGTCCGCCCTCGCATCGCTGCCGTCCGTGGCGACGCTGGCCGCGCCGTGGCGCCAGGCGCTGGCCGAGGCCGCCGGCGCGGGGCAGGGCGAGGCGGCGCAAGGCATGCCGGCGCCGATCGACCCGGCCCTGCTCGCGCGCCTGCAGGACACGCTCGATGCGCTGGCCTCGCTGAACGCCGACGGCGAGGCGGTGCTGGCGACGATCCTCCACGACCTGCCCGACTGGGAGGCCCGGCTCGGGCCGCGGCTGGCGAAGGCCTGGCCCGGCGTGGCCACGCTGCTGGAGGGCCAGCGCGCCGCGGCGCAGGTGTGGACGCTGCACGCCGCCGACGCCGGCGGGCGCAACGCCGAGGGCCTGCGCCGGCTGCTGTTGGTGATGGTGAAGGACCTGCGGGTGGTGCCGATCCTGCTGGCCCGGCAGCTGGCGCGGATGCGGTCGGCGGCGTCGCTGCCGGAA
>JAEWNA010000345.1 GCA_023392975.1 Pseudomonadota bacterium | reverse complement strand
CGGTGATGCCGTGGCCGGCGTCGAGCGCGCCGAGCCGGCGCAGCAGGTCGCGAGCGGCGGCGAGCGCACCGGGCGGCGGCGCATCGACGAAGCGCAGCGCGTCGCTGCCCCAGGCCGCGAGTTCCAGCGCCAGCGAGGCGAGTTCGACCTGCGCGATTTCCGGTCGGCGCTGCGGTTCCAGCCGCTGCGATTCCGGCCACAGCCGGTACGCCCAGCCCTCGGCCACGCGGCCGGCGCGGCCCGCGCGCTGGTCGGCGGAGGCCTGGGCGATGGTGACCACGTCGAGCCGCGAGAAGCCGCTGTTGGGGTCGTAGCGCGGCTCGCGCGCGAGGCCGCTGTCGATCACCACGCGCACGCCGGGCAGGGTGACGCTGGATTCGGCGACGTTGGTCGCCAGCACCACGCGGCGGCGGCCGTCGGGCGCCGGCTGCAGCACGCGGGACTGCTGTTCGACCGGGAGTTCGCCGTGGAGCGTGAGGATCTCGACGTCGGCCGACGCCAGGGCGTCGTCGAGCAGCGCCTGGACCTGCCCGATCTCGCGCTGCCCGGGCAGGAACACCAGCACGTCGCCGGGATGCGCCGCCAGCGCGTGTTCGACCGCGCGCCGCACCTGGTGCGGCAGCGCCTCGTCGCGGCGCGCGGGAAAGTGCGCGATCGTCACCGGGAAGCTCCTGCCGGCGCTGGACAGCCGCGGGGCGTCGAGGAACTGTGCGAGCCGCTCGCCGTCGAGCGTCGCCGACATCGCGACGAGGCGCAGGTCCTCGCGCAGGCCCGCCTGCACGTCGAGCGCGAGGGCGAGGCCGAGATCGCCGGCGAGATGGCGTTCGTGGAATTCGTCGAACAGCAGCGCGCCGACGCTGTCCAGCATCGGGTCGTCCTGCAGCATCCGGGTGAGGATGCCCTCGGTCACGACCTCGATCCGGGTCCGCGCCGACACCTTGTTCTCGAAACGGATGCGGTAGCCGACGGTCTCGCCCACCGCCTCGCCCAGCTGTCTCGCCATGAAGCCCGCCGCCGCGCGCGCGGCCACCCGGCGCGGTTCCAGCATCACGATCTTCCGGCCGCCCAGCCAGTCAGCGTCGCGCAGCGCCAGCGGCACCTGGGTGGTCTTGCCGGTGCCGGGCGGGGCTTCGAGCACCAGCCGGGTGCCCGCGGCGAGCGCGGCGTCGATCTGCGGCAGGAGGGGGGCGATGGGGAAGGCGTCGGACGGCATCGCGACAGGCTAGCAGGCGCCGTCCGTCGGCCCGGCACGGCGGCTTGCGGCCGGACGGGTGGCGGCTGTCACACGTGTCGGCTAGATTGCCCCGTCCTCCACGGGCGGCCTGGCCGTCCGTGGCGCGACTCGCGGAGGCGGGTCGTGCGCGCGGTCGGGGGGCCGCGCCGGAACCGTGCGGCCAGGGAGTCATGGGCCGCGGCCGGAACAGGTCGGGGACGCCCGTTCCACCCATCCAACCGAAGAGATCCGCTTATGTCGCGTGTGTTGTCCACGATGTCGCCGCTCGCCTGCGCCCTGCTGCTGGCCACCGGCGTCGCCCATGCCGAAGTCTTCATCAACGAATTCCACTACGACGATTCCACCTCGTCCGGCGACACCGGCGAAGCGATCGAAGTTGTCGCCACCGCGGGCGAAACGCTCAGCAACTACCGCATCTACCTCTACAACGGCGCCACCGCGACCGCGGCCGTCACCTACGACAACGACCCGCTGCCGGCCGGCAGCCTGGTCACCTGCGGCGCGCAGGTGCGCATCGCGACCCTGACCTACCCCACCAACGGCATCCAGAACGGCGCCAGCGACGGCTTCGCGCTGGTCGACGGCAGCGGCAACGTGGTCCAGTTCCTGAGCTACGAAGGCCAGATCAAGGCCAGCAACGGCCCGGCCGCCGGTCGCACCAGCAGCAACCTGCCCGTCTCCGAGACCGGCTCGACCACGCCCGGCACCTCGCTGCAGCTCGGCGGCACCGGCACGACGTATTCCAACTTCACCTGGAAGCCGTCGGCCACGAAGACCTACAACGCCTGCAACAACGGCCAGAGCTTCGTCGCCCCGAACCCGCGCCCGGCGGTGAGCTCGACCACGCCGACCAACGGCGCGACCGACTTCCCGGCCGCCGGCAACCTCTCCGCGGTGTTCAGCGAGCAGGTCGCCATCGCGTCCGGCGCGTTCACGCTGTCCTGCGCCACTTCCGGCACGGTCGCCCTGACCTACCCGTCGTCGGCGAACACCACGGCCAACATCTCGACCAACAGTGCGCTGGTCGGCGGCGAGGCCTGCACCTTCACCGTGGTCGGCAGCAAGATCACCGACGCCACCGGCCAGACCATGGCCAGCAACACGGTCGTCAACTTCAACGTCGCCTCCGGCGGCGGTGGCGGCACGGGCTACTACCAGCACGTCAACACCAGCAGCCCGTCGCAGCTGCGCTGCTCGCTGCACGAGACGATCAAGGGCCACACCAGCTACCCGTACAGCGGCGGCACCACCAACACGTGGACGATCCTCGAGATCGCGGACGAGGATCCGAACAACTCGGGCAAGATCCTCGACGCCTACCTCAACCACAGCTTCACCAAGGTGAGCAGCCGCGCCGGCACCGGTTCGGGCCTGGTCTACAACCGCGAACACACCTGGCCGAACTCGCTGGGCTTCGGGTCGACCACCGGCAACCTCGGCCTGCCGAACGCGCCGTACACCGACACCCACATGCTGTATCTCACCGAGTCGGTCTACAACTCCGATCGTGGCAACAAGCCCTACGCCAACTGCCCGCAGTCCTCGGGTTGCGGCGAGCGCGCGACCGAAGTGAACAACGGCATGGGCGGCGGCAGCGGCACCTACCCGGGCAACTCCAACTGGGTGATCAGCCCGGACGGCAACGGTGGCTCGTTCGAGGTGTGGAACAAGCGCAAGGGCGACATGGCCCGTGCGGTGATGTACATGGCCATCCGCTACGAAGGCGGCGCGCACCCGACCACCGGCCAGAACGAGCCGGACCTGGAGCTGACCGACACCCGCAGCAAGATCGTCATCACCTCCAGCTCGCCCGCCTACATGGGCCTGCTGTCCACGCTCATTGCCTGGCACCAGGCCGATCCGCCGGATGCCGCCGAGATCGCCCGCAACGAAGTGGTCTACAGCTTCCAGGGCAACCGCAACCCGTTCGTCGATCATCCGGAATGGGCGACCAGCGCGCTGTTCACCTCGACCAAGCCGGCGAGCTGCCAGCTGAACTGATCCGCGGGACATCGCGACGCGACACGGAACGCCGGCGGGAAACCGCCGGCGTTTTTCGTTGCGACGTCAACGGTCGAGCGGGCTGAGCACCGCGCCCGCGCCGCGATTCAACACGTGCGTGTAGATCTGCGTCGTTGCGACGTCCTTGTGACCGAGGAGTTCCTGTACGGTGCGGATGTCGGCACCGCTTACCAGCAGGTGCGTCGCGAAGCAGTGGCGCAGCGTATGCGGGCTGACCGGCTTGTCGAGGTCGGCCGCACGCGCGGCCGCGCGCACCGCGCGTTGGAGCACGCTTTCGTCGAGGTGATGGCGCTTTTCGCTGCCATCGACCGGATCGACGCTTCGACGCGAAGCAGGAAACACGTACTGCCAACCGACCTCGCGCTCGGCGCTGCGATATTTCCGCGCGAGCGCTCCGGGCAACGAAACAGCACCGAATCCGGACGCAAGATCACGAGCATGGCCTGCGCGGGCCAGCTCGACCTGCACCCGCAACGCATCGCGAAGCGCGGCCGGCAACACGGTGTGGCGGTCCTTTCCGCCCTTGCCTTCGCGGACGGTCAGCGCATTGCGCGCGAGGTCGACATCCTTGATGCGCAGCCGCAGGCATTCCATCAGTCGAAGACCACTGCCGTACAACAGACCTGCCATGAGCGCCTCCCGCCCGGACATCGCCCGCAGGAGCGCCATCGTCTCCGCCCTGGAGAGCACCACGGGCAGTCGCGGCACGCGCTTCGCCCGCACGACGTTGTCCATCCAGGGCAGATCGATCCCTAGCACTTCCCGATAGAGGAACAGCAGGGCTGCGAGCGCCTGATTCTGAGTGCTGGGCGCTACCCGGTCTCGTCGCGCCAGATCGCTGAGGAAGCGTTCTACCGCCGCGCCGCCTAACTCGCGGGGGTGTCGTGATCCATTTGCACGGATATAGCGGCGAATCCAGTAGACATACGCTTCCTCGGTACGCACGCTGTAGTGTTTCGTGCGCAAACGTCGACGAACTTCGTCGAACAACCGAGGCCTTGTCGTTCCCGAACTGCCGATGCTTATGGCTGCAGGCGTGTCTGTGTCGTGCATTGAACGGTGTCCGTGCCGGATAACACCCTCAATGTTCCAGCAACGCGACATCGCGAATATCGGAATAAACCGTTGATCCGGGTAGGAAAACCCTGATTGACGAAGTACGCGGCATGCGCACAGAATCCGCGCTACGCCCCACGTCGGGGTCTAATCGTAGTTAGGCCCAATATGGTTTCTGCCGACGTGACGGAATTGGTAGACGTACCGCTACAGCGGTCTCATGGACCATGTCCAAGAGTGCAGGTTCAATCCCTGCCGTCGGCGCCTCATTAAATCTGCCCCTAGACCTTATGCGACCAACCCGCGCTCAATCCGTTGCATTCCTCTCGCATGAGCCACTTTCTGGCATCAATTTTCAGCACAATGCATTTGTGCACATGGTGGGCGGAGAGCATGTTGGTGACTCGGGGTCACTCGTGAGTGTTGAGGAGTTGGGTGATGACCCTGTGTATTTGGTCGAGCTTGAGTCCAATAAGGACGCACTTATTCGTCAGTCCTGTTTGCGCCTGGCAGGGGCCTAACAATTCATTCAAGCCGAGCCCACATCAGGGCGGCGCCTAAGTGCGCGCCTTGGGCTATATTTGCACTCAGTCGCCGCCCTGCTGCGGGCCGGCTTAATTCAGCAACTGTCTTCCGACCAGCGGTCAAGCAGCCATCGCCGCCTCCCGCATCAGCTCATCGCGCCGCCGCGCATTGACGATCGTCAGCAGCTTGCGCACGCACGCCACGAGCGCCACCTTCGCCAGTTTCCCGCGCGACCGCAGTTGCGTGTAGTGCGCCCGCATCGTCTCGTCCCAGCGCACCGCCGACAGCGTCGCCATGTACAGGGCGACCCGCACCGGGGCACGACCACCGCGGATGCGGCGCAGGCCGCTGCTCTGCCCGCTGTCCCGATTCATCGGCGCCACGCCGACCAGACGTGCGATCTGGCGGCGGCTCAACCTGCCCAACTCCGGCAGCAGCGCGAGGCTGGTGGCCTGGAAGACCGGTCCCAACCCTTTGCACGAGCCCAGGGCCGGCGTGGCATGCAACGCCAGGAGCGCCTGCAGCTGCCGGTCGATGGCGGCCAGCTCGCGGCGCAGGGCGGCGATGGTCCTGGCCGCCAACGATCGGATCGGTCCGGAGCACAGCGCCATCTGCTGCCGATGCGCCTGCACGGCAGTGACCACCTGGCCGCGACGGCGCAGCCAATCGCGCAGCTCGCGCTGCCACGGCAGCGGAGCCTGGTAACGCTGCAGGCGGCCGGCGAACATCCGCGCCATCAGGCACAGCACCCGGGCATCGATGGCGTCGGTCTTGGCCATGTCGCCGGTTGCACGGGCGAAGTTGCGCGCCTGCCTGGGGTTGACTCGGGCCACCCAGATCCCGGCGTCGCAGCAGGCTTCCAGCAGAGCGTCCTCGTAGCCACCGGTGGCCTCGGCCACGATCTTGGCCTCATGCAGGCAGGCCAACTGCCGGATCAACTTGCGGATGCCGGTCGCGCTGTTGGCGAGCCGCATGACCGCGGACCGCCCTTCGATCGCCACGTCCAGGAACGCCTTGCCCACGTCGATGCCGACTGCCGTCATGTCCGTTCTCCGCTAGAGTTGGCTGGTCGAGAGCATCGCGCCCGAGGCCCACGCTTATCAGTTCGAGGGGAACCTCGGCCAACTGTCCGGGCGCAGGGCGCGAGCACCGGCATGCGGCCCCTGCTGAGTTACGGTGCTGCTACACCGAGGCGTTAGCGGGCGCGCATGCCGGGCTCTCGGCGTCCAAGCTAGGGGAAAGACAAGACATAAGGTGTTAGGCCCCACAGATGACTGACCGCAAGGCTCGCGCAGAGTACATCACCAAGGCCATTCGGCAAATACTCATTCGCCACTGGGACCCGATTGGTGTCATGGATGATCTTGAGTGGCCCCGCGACGAGTACGACTCTTATATCGGCGAGATATACCGCTATTTGGCGCGGGGCGAGTCAGCTGAGTTCATTGCCAGACACTTGTGCTTCGTTGAGGCAACGGCGATGGGCTTGGGCCGTTTTCCGGAGTCTGCCCGGCTTCCTGTTGCGCAAAAGCTCAAGGCCATAGATGTTTCTCTCTTCGAGTAAACTCAACAACCGCGCTTGGCTCCGTTGCCGTCGGGCTGGCCTAACAATTCATTCAAGCCGCACCGCTTCGCGGCGCGGCTTAACCCAGGTTTTAGGCACGCATAAAGCGTGCACCGCTGCAAAAACTGGAAAATACCATGCAGGCATCTCACGGATTACTCCTTGTCGGACGTCTGATCATTTGTGCGCTCGCTAGCCTCCTGATTTTCTACCACACATACACTCTCTACGACTTGTATCTTGGCTCGGGTACAGATATCTACGATGTTGGCAATGCCGATACGTATGACCTGTACCGGCACATACAGTCCATCCTTCGTGTCTTCATCATCGGAAGCCTGGTTCTGGTGGTCTTGAATAAACGACCAGCCCTGTATGGTATGTGGATTGCCATCGCCACTCTTGTAGCAACGCACTATTGGGCGTATTTCCTTGATCTCCCATTCCGCTTCCTGGAAGGCAAGCATCCGCTTTCATATCTGAAGGGGTTCATCATACCTACGGTAATTACTGTTCTGTTCTTGGCCATTCATTCGCGCCGTGTTTCCGGCAAACGTGCGGCCTGACAATTCGTCCAAGCCGATGCCGCTTCGCTACGCGGCTTGATTCAGGGGCTACGCAAGGGCTGTAACCCGTACAGTACGGCGCGCCGGAGCATGCCCGAAGCCTCATCGGCTTCGCAGGACGCGTCCTCGGCGCACCTTCCATGCGCAAGGCAAGCCTCGTCGAAAATCGCGGCAAGCAGCAGATTGTCTGGCGGAGGAGGAACAGCATCGAAGCATGCAATCCCCTGCAAACACGCTCCATCTCGCGTCCAACGATCTCCTTCATGACTGTGACCCACATCATCGAACGTCTGCGTGAACGCCTCGCGGCCGATCCGTTCTCCCGCGACATCACGGGCAATCGCTTCCGCGCATCGCCGCCGGCCTCGCCTGCGGCGATGGCGCGCGCCGAAGCCGCGCTGGGTTTCGCGCTGCCCGCGACGCTGCGGGCGATCTACCTCGACGTGGCAAACGGCGGCTCCGGGCCTGGCTGCGGCGTAATGGGTGTCGACGGCGGCTTCACCGACGACCGGAAGATGACCGTCGTCAGGTTGCACCATGTCTTCTTGGGCCGTGATCCTGACGACCCGACATGGCAATGGAACGAGGACTGGCTGCCGTTCTGCCACTGGGGCTGCGGCGTCTACTCGATCGTCGATGCCCGTGCACCGTATCCGGTCTCTTACATCGATCCGGGTTCGAAGGACATCGGCGCGCCGATGTCGTCGATCGTGCTTCCGCACAAGGACACGCTCGACTAGTGGCTCGATGACTGGATGAGCGGCCGCGACTTGTGGGCAGAGGTGTGGGGCTGACAGGCAAAGCAAACGAACATCCGCCAGGGATGCCAATGCATCCGGAGCGGCATCAACCGCCCTTTTCCGCCTTCAGCGGTTTGAATGTGACGATCTCACCGCTCGCATCGTAGGTGCGCGCGGTGTCGAGCACGCCGTCGCCATCCGAATCGAATTCCCCCGAGACCGGCTCGCCGCCATTGAAGTGGACGACCCTCGTGACGTGCGCGTCCTTGTCGAACGTCTCTTCCTTCACGACCACGCCGTGCGCGTAGACCACGTGCATCTCGATGACGCCATCACCGTCGTGGTCCTGACCTGAGACGAATCATGTAGCCGCCCGGCAGGTGAGTTCTCTACTCTCGACAGACAAGGAGAACTCATGAAGAAGCGTTTCACCGACGAGCAGGTCATCGCGATCCTGCGGGAAGCCGAGGCGGG
>JAEWNA010000335.1 GCA_023392975.1 Pseudomonadota bacterium | reverse complement strand
GTGCCGGCCCGCGCGCACGACCTCGCGGCCGCCGACGCTCACCGAATCCACCGCCGGCCGGTTGCCGGCGAAGATCCAGCGGTCGGCGATGTCGGTCGCGCGCGCGGCGAGCAGTTGCGGCGCGGCGGCATCGAGGGTGACGACGTCGCCGGCGAGCACATCCGCCGCGAACCCGGTCGCCTGCGCGGCGCTCGCGCGCACGCCCGCGAGCAGGCGCTCGCCCACGCTCGGGCAGGCGTCGGTGGCGGCGATGTTGCGATGGCGCGTGACCAGGCGCTGGCCGTATTCCAGCCAGCGCAGTTCCTCCACCGGCGAGACCGAGATGTGCGAGTCCGAGCCGATGCCCCAGCGGCCGCCGGCGTCGAGGAAATCGCGCAGCGGGAACAGGCCGTCGCCGAGATTGGCCTCGGTGGTCGGGCAGATCGCCACGGTCGCGCCGCGATCGGCGATGCCGACGATCTCGTCCATCTCCAGGTGCGTGGCGTGGACCAGCGTCCAGCGCGCATCGACCTCGGCGTGGTTCAGCAGCCAGCGCACCGGACGGTCGCCGCGCAGCGCGAGGCAATCCTGCACCTCGCCGATCTGCTCGGCGATGTGCAGGTGGATGCGGGCATCGTCCGGCAGCGCGGCGAGCACGGCCTGCATCGCGTCCGACGGTACCGCGCGCAGGCTGTGCAGGGCGCAGCCGACACGCAATGCGTCCCCCTGTTCCGCGCGCAGCCTGTCGAACAGGCGCCGCCAGGCGTCGACGGCGTGGCCGAAGCGGCGCTGGCGCTCGTTGAGCGGCCGGCCGTCGAAGCCACCGGTCACGTACAGCACCGGCAGCAGGGTCAGGCGGATGCCGGTCTCGCGTGCCGCGGCGATCAGCGCCCGCGACATCGCCGCAGGATCGGCGTACGGCCGGCCGTCGGGCGCGTGGTGCAGGTAGTGGAATTCACAGACCGTCGTATAGCCGGCTTCCAGCATCTCGACGTACAGCTGCGACGCGACCGCATGCAGCGTGTCTGGATCGAAGCGCGCGGCCATGCGGTACATGGTCTCGCGCCAGGTCCAGAACGAATCGGACGGATGGGTCATGCGCTCGGCCAGGCCGGCCATGGCGCGCTGGAAGGCGTGGGAATGCAGGTTGGCGACGCCGGGAAGCGTCCAGCGGCCGTCGAGGGGCGTGATCGGAGCAGTCATGCGCGGATTGTCGCCGATCGGCTGCGGGCCTGCGCGCCGATTCCGTTCATGCATCGCGGCTACACTGCCCCGACTCCCCTTTCGAGAACACATCGATGTCGGCGTTGTCCGGAATCCGCGTGCTGGACCTCTCGCGCGTGCTCGCCGGCCCCTGGGCCGCCATGACCCTCGCCGACCTCGGCGCGGAGGTGATCAAGATCGAGCCGATCGACGGCGACGACACCCGCGGCTACGGCCCGCCCGCCCGCGGTGACATTTCGGCGTACTTCGCCAGCGCGAACCGCGGCAAGCGTTCGATCGCGATGAACCTGCGCCATCCGGACGCGCAGGCGCTGCTGGAGGCCCTGATCCGCGAGGCCGACGTGCTGATCGAGAACTTCCGCACCGGCGTGCCCGAATCGCTGGGCCTCGATCCGGCCCGCACCCGCGCGCTCAACCCGCGGCTGATCCACTGCTCGATTTCCGGCTACGGCCGCACCGGCCCGGACGCGCAGCGCCCCGGCTACGACCTGGCCGTGCAGGCCGAATCGGGGCTGATGGCGATCACCGGGCCGGCCGACGGTCCCGCGAGCAAGGTCGGCGTGGCCACCGTGGACCTGACCACCGGCCTCAACGCGACGGTCGCCATCCTCGCCGCGCTGCACCAGCGCGAACGCACCGGCGCCGGCCAGGCCATCGCCGTCAGCCTGTTCGACACCCAGTTGCAGGCGCTGGCGAACATCGCCTGCAGCGTGCTGTTCACCGGCGAGGACGCGCGCCGCTGCGGCAACACGCACCCGACCATCGTGCCGTACCAGAGCTTCGCGGCCAGCGACGGCGCGTTCGTGATCGCCTGCGGCAGCGACCACCTGTGGGGCCGGCTCTGCGCGCTGATCGGCCGCCCGGAATGGCGCGACGATCCGCGCTGCGACACCAACCTCGCCCGCGTCGCCCACCGCGACTGGCTGGTGCCCGAGCTGGAAGGCGTGTTCGCGACCGCGCGCGTCGCCGACTGGGTCGAACGCTGCGAAGCCGCCGGCATTCCGGTCGCGCCGGTGAACACGGTCCGCGACGCGGTGTTCGGCGACCTCGCCACCGCACGCGGGCTGCGCATCGAGGCCGACGGCATCCCGATGGTCGCCAGCCCGCTGCGCATGTCCGACTCGCCGATGGCCGAACCTGTTCGGCCACCGCACCTGGGCGAACACACCGATGCGATCTGCGCGGCGCATGGGTTCGATGCGGCCCTGCTGCGTAACGCCGGGGCGGTGCGTTGACGCGGCATCGGCATGCAGGCCGCGGCGGCTTCTGAGCAGGGCATCTCCCGCCGATGCGTGCGACAATCCCGGGGATGTCGACGACACCGCCCGACACCCCCGCCCCGCATCCGCTCGATCCGCTGCTGTCGCCGCAGGACTGGAAGCGCCGCCTGGTGCTGTGGGGCGGCGCGATCCTGGTCGCGCTGGCGGCGCTGCTGTTCGCCAAGCTCTGCGACGGCGCCTTCGCACTGTTCCGGCGCGCGCTCGCCTTCTCGCCCTGGGCGGCGCTCGCGATCACGCCGCTGGTCTTCGCCGGTCTGTCCTGGCTGACCGCCGGCGCGCTGCGTGCGACCCGCGGCAGCGGTATCCCCCAGGTCATCGCCTCGATGGAGAACGCCGACGACGCGTTCGCCGAGCGCAACCTGTCGCTGAAGGTCTCGGCGGGCAAGCTCGGCCTGACCGCCCTGGCGCTGCTCGGCGGCGCTTCGATCGGCCGCGAAGGCCCGACCGTGCACGTCGGCGCCAGCCTGCTTTACACGGTCGGCCGACGCTTCGGCTACACCGGCCACCAGGGCACGTCGCGCCTGCTGCTGGCCGGTGGCGCCGCCGGCATCGCCGCGGCGTTCAACGCGCCGCTGGCCGGCGTGGTGTTCGCGATCGAGGAACTGAGCAGCCGCTTCGAGCACCGTTTCTCGGGCACGTTGCTGACCGCAGTGATCGTCGGCGGCGTGGTCTCGCTCGGGCTGATCGGCAGTTACACCTATTTCGGCCGCGTCGAAGGCGATCTGCCGTTGGGCGTCGGCTGGCTGGCGGTACCGCTGTGCGGCATCGTCTGCGGGCTGGCGGGCGGGCTGTTCGCGCGCTTCGTGCTGGCG
>JAEWNA010000258.1 GCA_023392975.1 Pseudomonadota bacterium | reverse complement strand
CAGGCGATGGGTCGAAGGCGAAGAATGCAACGAGGGACAAGCACCGCGGCGAGTTGCGTGTGGCGTATCAGATGGCCTTTTATGAATTCATCAAGGTCCACACTCGCAAGCCAACGCCCAAGGAAGATGACGAACTCGTCAGGCAAACGGCGATCAACTATGCGACCCGACGCGATGACATGACTGGCACCACACGCATGGAGCGGAATCAGGCGCGCATCGAAAGCGGGTCTGCTCTCCCCTCTGAAGTTCTCGCTCAAATGCAGCTGACGCCGGAGGGCCAGCGCCAGCTGGAGCGCGATGCGATTGTCGGCCGATACCGCGCGAAATACGGGGTTGACCCGTCGCCAGCCTACGTCGAGGCCTTCATCAAGAACGCGGGGATCAAGTGACCGACTGGCGCACTCAATTCGACGAGCTGGACGCGCAGGCGTCGGCCGATGTCCAGCGACAGCAGGCGTCCGCCGGCCTGCTGGCATCGCAGCGCAATCCGGACCAGTACGCGCGCGCGAATGCGCTGTCGGACAAGACGGGCATGTCTCCGGACCTCGTCCACGACAACCTGCCGCAGTTCGAGCAGCAGGATCGCGACGCCGGGTTCCAGCGGCTGACGGATTCGCATCCGGAGCTGACGGGCCTCGCTTCCGATCCGCGCTGGAGGACGCTGGCGCAGGATCAGGCGCCGCAGCTGTCCGCCTTCGCTGAGGCGCTGAAGCAGGCCAAGCGCGACCGCTCGCCCTTCGCGACCGGCACCGGCACGGCGAACGACCCTCTGCGCGTCAACAAGGCGCTCGGGTTCGGGAAGTCTGGCGACTATGCGGACGTGTGGAACCGGGCGCCGGTCGGCACGTGGGTGCAGCGCGAGGACGGCAGCCTCGTCCGTCGCGACGCGAGCATGTGGGAGAACGTCGCCGGCGCCGTCGGCCGCGGCGTGGCGGAGGCGAAGAAGTCCATCGCAAGCCTGCCCGACGTGCTGTCGCTCGATGCCATCTCCAGCAGCCTGCAGGCGACAGAGGAGGCGAAGGCGCGTGGCGACGTGTACGTCAACCCGTACCCCTCGATCTCGACCAGCGGTCTCGCGCCGGCCGTGCCGGCATCGTCCATGGTTCGGACGCAGGATGCCGCGGCCCGCGCGCATGCTACCGCGGGCCGCGAGATCCCGGGAATCGCGACCCGGGAGGCCGATCGGAACCGGCAGGTGCAGCAGGTGCAGGACCAGACGCAGGGGTTGCGACCGGCGTCCGTCCAGGCGCTCGACCGCGCGCAGACCGCCGGCGAGACCCTGCGCGCCGTCGCGGCACATCCGATCGACACGATCCTGTCCGTCGGCGTCGAGTCGTCCGTCCAGTTCGCCCCGGCGACGGTGGCCGGCCTGCTGACGCGCAACCCGGCTGTGGTGGCTGCGGCGGCCGGCGGCACCAGCGGTTCATTGGAGCTGACCAACGGCGTCTCCGACTACGCCCAGCGCGCCGGCGTCGACACCGCCAACGCCGAGGCGATGCGCCAGTTCCTGACGCAGGGCGACAACCTCAAGAAGGCGCTGGAGTACGCGCGCACCCGAGGCGCCATCATCGGATCGGTCGATGCGCTGACCGGCCCGATCGGCAAGTACCTGCATTTTAGCGAGCGGCAGATCGGCCACCTCGCGACCCGGGAGCTGGCGAACATCGCCGGGCAGACCGCGATGCAGGCGGCGGCCGGCGCTGGTGGCGAAGCGGGCGCCCAGTACGCGACGACGGGGCAGGTCAACGGCAAGGACGTCGTGCTTGAAGCTGTCGGCGAGCTGGCGTCGACCCCGGGCGAGGTCTCGGGCTTCGCCTACGACCGCATCCGGACCGCGCGCGATCACCAGGCGCTGCAGGCGGTCACACAGGCCGCGGCCGAGTCGAAGCTGGGCGAGCGCAGCGCGCCGGACCTTGAGGCCGCCGCCCGGGCCGTCTCCGGCGACCAGCGCGTGCACCTGAGCGCCGAGGCCGCGCGCACGCTGTTTCAGAACGATCCCGCGACGCTCGCCGACATGGTGGGCGGACAGGATGCGCTCGCCGAGCAGATGGCGTCCGGCGACCTCTCGATCCCGCTGGCGAAGTGGGCGACGACGGTCTCGCGCATGCCGAACGCCGAGGAGGTCAACCGTCATGCGCGGCTCGACCCGAACGGCATCTCCGTCGCCGAGATGGAGCGGCTGGACGAGGAAGCCGCGAAGTTCGCCGGCGACACCACGGACGCCGCGGCGCGCGCCACGCCGGCGACGCCCGACAGCCGGCAGCAGGTCGTCGACGACGTCATGGGTCAACTGGTCGCAACCGATCGCTACAGCCCGGCGCAGGCCGAGGCGCAGGCGAAGCTGTGGGGCGCTGCGTTCGGCCAGTTTGCCGCGCGCTCCGGGCAGGATGCGTTCGGGCTGTACCAGCGGTACATGGCGGGGTTGAGGAATGGGTCAAATGCAGATGTCCCCGCTGAAACCTTGAATCAACGGCAGCTCACTGGAACGAAAAACAACCCACTGACAATTAGCGCGCAACATTACCTAGACAATAACATTGTCTCTGAGAAATTGGACTCACAGGATTTTTCAGTATCCGTTTCTCCGGTGTTCAAGGTGGAAGGCGTCGGCTATGTGCGCGTTGTGACTGACGGGCATCATTCTCTTGCTGCAGCACAAAGAGCTGGAGCCAATCCGGAATTCAACACGCAGGATGCAAGTCAGAACGACACCATTGCCCTGCTTTCGAAGGGGCGGCAAGGAATTGATGATTTCTTGAGCCTCAATATGATCGATGGCAGCTATTACGACATCAACAGTGGGCGATCTCTTTTTCAGCCCGCCATCCCTAAGGAAGTGGAGATCGAACAGCTCCGCGCCCGCGTGGCCGAGCTCGAGAACGAGCTTCGGACCGACCGCCTCACCGGCATGCGCAACCAGCGCGCGTTTGAGGAGGACGAGTCGCTGGGCTGGTCGACGGTCGCTGCGGCCGACATGGACGGCCTCAAGAAGCTGAACGACGCGATCGGCCATGAGCACGCGGACAAGGTGCTCCGCGCGCTCGGCGCGGTGCTGCTTGCCTCGGAAGGCGATGGCGTCCGCTTCTACCGCCGCAGCGGCGACGAGTTCGCGGCGCGCTTCCAAGACCGGGGCAAGGCCGATCAGGTCATGCGCGAGGTCCAGCAGAAGCTGGAGAACGTCGCGATCGACATTGACGTGACCGACGCCGCCGGCAGAATTCGTTCTCTCACGTACAACGGAATCGGACTGACCTATGGCACCGGACACGACTACCAATCCGCCGACACCGCCGCAAACGCCAGCAAGCGCGAACGACTCCGCGCCGGCATTCGAGACAAGCCGCGAGGACGCGGGAAGCCTCGCCGACTTCAGCCTCGCGCCCGGGGAGAAGGTGGTGTCGGTGCGAATCAGGAACCGCAACGAACCGCCGCAAGCCGGGGGCTGATCGCGAGGGCTGCGGATGCGGTCCGTAGTCTGTTCCAGTCGGCGCCTGCAGACCAGACCAAGACGCCGGAGTTCAAGCGGTGGTTTGGCGATTCCAAGGTCGTCGACGAGAACGGAAGTCCGCTGGTCGTGTATCACGGGACAGATTCGACGCCGTTTGAAGTATTTGACCGATCCAAGGGCGGCAGCGGACCGTCTAAGTTCGGCTTCTGGTTCGCCAATCAGGAATCGTTCGCCGAATTGTTCGGCGGGAACATGATCCCCGTTTACCTGAAGGTGGAAAACCCAAAGCGCATCACGCTCGAAAAGTGGAACAGCATTCGCGACAGTCATGCCAAGGATGGAGAGTGGTTCAATCGCTGGCGCGATGAGTTGATCGCGCAAGGGCATGACGGCCTGATTGTCTCGGGCGGGACCGAACAGGTCGGTAGATTTACGGTGCAGAATCCCGACGTTCTGGCCGTCTTCGATCCGACGCAGGTCAAGTCTGCGGCGGCCAACCGCGGCACGTTCGACCCGAACGACCCGTCCATCCTGAATCAGCAGAACAACGCAAGCGGCCCCCGCGGCCAGATCAACATCTTCCCGGATCGGCGCATGTCGATCCAGCTGTTCGAGAACGCCGACCGCTCGACCTTCCTGCACGAGTCCGCGCACTTCTTCTTCGAGGTCATGCGCGACCTTGCGACGGACGAGAATCCAGAGATCAAGGCGGACTTCGATGCGCTGCTTGGCTGGTTCGGTGCCGAAAACGCGGATGCGCTGACGACCGACCACCTTGAGCAGTTCGCCCGCGGCTTCGAGTCCTACGTCGGCGAGGGCAAGGCGCCCAGCCCGGAGTTGCAGGGCATCTTCGCCAAGTTCTCGGCGTGGATCCTCGGCGTCTACCGCTCGCTGAAGGCGTTGAACGTCAACCTCACCGATGACGTCCGCAGCGTCTTCGACCGCATGCTCGCCTCCGACGACGAGATCGAGGCGGCCAAGGTGCGCCAGGGGATGCGGCCGATCGCGCGCGACGCCAGCGAGGCGAAGGCGCTGGGGCTGACCGACAGGCAGTGGGCCGACTACCTCGCCGAGGTTGAAGCGGCCACGGAGGAGGCGCGCAAGGACGTCTTCAACAAGACCGTGGGCGCCCTGCAGCGCGAGCAGCGGAAGTGGTGGAAGGAGGAGCGCACGAAGGTCCGCGAGGAGGTGGCGGCGAAGTACGAGGCGACGCCGGCCGTGCGCGCGCTGAACATCCTGAACGGCCGGAAGGTCGTAGACGGGGTGGAGCTGGCGGAGCCGCTGGCCGGCCTGAAGCTGGACCGCGAGGCCATCGTTGCCAACTGGGGCGAGGCCTACCTGAAGCGGCTGGGGAAGACCTACGCCAAGTCCGGCGGCGTCCACCCGGACGAGGCCGCGGCGATGCTGGGCTACACCTCCGGCGACGACCTGCTGCGAGCCCTCGCGAATGCTCCCGACACCCTCGCGAGGGTCGACGCCGAGACCGACGCCATCATGCGCGAGCGCCACGGCGACCCGATGACGGACGGCTCGCTGCCCGAAAAGGCGATGGATGCCGTCCACGGGTCGAAGCGGGTCAAGCTGCTGGAACGAGAGCTGGCGCTGCTCTCGGACCTCGCCGGCGAACCTGCGCCGTCGCCGCGGATCATGCGCGCCATCGCCGAGCGGCAGATCGCGGGCAAGACGCCGCGTCAGCTGCGACCCAATGACTACCTCGTCGCCGAGCGCCGGGCCGCCCGGGAAGCGCTGCAGGCCGCGGCGAAGCGCGATTTCGGAGCAGCTCTGAAGGCGAAGCGGCAGCAGGCGCTCAACGTCTCACTCTACAGCGTCGCCCGCGAGGCGCAGGACCAGTTCGAGCGCGACCTCAACTACCTGCGCCGGGTGTCCTCAAACGATCGCCGGGCACGGCTCGGCAAGGCCGGCCACGACTACCTTGAGCAGGTCGATGCGCTGCTGGAGGCCGTCGAGCTGAAGCAGGTGTCCGGGCCCGACGTTCAGCGGCGGCAGCGCCTGGCCGAGTGGGTCAAGCGGCAGGAGGACGCCGGCAACCCGGTCGACATCCCTGCAAAGCTTCTGGCCGACTCCGGTCTGACCAACATCCGCGACATGACGCACACGGACATCCGCGGCGTCGTGGACACGATCAAGCAGATCGAGCACCTCGCGAAGACGAAGACCCTGCTGTGGCTGGCGGGGCAGGAACGCGATCGGGAGGCGGTCGATGCCGAGATGGCCGCCTCGATCCGGGCGGCACATGCAGCCGTTCCCGAGCGCACCGGAGACCCGACGAAGCGCGAGCGGTTCAGCGCTGCGATCGCAGACCTCGACGTGGGGCGCGTACTGCCGACGAACGTCGCCCGCGAGCTTGACGGCTACGAGGATGGCGGCGCGGTGTGGGCGAACGTGATCCAGCCGATCCGCACGGCCATGTACGAGCGCGTCATCCCGGCCATGCACAAGATGCAGGACGAGGTTGCGGCGATCTATGCCAAGCACTACACGAAGGAGGAGCTGCGGCGCCTCGACTCGCCGGTGTGGCGCGAGTCGGTCAAGGATCATTGGTCGAAGGGCCGCATCCTGTCTCTGGCGATGAACTGGGGCAGCGACGGGAACCGTGAGGCGATCCTCACGCAGGCCAAGTCCCGCCTGACGGAGGCGCAGGCTGTGGAGCTGCTGCGGACCCTGGACGCGCGCGACTTCGCGTTCGTGCAGGACATCGTCGACAAGGTCAATGCCTACTGGCTGGAGATCGCGGAGACGCAGCGCCGGCGGACCGGGCTCATGCCTGAGAAGGTCGACGGCATGAGCTACACGATCGAGGCCGCGTCCGGCGAGATGGTTCACGTCCGTGGCGGCTACTTCCCTCTGAAGTACGACGCCGAACGCAGCGGTTACGGTACGACGCTGAACGAGATCGACGACATCTACAACAGCCTGCGCGTCGGGCGCACGGCCAAGGCCGCCACCCGGAACGGCCACACGATCGAGCGCGTCGGCAGTGGTGGCAAGACCGTCTCCCTCGGCCTCGACATCGCGACCAGCCACATGCGGGACGTGATCCGCGACCTCTACCTCGGCGATGCGGTCGCCTACGTGCACAACGTCCTGCACGGCTCGCAGTTCGCCGACGCGGCGATCTCGACCGGCAAGCGCTCGCACCTCAAGGCGCTGGAGCTGTGGTTGAAGGATGTGGCGGCCGGCGAGATGGGCGCGCGCTCGACTACGGAGAAGGTGTTGCGGTTCGCGCGCCTGAACACCACGGCCGCGGTTCTGACCTACAAGCCCGCCGCCGCAGCGCTTCAGGTCTCCGGCATCATCCAGACTGGCAGCATCATCGGCAACCGAAACGCACTCCATGGCGTCCGCCTGCTGCTGTCGAAGTGGTGGTTCGGCCCGAACTCCATCTGGAACGAAATCCGTGAGAAGTCGGCGTTCATGCGCGAGCGCTTCGGTCAGATCCCCGAGGCGGTCGAGATGGTGCAGTCGCAGCGCGCCGGCGCGCTGAAGGCGACGCATGCATCGATGATCCGCTGGGGATACGTCCCCATGGCGCGGTTCCAGATGATCGCCGACGCGGCGACGTGGCTCGCTGGCGAACGCCTCGGCCTGAAGAAATTCGACGGCGACATCGAGAAGGCCCGGGCATTCGCCGACGACCTCGTGGTGCGCGCGCAGTCACCCGAAGGATTCTTCGACAAGTCGTCGATCAGCCGCGGCACGCTGGACGAGAAGCACCGACAGTCCGAGCTGGTGAAGACCTCGACCATGCTGCTGTCGTACATGATCGCGAAGGGCAACGTCGCGCGCGAGAAGTACCAAGCCACGTCCTTCACTAGCCCGATGCAGGTTGCGAAGTTCACCGTCGACATGGTGCAGCTGTTCGCGATCGAGGCCATGATCTCCGGACTCGCGCGCGGTGGGTTGCCGAAGGATGCTGACGATGACGACAGCGTCCTCGACGACTGGATCGCGTACATCACGAAGGAGACGGCATTCGGCTCGCTTGCGACGATCCCGCTGGTTTCGCAGTTGGCAACAGAAGGTCGCGGGTACACGGCGCAGGGCGTCATGGACCGCGGTTGGGCCACGCTCTCTGACGCGACCGCGGCATGGTTCGACGGGAATCTCGACCGCAAGGATCTGAAGCAGGCCGTCAACGTCTCCGGCGTCGCAGCCGGCATCCCCTCATCCCAGATCAACACCACGGCCGATGCGCTGTGGCGCGTTCACGACGGCGAGGATGTCTCCCCGCTGGACTTCGCCGTCCGTCAAGAAAAGAAGAACTGACCTCCCCCACGGAGTAACCCATGACCGTCAATACCTCTTACGATCCCATCGAGTCGGTGGGGTCTGGCATCATCGCGCCCATCCCGATCACCTGGACGTTCGGGCAGGCCTCAGATCTCGGCGTGTTCGAAGTCGACATCGCCACAGAAGCCGAGACCCCGAAGACGCTCGGCGTGCACTACACGGTGACGCAGTCGACGAACGGCGGCGTGGTCACGCCGCTGTCGGCCATCGCATCCGGGAAGAAGTGGCGCGTGACGCGATCGACGCCGCTGACGCAGCCGGACGTGCTGCGGACGGCCGGGGTGTTCCTTGAGGGCACGGTCGAGGAGATGTTCGACCGCGCAATCCGCATCCTGCAGGAACAGGACGCACGGTTGGCGTCCGGCGACATGTTGCTGCGCCCCGACATCAAGAACGCAACGACCGGGCTCGGTCTAGGACTGTCTGGGACCGCGGCCGGCGGCGCGATCAACCAGACGGGCACCGGTCAGCACTTCGGGCAGAACGGTGCGCGGATCCATCGTCTCAATGATCGCCTGCTGCTGCAGGCGGCAGCCGACAATGACGGGTTGTTCCCGAATGTCGCCCAAGACTGGGTTTCTGCAAACTGGGTGGATGGCGGATTCAGTTCTGGACCCTCGGTCAGCTCGATTTTCGGTGTCGCCAACAACAGCAGCGCCAACAGCGCGATCGGCGTGTTTTCTGCCATCAGGAGCAAGGATTTCACGGCGGTAGGCACGGCAACGCTTCCGATCTTTGGACTGGCGTGGAACGACAACGCGACGCTGGCGACAAAGGCGTGGGGTGGATATTTCGAGGGACACCGAGTCACGGCGGCAGGAGGTGAGACCTACGGCCTTGAGGTCGACACTCGAACGCTGGCATCGGCCATCACACCAACTCCGTTCCAGCAGGGCGATGTCGTCGGCATTCAGATTGCGAGCGGCGCAGAGTGGTCGGCCTTGGGGCAGTTCGATGCATCTGCCGCGATCCAGATCGTTCCGAATCCGATGAAGTTCCGCGTTGGCATCAACATGATGTCGACGGCGCTCGTCGATCTTGGCGGCGGCGTGAAGGAGGCCTTTGCGATCCCCAGTGGATCGCTTATCCGCAGCCACCATTCCGGCGGGCCGGGCAGCTTCATCTACTTCGCAACAACGACGACCGCTGCATCCCCCAGTCTCCAGCTTGCGAACGGCGCATTCGACATCACGGAGACCAGTGCCGGGGCCACACAGTTCCGCGTCTCGGTTGCGACTGGTCGGGCCAACTTCCCGATGGTCTATGGCGCAGCCGCTGGAAGCGCCGTGCAGTATGGCGCCCAAGGAACAGACACGAACATCGATGTCCAGCTGACCCCGAAGGGAACCGGCCTCGTCCGATTCGGAACCTTCACAAGCAATGCCGACGCACCTGTCACCGGC
>JAEWNA010000130.1 GCA_023392975.1 Pseudomonadota bacterium | reverse complement strand
GAGCAGCAAGCGGGCGCGCATGGGCGCCATCCTGCAACGCGGTGGAGGCGAGGAAAAGCCGTCGGGGCGCCGGGGTTCGTGCCGGTTCAGCCCGCCGACGCCTTCACCACCCGCTTCTTGCCCGGCTCGACCACCGGCTTCTGGGTGATCAGCGGCTTGGCCGGTTCGAACACGGCCGCCGGCTTCGCGACCTTCTTCACCGCCTTCTTCGCCGCTTTTTTCGCGGCCTTCTTCGCGGGCGCCTTCTTCGCGACGGCCTTTTTCGCCGCTTTCGCCTTGGGCTCGGACGTCTTCTTCGCGGCGACCTTCTTCGCCGCCGCCTTCTTGGCGCCGAAGCCGCGACGCGCCGGCTTGCCGGTGTCGGCCAGCAGCTGGGTCACTTCTTCCAGCGTCAGCGACTTCGGTTCGCGGTCCTTGGGGATCTTGCCGTTGAGCTTGCCGTCGCTGATGTACGGGCCGAAGCGGCCGTTGAGCACCTGGATGTCGCTGCCGGCGAATTCCTTGATGATCCGGTTGCGGGCGATCTCTTCCTTCTCCTCGATCAGGAACACCGCGCGGGCCAGATCGATGGTGTAGGGGTCGTCCTCCTTCTTCAGCGAGGCGTAAGTGCTGCCCCGCTTGGCGAACGGGCCGAACCGGCCGATGCCGACGCTGACTTCCTCGCCGTCGCTCAGGCCGAGCTTGCGCGGCAGGCGGAACAGTTCCAGCGCTTCCTGCAGCGTGATGGTGTGCATCGACTGGCCGGGACGCAGCGAGGCGAAGTCGAGCTTCTCGTCGGTGTCCTTGTCGCCGATCTGCGCGTACGGCCCGTAGCGGCCGAGGCGCACGCTGACCGGCTTGCCGGACTTGGGATCGGTGCCGAGTTCGCGCGCGCCGGTGGCCTCGCTGCGATCGACCGATTCGCTCTTCTCGTCGACGAGTTCCTTGAACGGGACCCAGAACTTCTCCATCAGCGGGACCCACTCCTCCTCGCCGCGGCTGACGGCGTCCAGCTCGTCCTCCATCTTCGCGGTGAAGTCGTAGTCCACGTAGCGGGTGAAGTGCCCGGACAGGAACTTGCTGACCGCGCGGCCGACGTCGCTGGGGCGGAAGCTGCGGCCTTCCATCTCGACGTACTTGCGGAACAGCAACGTCTGGATGATCGAGGCGTAGGTGGACGGACGGCCGATGCCGTATTCCTCCAGCGCCTTGACCAGCGCCGCTTCGGTGAAGCGCGGCGGCGGCTGGGTGAAGTGCTGGTCGGCGTGGACGCGGTCCAGCGGCACGCGGTCGCCGGGCTTCATCGCCGGCAGCTTGCGGCCCTCGTCGTCGTCCTCGGCGTTCTTCTGGTCCTTGCCTTCCTCGTAGACGGCGAGGAAGCCCGGATCGACCACCGTGGTGCCGCTGGCGCGGAAGCTGTGCTCGCCGCCGGCGGCGAGATCGACGCTGACCGTGTTGAGCGTCGCCGGCACCATCTGGCAGGCGACGGTGCGCTTCCAGATCAGGTCGTACAGCCGGCGCTCGTCGTCGCTGAGGAAGCGCGACACCTGCGCCGGCGTGCGCAGCGCCGAGGTCGGGCGCACCGCTTCGTGCGCTTCCTGGGCGTTCTTGGACTTGGTCTGGTAGAAGTTCGGCTTGTCCGGCAACGCCTTGGTGCCGTAGTCGCGGGCGATCACGTCGCGCAGCTCGCCGAGGGCATCCAGCGACAGGCTGACCGAGTCGGTACGCATGTAGCTGATCAGGCCGACCGTGCCTTCCTCGCCGATCGCAACGCCCTCGTACAGCTTCTGTGCGACCTGCATGGTGCGCTTGGTGGTGAAGCCGAGCTTGCGCGAGGCCTCCTGCTGCAGCGTCGAGGTGGTGAACGGCGGCGCCGGGCGGCGCTTGCGCTCCTTGCTCGCCACGTCGGTGACCTGCAGCACGCCCTGCGCGGCGGCGACGATCCGCTTGCGTGCGGCCTCGGCATTGTCGCCGTCGGTGACGGTGAACTGCTCGAACTTCTTGCCATCGAGCTTCGTCAGCTTGGCGCTGAAGGGCTGCGACGGATGCGCGCACTCGGCCTCGATGGTCCAGTACTCGCGGGCGATGAAGGCTTCGATCTCCTCCTCGCGCTCGACGATCATGCGCAGCGCCGGCGACTGCACGCGGCCGGCGGATAGTCCGCGCTGGACCTTGCGCCACAGCACCGGCGAGAGGTTGAAGCCGACCAGATAGTCCAGCGCGCGCCGCGCCTGCTGGGCGTCGACCAGGTCGCTGGCGATGGCGCGCGGCTTGCCCATGGCTTCCTTGATCGCCCGCGGCGTGATCTCGGTGAACACCACCCGCTCCAGGGTGCGGTCCTTGAGCAGGCCGCGCTCCTTCAGGATCTCGGCGATGTGCCAGCTGATCGCCTCGCCTTCGCGGTCCGGGTCGGTCGCGAGGTAGAGGTGGTCGGCGGCCTTGGCCGCCTTGGCGATGGCGTCGACGTGCTTCTCGTTCTTGTCGATCAGCTCGTAGCGCATGGCGAAGCCGCGCTCGGGATCGACCGCGCCTTCCTTCGGCACCAGGTCGCGGACGTGGCCGTAGGAGGCCAGGACCTGGAAGTCCTTGCCGAGGTACTTGTTGATCGTCTTCGCCTTGGCGGGGGATTCGACGATGAGGAGGTTCTTGGGCATCTCGGGCGGGGATCCGGAAAGGCCTTGGCCCCCGGGCGGGGACCGTCGGCAGGGCCCGGGACGAGGCCCCGGGCCAGAAGGCGACGCCCGGGGGAGGCCCGGGCGTCGGTCAGTTCTCTTTTTTTAGTGGTGTCACGGCCGGGGCGCCGGTGTCAAGCGTCGCAAGGCCGAAGGGCCGGCCGGGACGGGCCGGCGGTCGGCGCCAGGCGGCCCGAAGCCGATGTGCGCGATGAAACCTGAACGGCCTACCTGAACGATGAACCTGAACAAAAGCCGCCGCGCCGCGTCAGTGGAAGCTGCCGGCGAGCATGGCGCCCAGCACCGCGAACAGCGCGATCAGCCCGACGGCCATCAGGCCGGCCAGCACCAGCACCACGATGGTGACGGTGCCCAGTTCCTCGCGTTGCCACTCGGGATGGTCGGTGAAGGCGTATTTGTCCACCACGAGGGTGTCGCAGATCATGTCGTGCAGGGCCTGCTTGCGCTCGGTGAAGCCGGCCATGATGAAGCCGACGAACACGATCAGCGTGCTCAGGATGGTCGCGTAATAGCGGCCGAACCCGCGCCAGAACTGGATCGGCGCACCGTCGCCGCGGGTCACCTTGATGCCGATCGCCATCTTGCCCAGCGAGGCCTGGTGCCGCGAGGACTGCATCCAGCCGAAGTAGATGCCGGGCAGCAGGATCTGGACCAGGTACATCAGGCCGATCAGGGCGATGGCCGCGCCGCTGCCGAAGGGGTTGTCGGGGGTGGCGCTGGACCCCAGGCCGACGGCGGCGAAGATGCTGATCGGGATCGCGATCGCGTAGTTGATCGCGCCGACCACGAACGAGTCGATGACGTAGGCCGCGCAGCGTTTCCAGATCCCCGCGTAGACGATCCGGCCGCCGCGGACCACCTCGTCGGCGGCCTCCAGCCGGGCCTGCGGCGGCGCGTACGGCGAGGCCTCGGCGACGGCGTACGGTCGATACGCGCCGTCGGCCGGCGCAGCCTCGGCCGCCCGCACGAAGGCTTCGGCCTGCGGGTCCTCCGCCGCGCCGCCGGTGATCACCTCCCGCATCATCTCCTGCCACGGGCGCCAGGCGGACATGCCCTCGCGCCACACCATGGCGTCGGGCGGCAGCTGCCCGCGGCTGT
>JAEWNA010000103.1 GCA_023392975.1 Pseudomonadota bacterium | reverse complement strand
TTCGCGCAGCGCACCGGCCTCGACGCGCTGCGCGGCGAACTCGCCGATACGCTGGCCGCGCTCGCCGAATCGGCCGGACTGACGTTCGACGTGTCGCTGCAGACGCGCGCCGCGGCCTATCTGGTCGATGTGCTGGCCGCGCCGCGGGCGACCTTCGCGTTCAGTCGCCATGCCCGCGCACTGCACGAGGCGCTGCGCCAGCGGCTCGACGGCGACCGGCTCTGGGACGAACTGCAGGCCGCGCTGCACGCGAACGCCGACGACCTCGGCACGCGCTGGCGTCTCGCGATGCAGTGGTGCGGCGCGCTGGCCGCGGATCCTGCGCATGCGGCCCTGTCGGCGTACGCGCCCGAAGCCGCCGCCTTGCTGCTCCTCGGCGACGAAGCGTTGGCGCAGGTGCGCGAGACCGAATTGCGGGCGCGGGTCGACGGGCTGCTCGGCGAGCATCCGCGCATCGTCGACGGTGCCATCATCCTCGGCGTGGACGACTTTGCCGAGCGCCTGCGTCGCCACCGCGAAGACTTCCTGCCGCGCTTCCGTCGCTGCCAGCAGCTGCGCCAGGCGCTGGTCGCGCGCGAGCGCGAGGCGCTGCGCCTGTCGGAATTCCAGCCGCAGCCGCTGACCTCGTTCGTGCGCAACAAGCTCATCGACGAGGTCTACCTGCCGCTGATCGGCGACAACCTCGCCAAGCAGATGGGCACCGTCGGCGAGGCCAAACGCAGCGACCTGATGGGCCTGCTGATGCTGATCTCGCCGCCCGGCTACGGCAAGACCACGCTGATGGAGTACGTCGCGCACCGGCTCGGCCTGATCTTCATGAAGATCAACGGGCCGGCGCTGGGCCATGCGGTGCGCTCGCTGGACCCGGCGCAGGCCCCGGACGCCACCGCGCGCCAGGAGCTGGAGAAGCTCAACCTCGCGCTCGAGATGGGCGACAACGTGATGCTGTATCTCGACGACATCCAGCACACGCACGCCGAACTGCTGCAGAAGTTCATCTCGCTGTGCGACGGCACCCGCCGCATCGAGGGCGTGTGGCGCGGGCGCACCCGCACCTACGACCTGCGCGGGCGCAAGTTCTGCGTGGTGATGGCCGGCAACCCTTACACCGAATCCGGCGAGGTGTTCCGCATTCCGGACATGCTCGCCAACCGTGCCGACGTCTACAACTTGGGCGACGTGCTCGGCGGCCGAGAACCGACATTCCTGATGAGCTACCTGGAGAACGCGCTGACCTCCAGCCCGGTGCTGGCGCCGCTGGCGCAGCGCGATCTGGGCGATCTGTACAAGCTCGTCGACAAGGTCGAGGGCCGCCCGTTTTCCGCGAACGCGCTGGCGCATGCCTACGGCCCGGCCGAGATCGACGAGATCGCGGCCACGCTCGAACGCTTGCTGCGCGTGCGCGACACCGTGTACGCGGTCAATCGCCAGTACATCGCCAGCGCCGCGCAGGCCGACCGCTACCGAATCGAGCCGCCGTTCAAGCTGCAGGGCAGCTATCGCAACATGAACAAGCTGGCGGAGAAGGTGTCGCCGGCGATGAACGACGCCGAATTGCAGCAGCTCATCGCCGACCACTACCGCGGCGAGGCGCAGCTGCTCACCGGCGGCGCCGAGGAGAACTTGCTCAAGCTCGGCGAACTGCGCGGCACGCTCGACGCGACCCAGACCGAGCGCTGGGCGCAGATCCGGCGCGACTTCCTGCGTGACCGCGCAATGGGCGCGGGCGAGGCCGAGGTCGGCCCGCGCGTCGTGGCGCAGCTGCACGACCTCGTCGAGGGCGTGCGCGGGCTGGCGTCGTTGCCGTCGCCGGTCGAGATCGCGACGCCCGCGGCCGAGACGCCCTGGCCGCAGCTGCTGGCCTCGCTGGAGCGGCTGTCCGAACGTCTGGCCCGGGCGACGACGCCTGCTGTCCCGGCAGCACCGGCCGTGGGTCCGTCGACGGGCTGGCTCGAACGCCACGCCGAGCAGCAACAGCAGCTGCAGCAGGTGCTGGCGCTTCTCGCCGAACGGCTGTCGACCCTCTCCGCGGCCCCGGCGCCTGCCCCCGCGAAGCGCGGCAAGGCGCCGCCGACCGAAGGCCCGGCGCTCGCCATGGCCCTGCGCGAGGAGCAGCTGAAGCAGGCGCTGGAGGAGTTCTCGGACCGGCTGCTGGGCAAGCCCAAGGGCTGACGACGATCGCCGTAGCGACCCGGCCGCGGTGCCAAACCGGGGGGGCAGGGCTTATCCTTGGCGGTCCTGTTCCCTGGCCGCCGCGCGCGGTCGAACGCTTCCCTGCGCCGATGCCGCCGACGACATGCCGCCCATGAGCACCCCCGCCTACCCCGACTATCCCTTCACCCCGCAGCACTTCGAGGTCCGTCCGGGCATCGCGATGTCCTACCTCGACGAGGGTCCGCGCGACGGCGAAGTGGTGGTCATGCTCCACGGCAATCCGTCCTGGAGCTTCTACTGGCGCCACCTCGTGCTCGGCCTGAAGGACCGCTATCGCTGCATCGTGCCGGACCACGTCGGCATGGGCCTGTCGGACAAGCCCGGCGACGATCGCTACCGCTACACGCTGCAGTCGCGCGTCGACGACCTCACCGCGCTGCTGAAGCACCTCGGCATCGACGGCCCGGTGACGCTGGCCGTGCACGACTGGGGCGGGATGATCGGCTTCGGCTGGGCGCTGGCGCACGAAGCGCAGGTGCGCCGGCTGCTGATCACCAACACCGCGGCGTTCCCGCTGCCGTCGGCCAAGCCGATGCCGTGGCAGCTGACGCTCGGCCGCGACATGAAGCTGGGCGCGCTGCTGATTCGCGGCTTCAATGCCTTCGCCGCCGGCGCCGCCCGCGACGGCGTGGTGCGGAAGATGCCGGCCGACGTGCGCAAGGCCTACCTGGCGCCCTACGACTCGTGGGCGAACCGCATCTCGACCCTGCGCTTCGTGCAGGACATCCCGCTGGGTCCGGGCGACGCGGCGTGGATGCTGGTCGATGCGGCGGGCAAGCGCCTGCCTGCCTTCGCCGACCGTCCGGCCTTCATCGGCTGGGGCCTGCGCGACTTCGTGTTCGACCACCATTTCCTCGAAGGCTTCCAGCGCGCGCTGCCGGAGGCCGAAAGCCACGCCTTCGAGGATGCCGGCCACTACGTGCTGGAAGACAAGCACGAGGTGCTGGTGCCGGCGATGCGGCGGTTCCTGGACACGCATCCGATCTGAGGTCGCTCAAAAGGCGGCGGTCTCCGAGCGACCGCCTCGCTTGACCCGGATCAACGCCGCGCCCGGCGTCGCCGCCTAACCTGCCGCCTCCGCAATCGCCGCGAGGGCGCGCCATGGCCGAGGCAACCGGCACTTCCCTGTGTTCGTCCGAGGCCGCGTTCGACCTCGTCGTGGTCGGCGCCGGGCCGGCCGGGCTGTGCTTCGCCCGCTCGCTGGCCGGCAGCGGCCTGCGCATCGCGCTGGTCGAGAGGCAGTCGCGCGCGGCGCTGGTCGCACCCGCCGAAGACGGCCGCGAAATCGCGCTGACCCACCGGTCACAGCGGCTGATGGCCGATCTCGGCCTGTGGGCGCGACTGGCCGAGGACGAGCCGTCGGTGCTGCGCGACGCGCTGGTGCTGGACGGCGACGATGCCGACGGCCTGCGCTTCCGCCACGAGGACAGCGGCCGCGACCAGCTCGGCTGGCTGGTGCCGAACCACGCGATCCGGCGCACCGCGTTCGCCGAGGCGATGACGAATCCCGACGTGACGCTGTTCGACGGCCGCAACGTCACCGGCGTGCACACCGATGCGGACGGCGCCGAGGTGCGGCTGGACGACGGCACCGCGCTGACCTGCGACCTGATCGTCGCCGCCGACAGCCGCTTCTCCGAGACGCGCCGGGCGATGGGCATCGGTGCGGACATGCGCGATTTCGGCCGGACCATGCTGGTCTGCCGCGTGCGCCATGAGCGCGACCACGAGCAGACCGCGTGGGAATGGTTCGACTACGGCCAGACGCTGGCGCTGCTGCCGCTGCGCGACCGCCAGGCGTCGTCGGTGGTGCTGACCCTGCCGCATGCCGAGGCGGCGGCGGTGCAGACGCTGGATCCCGAGGCCTTCGGCGCCGACATGACCCGGCGCTTCCGCGGCCGGCTGGGCGCGATGACGTTCACCGGCCCATGCTGCGCGTACCCGCTGGTCGGCGTGTATCCGCGCAAATTCGCTGCCGAGCGCTTCGTCGCGATCGGCGATGCCGCGGTCGGCATGCATCCGGTGACGGCGCACGGTTTCAACTTCGGCCTGCTCGGCCAGGACACGCTGGCGAAAGCGATCCGCACCGCGCGCGCGGCGGGCCGGCCGTACTGGACGCCGGCGCTGCTGGCGGAGTACGAACGCGCCCATCGCCGGGCGACGCGGCCGCTGTACCTCGCGACGCAGTGGCTGGCGGGGCTCTACACCGACGAACGCGCGCCGGCGAAGCGACTGCGGCGCATGGCGCTGCGCGCGGCGGCGACGTTCGCGCCATTCCGGCGGCTGGTTGCCGCGGGCCTCGTCGACGATGGCCGCGGCTCGCCGCTGCCGGGCGTGCTGGCGCGACTGCGACCTGCGCGCTGAGCCTCAGCCAGCGGCGAGCGCTGCCGCGACCGCGTCCTGCGTCAGCGGCGGCAGTCCGTACACGGCGCGGGCCCGGTCGCACTGCGGATTCGGGCCGCCGTGCTCCCACGACATCCGCAGCTCGCGACACGGCGACGGGCGGACGTCGTAGATCGTGCATGAGACGGTTTCGCCGACCGTGCCGGCGAGGGCGATGCAATGCGGGCGCTCGGCCCAGGTGCCGCGCATGCAGCGGCGATGGCTATCGAGCACTTCGGTCAGCGCGACCGGCACCGTGCCGCCCAGCGACGGTTCGGCCTCCGACCAGTGCATCGACACGCGGTAGGCGGCGCAGCAGGCGCCGCAGGACAGGCAGGGGTGCGGCATGCGGGTCGGTCGGGGGCGGGCAGGGGGCGCGGCCGCATTCTGCCGCAGCCGCGGCGATTGGCAACCGGGGTCGCCCGCGGGGGACAATGCCGGGATGACGACCGCCGACGCCCCCGCCACGCCCTGCAACATCGCCGCCTGCCTGCCGCCC
>JAEWNA010000049.1 GCA_023392975.1 Pseudomonadota bacterium | reverse complement strand
TCCTGGCACTGCTGGCCTACGACCGGTTCGTGGTGCGGTCGCGGGACGTCGCGGCGCCGGCGCCCGCCCCTGCGGTCGCATCCGCCGTCGAGGCGCCCGCGCCGTCGGTGGCGGTGCCGCTGTCGTCCCGGGTGCCCGCGGACGATGCGCCGGCGGCGTCCGATGCGCCCGCGATCACCGACAACGAGCGCGCCGCGCTGGTGATGGATGCCGTGCGCCGCGCGACGATGTTCCGGGTGGCGCTGACCGAATACCACCAGACCAATGGCCGCTGGCCCCGCGACGCCGACGAGGCCGGCCTGCCGGCACCCGACGAAACCCGGGGCGGGGCCGTGCGCACGATCGAACTCGGTCCGCAGGGAACGGTCACGGTGCGGCTGGACCATCGCTTCGGGTCCGGCAGCGCGATCCTGCTCAGGCCCGACGCGGCGGGTGCGACCGGCGCCGGAGGCTGGCGCTGCGAAGTACGCGGCGACGCGGCCCTGCGCAAGGCGCTGCCGCGCTGCGGGTAAGGGCATGCGCCGAGGCCGGCTTCAGGCTGACGGCGACGCCGATCGTCGCGATCGCGGTCTCCGCAGCGTTGTCGCGATGGAGCCGGGACGCCCGCCCCGGAGCCGGGCTCAGTGCCGGCGGACCAGCACTACGGTGATGTTGTCCGAGCCGCCGCCGTCCAGCGCCGCGGCGACCAGCCCGTCCACGCACTCCTGCGCGCTGCATTCGGTGTGCGCCAGCACCTGGGAGATGTTGCCGTCGTCGACTTCCTCGGTCAGGCCGTCGCTGCACAGCAGCAACTGCATGCCGGGACGGAGCTCGCCGCCGAGCGTCTCGACGTTGAGGTTCTGCGGTTCGGTCACGCCCAGCGCCTGGGTAACGACGTTGCGATGCGGATGGCTGCGCGCCTGGTCGACGGTGATCGCGCCCTGGGTGATGAGCTCCTGCACGTAGCTGTGGTCGTGCGAGAGCTGGGCGAGGTTGCCGTCCCGCCACAGGTAGGCGCGGCTGTCGCCGACCCAGGCCACTTCGAAGCGATGGCCGACGATCCGCAGGGCGACGACGGTGGTGCCCATCGGCAGCGCGTCGCTGCGCTGGCGCGAGGCACGGATGATCTCTTCGTCGGCGGTGCGGATCGCCTGCGCCAGCGAGGCGCCCTGGCGGATCTCGCGGACGATGGTCTCGCGCGCGAGCGCGCTGGCGACTTCTCCGTACTCGTGTCCGCCCATGCCGTCGGCGACCAGCCACAGGCCGAGGTCGCTGTCACCGTAATAGGTGTCCTCGTTAAGCTCGCGACGCAGTCCGGCGTGGGTCAGGTGCCCGAATTCGATCATGCGGCGGCCATGGGGAAGGGAGTCAGCCATGTTTGGAGGGTATACGGAATTTTTCCGGCAAACCGGACGGAGGGTCGCCGAACCGACGCATGCGTCCCGCCGGCATCGCAGGTCCTGCCCGCTCGCGCGCGGGCCCGCATGCCGCACAAACGAAACGCCCCGCGAGGGGGCGTTTCGGTCGATCTTGGCGGAGAGGGAGGGATTCGAACCCTCGGTACGCTATTCACGTACGCCTGATTTCGAGTCAGGTACATTCAACCGCTCTGCCACCTCTCCGGAAGGGGCTGCCGCGCGAGCCACCGGGCCACACGCTGCGGGGGCGCCATGATACGAGGCGGGGCGCCCGCCGACAAGGCGCGTACACTGGGCGCCGTCTTCCCGGCTCCCGTCCCGCCCGCCATGTCCGAAATCCTCGTCCCCGTTTCCTTCGGCGAACTGCTCGACAAGATCGCCATCCTGCAGATCAAGTCCGAGCGCATGAGCGACCCAGCCAAGCTGGCCAACGTGCACAACGAGTTGTCGGCGCTGGAGAAGACCTGGGGGGCGCATCCCGCCGCCGGCCACGACATCGCCGGCCTGCGCGCCGAGCTGAAGGCCGTCAACGAGCGCCTGTGGGTGATCGAGGACGACATCCGGATCAAGGAAAAGGCGCAGGCCTTCGACGACGAATTCGTGCGCCTCGCCCGCAGCGTGTACTTCGAGAACGACGAGCGCGCGCGGATCAAGAAAGACATCAACCTCACCCTGGGCTCGTCCTACGTCGAAGAGAAGTCCTACCAGGACTACCGCGCCGGACACGCCGCGCCCTGACGCGCCGCCGGTCGCGGGTCGCCGTGGCGTGCGCCGCCACGACGCCTCCCCGTTTGCCGCCCCCGGCGGCCGTTGCCGATCATGCAATGCCGTGTCCAGACAGGGCGACGCCCGGTCTGCGCAGGCGTCAGCCGCGACCGTAGTCCTCACCCGATCGAGCTGCCGGCGGATCCCGCGTCCCTCTGGCTGGAGGGCACGGCGTCGTTCGTGCAGCCAGCGATCGGCGTGGCGGCGTCCGTGCATCGAGCGTGGCCTGCACGAATCGGCGCGATCCCGCGCGACGGAGGCTTTCGTCAGGGTCGAAAACCGTGTGATCGGCGTCTCGTTTGCGCACACTTTGCTAACTGACAACATTGCTCACCCTGACAATGATATTCACGTCAGCCAGTTCACTATTGGTAGCGGCTTGCATATTGCATGGCGGGAATCCCGGTGTTTTTCGATGAAGGTGACCGGGATTGGCCGAAACCGGGAGTCAGGGTGACTTCACAACGTCATCCGGCGCGCCTACCTTGGGCCCCGCACGACACGGATGGCGTCGGTCCCGCAAGGAGCCCTCGGATCCCGGTTCTTCCGCCAGTCGGAAGCCGCCGCAGGCATAAGGAGATGCCACGTGCTGGCCCCGCAAGGGGCGGCGCGATCCTCTGGACCAGGATCGCGTTCGTTCGGCGCAGGACGCGCCAACGGCCTGGAAGGACCCGCCATCGGATGGATCCGGTGGGCAGAACACGGTCGAAGCGCGGTGACCATGGACGGAAACCGCCTCGACGACCCAGGATCGGACCCAGCCCCCGCGGAGCGCCAGCCCGCGGGGGTTTCTCGTTGCGGCAGCGCAGGACCGGGGCCGCGCGACCGCCGGACTCGGTCACTGTCCGGCGCGGAATGCCCGGAAACGCTCGAACGCGGCGATGCCGTCCTCGACCGTCACCAGGTCCATCACCCCGTCGTGTTCGATCTTCGTGCCCCATTTCAGCTCGGCGGCGGGGCGGCCGCGGTATTTGCGCGCGGCGTCGTCGTAGCGGTCCGCGCAGAAGCGCACGTCGGAATACGGGCCGCTGCGGTGCGGGTTGCTGGCGGCATGCAGGCCCAGCACCTTCGTCCCCATGGCGTTGGCGATGTGCATTGGGCCGGAGTCCGGGGTCATCAGCAGGTCGGCGCGGGCGAGCAGGGCGGGCAGTTGCTTGAGCGTGTCCTTGCCGACCAGATCCAGCACGTCGCCCTCGCGCGCGGACGGGCGCATGGCCGCGAGGATCGCGTCGGTGGTGTCGCGCTCCAGCGTGCTGCGGCCACCGAGCAGCGCGACCCGCCATCCCTGGTCGCGGGCGTGGTCGGCGACGGCGGCGTAGCGTTCGGGCCGCCAGTTGCGGAGGGCGTGGCTGGAGCAGGGCGAGATCGCCAGGGTCGGCACGCCGTCGTCCGGCCACTGCGCCCGGGCCCAGGCATGGGCCTCGTCGGGCACCGGCAGGTCCCAGACGACCTCGGTCTGCCGCAGCCCCAGCGGTTCGCAGAAGCTGCCGATGGCGTCGAGCACGTGGATGCCCGGCCGGTCCGGGATGCGTTCGTTGACGAACAGCCCGTGCAGGTCCTTCGACCTCGCCTTGTCGTAGCCGATCCGCCGCCGCGCCGGCAGGAACGCCGACAGCAGGTTGGCGCGGGCGGCCACCTGCATCTGCAGCAGCGCATCGAAACGCCGTCCCGCGAGCGCTTGCCGCAGAGCGCGCATGCCGGCCAGCCCCGTCTTCTTGTCGTAGACGAGGAAGTCCACGCCGGGCAGGCCGTCGAGCAGCTTCTGCTCGCCGCGGCCGATCACCCAGGTCAGCGCGACCCCGGGCCAGGCGGCGCGCAGGGTGTGCACCAGCGGCAGGACATGGGTCACATCGCCGAGTGCGGACAGGCGGAGCAGGCAGATCGATTGGGGTCTTGCGGCGCGCAATTGATAGACTCGGAAGATGGTCGCCTTCGACGCCAGCGAGAGCCTGACGCCTTTCCGTAGCGCGGACGGGTCCGGGCCGGGTGGTGCGATTCTGTTCGACGCTTCGCTGCTGCGGCAAGCCGGCGCGAAGACGGCGCTGCCGGTGTGGTTCGACCCGGGGTGGTGGGGCGACCGTGCCGAGCGCGTCGGCAGCGGGGGGCGCGGCGGCGCCTGGTTCATCGCCGGCGAACGCGGGGGCGACCCGGTCCCGGGCACGAAACACCCCGCCATCGGGCCGGCCGTCCTGCGCCTGTACCTGCGCGGGGGACTGGTCGCGAAATTCACCCGCGCCCGCTACCTCTGGCGCGGCGCGAACCGCACCCGCAGCTTCGCCGAATTCCGCCTGCTGCGTGAGGCGCAGCGCCGCAAGCTGCCGGTGCCGATGCCGATTGCCGCGATCTATTGGCGCGAAGGCCCGTGGTACTACGCCGGCCTCCTGCTCGAACGGCTCGAGGGCGTCACCTCGCTGGCCGATCTCGCCACCGCGCGCGGTGCGGCGGCGCCCTGGGCCCAGGCGGGCAGGCTGATCGCCAAACTGCACCGCGGCGGGCTGGACCATGCCGATCTGAATGCCCACAACCTGCTGTTCGACGCCGCGGGCAAGGGCTGGGCGATCGACCTCGACCGCGGCACGTTGCGCATCCCGGCCACCGGCTGGCGCGAGAAGAACCTCGCCCGCCTGCATCGCTCGCTGCACAAGCTGCGTGGCGCGCGCAGCGAAGCCGAGGTCGACCGGGATTACGCCACGCTGCGCGCCGCGTACGATGCGCAATGGCAGCGCGGCACATAGGCACGACGACATGACGTGGGCTTTGCGGTTCCAGGGCGTCGGCAACGCGTCCGCGGTCGAGTTGGGGTCGGCGATGGCGACGATCGAGCGTCATGGCCGGCCGTGGCTGACCATCGACTGCGGTGCCGAGGGCCTCAGCGCCTACCTCGCGCACTATGGCGAGGCGCCGCGGGCGCTGTTCGTCACCCACACCCACCTCGACCACGTCGCCGGTTTCGAGCGCCTGTTCGTCGACGCGATGTTCGGCGGCCATGGCGAACGCCCGCGGATCTACGTGCCGGCGCCGCTGGTGCCGCTGCTGCACCAGCGCGTCGGCGATTACCCGAACGTGCTGGCCGAGGGCGGCGCGAACTTCTGGGATGCGTTCCAGGTGATCCCGGTCGGCGACGCCTTCTGGCACGACGGCGTGCGACTGGAGACGTTCGAGGCCCGCCACCACTGGCCGCGCACCGCCTGGGGCCTGCGCCTGCGCGGCAGCGTGGTGTGGACCGGCGACACCCGGCCGATCCCGGAGACGCTGGCGAAGATGGCCGATGCCGGCGAACTCGTCGCCCACGACTGCGCGCTGCGCGGCAATCCCTCGCACAGCGGCATCGCCGACCTCGAACGCGAATACGACGCCGAACTACTGTCGCGCTGCGTGCTGTACCACTACGTCGGTGCCGGCGAAGGCCAGGCGCTGAAGGCGCGCGGTTACCGCGTCGCCGATCCGGGCGAGGCCCTGCCGCTGGCCGAACCGACGGCCGCGCGGGCGGAGCCGTTCGACGCAACCGATGCCGGTGATGCCGCCTCTGTTGCTCGCTGACCAGTCAGGCGTGAACCGCGTACCCTCTCGACGATGAATGCCGTCCCGCAACCCGCCGCCCCGCCGCGCGACGCCCTCGGGCGCCCGCTGCGCGACCTGCGCCTGTCGGTGATCGAGGCCTGCAATTTCCGCTGCCCGTACTGCATGCCGGCCGATCGCGTGCCGGAAGACCACGGCCTCGATGCCGCGTCGCGGCTGTCGTTCGACGAGATCGAGCGCCTCGTGCGCGGGTTCGTGCGCGCGGGCGTGCGCAAGCTGCGCATCACCGGCGGTGAGCCGCTGCTGCGTCGCGGACTGCCCGACCTGATCGCGCGCCTGGTGACGATCGACGGCCTCGACGACCTCGCCCTCACCACCAACGGCGGCCTGCTCGCCGCACAGGCGCATGCCCTGCGCGAGGCCGGGTTGCATCGGCTCACGGTCAGCCTCGATACGCTCGATCCCGCGCGCTTCGCCGCGCTGTCGGGCGGGCGCGGCCGCCTCGATGACGTCCTGCACGGCATCGACGCGGCGCAGGACGCCGGCTTCACGCGGCTCAAGCTCAACTGTGTGGTCCAGCGCGGCGTCAACGACGCCGATGTGCTGACGCTCGTCGCCTTCGCACGCGAGCGCGGCCACACGATGCGCTTCATCGAGTACATGGACGTGGGCACCTGCAACGGCTGGGACGCCGCGCGCGTGTTGCCGTCGGCCGAGCTGCGCGACGCGATCCACGCGCGCTGGCCGCTGCATGCGCTCGATCCGCAGTACCGCGGCGAAGTGGCGGCGCGTTACGGCTTCGACGACGGTGCCGGCGAGGTCGGCTTCGTGAGTTCGATCAGCGCGCCGTTCTGCGGCGACTGCCACCGCGCCCGCGTCTCCGCCGATGGCCGCCTGTTCACCTGCCTGTTCGCGGCCGAAGGCACCGACCTGCGGCCTGCGCTCGTCGACGATGGCATGTTCGACCGTCGCCTCGCCGAACTCTGGCGCGTCCGCGGCGATCGCTACAGCGAATTGCGCGCCGGCCTCCGCCCGGCACGACGCCGCGTCGAAATGTTCCTGGTGGGGGGGTGAGCGGTCGTGTTCGCGCGCCACTGGCGCGCACGGCCGCGAACGCCCGGCCACGGAGGGCCGGGCAGGGCGACCCGGCGTGGGCGAAGTCGCGCCATGGATGGCCGCGGTAAGCTTGCCTCCCGGCCGCTGCGTCCTTGAATCAATCCCGCGCATGTCTCGTTCGACACCGTCGTCCCTCACCCACCTCGACGCCGAAGGTCGCCCGGCCATGGTGGACGTGTCCGAGAAGGTGGCGACGGCGCGCACCGCGACCGCGGAGTGCCGGGTGAGCTTCCCGCCGACCGTCGCCGCGCAGTTGCGGGCCTCCGGGCTCAAGAGCGCGAAGGGCGGTGTGGTCGACACCGCGATCGTCGCCGGCACGCTGGCGGTCAAGCGCACGCACGAGCTCATCCCGTTCTGCCATCCGCTGCCGATCGACGGCATCCGCTTCGCCATCGACTGGAAGACCGAGCGTGCGCTGGAGATCACGTGCACGGTGAAGACCGTGCATCGCACCGGCGTCGAGATGGAAGCGCTGACCGGCGTCACCGTCGCCGCGCTCACCGTCTACGACATGTGCAAGGCGCTGTCGCACGCCATCGTGCTGGGCCCGGCGAAGCTGCGCGGCAAGCGCGGCGGGAAGCGCGATTTCGGCGAGATCGAAGGCGGCTTGCCCCCGAAGGGCCGCCGATGACGACGGTGACGGTGCTGTACTTCGCCAGCCTGCGCGATGCCGCGGACGTCGATCGCGAAACCGTGGTGCATGAGGGTGACCTGCGCGCGCTGTACCTCGCTTTGCAGGCGCGGCATGGCTTCGCACTGCCGGTCGATCGCCTGCGCGTGGCCGTCGACGGCGCGTTCGCGCGCTGGGACGACCTGCCGGGCGAGGGCGCGGAAGTCGCGTTCATCCCGCCGGTCAGCGGAGGGTGAGTGGTCACGCCTGCGTGGCCCTGCCGCGCGTGGCCGCGAATGCCCGGCCATGGAGGGACGGGCCGGGCGATCCGCGCGCCGGGAAGGTCACGCCATGGACGGCAACGCATCCAACGCTGAAGAGATGTCCGAGATGACCCGCTTCGCCATCACCGACGTCCCGTTCGAGATCGCGCCGCTGCGCGCGCGCCTGCTGCGCGCGGAGGCGGGCGCCTACGCGAGCTTCGAGGGCTGGGTGCGCGATCACAACGACGGTCGTGCCGCGCTCGGCCTGCGCTACGAAGCCTATGTCGCGCTGGCCGAGGCCGAGGGCGCGCGGATCGTCGACGAGGCGTTCGAACGCTTCGCCATCGCCGACGCCGCCTGCGTCCATCGCGTCGGCGAACTGGCCGTCGGCGATCTCGCGGTCTGGGTCGGCGTCAGCGCCGCGCACCGCGACGCCGCGTTCGCGGCCTGCCGCTGGATCATCGACGAAACGAAGGCGCGGGTGCCGATCTGGAAACACGAACGCTACGCCGAGGGCGATGCGGCGTGGCTGCATCCCTGACGACGGCGCGGCTTCAGGTCCTCGTTGCCAGCAGGGCGTCGAGTTCGTCCCAGAGCGGGTCGCAGAGTCCGTCGCGGAACACCGCGGGACGGAACGCGGCATGCTCGTCGCGATACATCGCCAGCATCCCGTCGTTGCCCGACGTGATGCAGGCCCGCACGTTGGCGAGGCGGTCGGCGGCCTTCGCGATGAGCGCGAGTGCCAGCGAAACATCGACCCGCGCCATCTTCGCGTAGGTGAGCTGCTTGCGCGCCTTGCGGTTCGGTCCGGGTTCGTCGGTCAGGATCGCCACGCAGTCGGCGACGTCCGCGCCGAACCGCGCTTCGACTTCCTCGCGCGTGACCGCCGTGTCCTCGATGGTGTCGTGCAGGTAGCCGACGACCTGGGCGACGGGGCCGTAGGGTTCCAGGATCGCGGCGACCGCATCGAGGTGGTAGGCGTACGGGTGCGGCCCGTAGGTCTGGTCGCCGTGCGCAGCGATGGCAACGGTGCGGGCGTCGGCGACACGAGGATGCATTGCGGCACGATAGCAGGGCGAGCGGCCCGGCAGAGACGGGAACGAACCCCGGGAATGGCGATGGCCCCGCCGACTGACCTCGGCGCCCGCATCAGTCGATACCGTTGCTGCCTTCCGGCCCTGGCGGGGTTTTCGACCTAGCGTCGCGAGGGGCCGACGGGGCCACCATAGACGTGCGTCAACGACGCTGGTGTGGAACTGCGAAGCCTGCGCGTCTCCCGGGAGGGGGATTCACTCGGTACATCCCTGTACCTCGCCCTGCGGGCGGCTTCGCCGTGCGGATCGGCAATCCTGCCGATCCGTCGAACCCGCGGGGGTTCTCACCCCCTCTCCATCGCTTCGCCTCGTGTCGGCGACGATTCGGAGTTTGCGAATTCCTGAAACTTGGCGGAGAGAGGGGGATTCGAACCCCCGAAGCGCGGTTTAGACGCTTACACACTTTCCAGGCGTGCTCCTTCAACCACTCGGACACCTCTCCGGGTCCCGGCCGGACATCGCTGCACGCGGCGCGGGGTCGTGAATTCTAGCGGCCATGCGGCGCGAAAGCGAGCCGTCCCGCCGTCGCC
>JAEWNA010000031.1 GCA_023392975.1 Pseudomonadota bacterium | reverse complement strand
CACCTCTTCCCAGCGCAGCACCGGCGGCGGGACCTCGGTCGGCACCACCCGGGTCGGGTCGTCGGACGAGGCCGGCGCTACGGGCGTCGCGGGGACGGGGACGGACTGGGAGGCCAGGAGCGGCGCGGGCACCGCGCGCAGCGCATAGGCCCGCGTGCCGGTCCAGGGTTCGCCGACGACTTGCGCCGGCGCATGGCCGATCTCGATGCCGTTGCGCAGCACCACGAGCTGGCCGTCGCGGGCGCTGACCACCGCGGTGAGCGGGCCGTCGGGCGCGCGTTCGGGCGCCCACAGCGTCGGCAGGAGGTCGTCGGCCGGATCGCGGGCCGCACCGGTGGCCGGATCGACCGGCGTGATCCAGCCCGGCGCGATGATGGCGGCCGGTGCGCTCTTCGCATCGGCGACCACCACGACGGTGCCGCGGCGCACGTTGCCGAACAGGGTCTCGGCGAATGCGGCCGGCAGGCGCACGCAGCCGTGGGAGGCGGGATACCCGGGCAGGTGGCCCGCGTGCATCGCGACCCCGTCCATGGTGAGCCGCAGCATGAAAGGCATCGGCGCGTTGTCGTACTTGTTCGAGTAGTGCTCGGTCTGGCGCTCGATGATCGGGAAGATGCCGGTCGGCGTCTCGTAGCCGCGGCGGCCGCTGCTGATCGTCGACACGCCGATGCGCGCACCGTTGCGGTAGACGTGGACGCGCTGCTGCGGAAGGCTGACCACGACCACCACCGGCCCTTTCGGCGCGGCGTCGGGGGTCCACACGTATTCGCCCGGCTTGAGCGCGAGCACGCCGTAGGGCGCGGGCTTCGCGGCCGCGGGTTTCGGGACCGAAGGCTTGGGTTTGGCAGGCGCGGGCGCCGCGGGCTTCGTCGCGGACGCAGGTGCGGCCGAGGGAGCGGGGGTGGCGGGCGTCTGCGGGCTCGCAGCGCCTGCCGCCGAGGCGGACAGCAGCGCGACCAGCAGGCAGGCGGCGGTCGGGAGGGGGCGTGGGGGCATGTCGTCAGTGTGCCATGCGGCCGCGGTCGTTCGCCCGCACCGGCGCGGGAATCGCATCAGCCGGCCAGCACCTCGAGGATCTGCAGCGCGATCCGCCGCTTCTGCGCGGGCAGGCGGCGGAACCGCAGCAGCGCCTCGCTCTCGTTCGGGTCCTGGGCGTAGTCGTCGATCAACACCGTCGAAGGCTCATCGGCGTCGTTGCGCATCGGGCCGCGGGCGGTCGCCAGCCATTCGATGCAGGTCCCGGTCTCGATCGCGATCTGCAGCAGGTGGTGCATGCTCGGCGAGGTGCCCTCGGGGTGCTCCCACTGGGTGACGGCGCTGCGTTTCACGCCGGCGCGCCGGGCGAGTTCGGCCTGGCTGAGTTTCGCCGCGAGGCGTGCGCGACGGATGCGGGTGGGGAGCGCGTTCATGGTGGTCCTTCTCCTGACCGGTGTCGTCGTCGATGCCGCCGCGGGAGGTTCGGCACGCTGACCGGTCAGCGTGCCTTGCCGAGGATTGTCCGGTTTCGCTGTCCACGGCCCTGGCATTGCGCGGGCGACGGGCCCTTCCTCCAACGCAAAGCGCGACTGTCCGCGGACGCCGCGCGGGGCGCGGCCTGTCGCAGCGGCTTCCCGCGTCTCACCACAGGCCCCGATCCGGTGCGCGACGCACCGGGACCGGCCGCGCAGGGGGCGCGGCGGCGGGGCGGGTTCCACGCCGCGGCGCGGCAGACCAAAGGACGAACAGGATGTTGCGCATCTGGTTGTTCGGATCGCTCAGCGTCGCGGACGACGCGGCGGGCGAGGCGCTGGTGCCGGTCACCGGCCGTTGCGGCAGTCTGCTGGCGTACCTGGCGCTGGGGCGGGGCCGCTATTTCAGCCGCACGGAACTGCTCGGCATCCTCTGGCCGGAGCGGGTGGCGGCGATGACCGCCGGCTCGTTCAACACGGCGCTGTGGCGGCTGCGGCGGATGGTCGAGCGGCCGCCGCTGCAGCACGGCGCGCTGATCGCCAGCGACCGCCGCGGCGCGATCGGGCTCAGCGGCGGCGGCGAGGTCTGGCTGGACGTGGAGGAATTCGAACGCCGGATCGCGCCGGCGCTGGCCAGGCCGATCGAGCAGATCGCGCAGGCCGACATCGACGACCTGCGCGCCGGCGTGACCCTGTACAAGTCCGACATCCTGATGGAATTCAGCGACGACTGGGCGCTGCGCGAGCGCGAGAAGCATCGCCGCCATTACCTCAATGCGCTGTGGCGGCTGATGCAGGTGGCGTCGATCCGCCGCGACTGGGGCGAGGCCATCCGCCATGCCCAGGCGATCCTCGACTGCGACGCGCTGCGCGAGGACGTGCATCGCGAGCTGATGCAGCTGTACGTGCTCGGCGGCCAGCGCGCGCAGGCGCTGCGCCAGTTCGAGACCTGCCGCGACCTGCTGCGCCGCGAACTGGCGATCCCGCCGATGCGCGAGACGCTGACCCTGTACCGGCAGATCGCCGACAGCGCCTTCGCCGAACCGCCGACGATGCAGGCGGCGCTGCGCATCGAACTGCCGCCCGCGCCACCGCCACAGACGCCGTCCACGGCCGCGTTCCCCATCGCCGGCACCTTGCACGACATGACCGCCGCCCCCCGCGACGGCATCGCCGCCGCCCGCCGCCACCTCGCCGCCGCCGATGCGCAGCTCGAACTGAGCCTGCGCCTGCTGGATTCCTGAGCGACGGCATCGACTGCAGTTCCGGTGTTGCGCTGGCCGCCGACGAGGTGGCCGGTGCGACGTCGCGCGACCGGGCGCCGGAACGGCAACCGTCCCGGCCACCGGACATCACACGCTTCTCACCCGACATCACAGGCCCGCCGTTCTCGATGTGATGTCCGCGTGATGTCGGCGTGACGGGGCGGTGACGCGGCCGGCGCAGAGTCGGTCCACGCATCGACACGACCAGGCGCCGCCATGGCATTGCTCGAGGACCGCACCGCCGTCTTCATCGTCCGCATCTGGTGCGAACGCGGGGACGACTCGGCGCCGGCGCCGGAATGGCGCGGCTCGGTCGAGCACGTCCAGACCGGCAAGCGGGTGTTCTTCCGCCACCTGGACGCGGTGCAGGAATTCATGAAGCCGCACCTGGAGGGCATCGGCATCGATGCCCAGCAGCGTTTCTGGGAGCGGATTTCCTCGGTGATGGACGACGAGCGGGATGCCGATCCCGTGCTGCCGCCCCCCGCCGAGATCCGGTTCGACCTCGGCGCCGTCGCGGGTTCGTCCGCCGACGGCGCGCGCAAATCCCGCTAGGAGTCCGTCATGGCCGTCATCCGTGCCAACCGCGAGTCGATCGACGATCGTTTCAGCGTGCTGGGATTCACCGTACGCTCCGAACTGCCGCTCTACGAGATCGCGGTCGCGACCGAACCCGAGCTGCTGCGCCCCGACCAGCGCGCGCGGCGCACGGCGCGCAACTTCTTCACCAGCCGCCTGCAGCGGGTGATGGCCTCGCAGCGCGGCGAGGCGGTGTACCTGGTGCCGCCGGACGCGGTAGCGCGCTTCATCGGCCAGCAGCGGGTGTATTTCGGACTGGCGACGTATCGTGAGAGCGATCGCAACGTGCCGGTGTCGCTGCGCCTGCCCGACCGCGGCACGATGTACGTGGGCCTGACCGGCCTGAGCGAGCGCGGCTTCCGCCGCAGCCTGCGCGGCACGCCGGGCTCGGGCTACGGCGCCAATGGCGGCGCGGAACTGGGCTGGGGCGGCGATGCCGCCGCGCAGCCGTCGCC
>JAEWNA010000311.1 GCA_023392975.1 Pseudomonadota bacterium | reverse complement strand
CCTGCGGCCCGTCGCGCAGGTAGGCGGGAAGAGGCGGCGTCTCCACGCGCTCGCGCACCTCGCCTGCACGCAACGCCGGCTCGCCCGGCGCCAGCGGTGCATGGCGTTCCGGTGCAGCGCCCACCAGCCCCCTCGCCACGTCCGCCAGTCCGCTGAAGGCGCCGCGCTGTTCACGCATGTCCTCGCGGGCCTTGTCGATCATCGCTTCGTAGCGATGGGCACGCGCCAAGGCGTCGGGGTCGGCGAGGATCGAACGGCCGCTGGGGTTGTCATCGGTGAAGTTGCTCATGAAGTGCGAACCGATGGTGGCGATCGGCTGCACGCCCTTCATGCGGATGTCGAAGTGGCTCGCCGTGTTGTCGTAGCCGAGCCGGTCGAGCGTGTCGATCTCCTTCTGCGAGGCGTACACGCGCACCTGCCCGTAGTGCGGTGATGCGGCATTGACCAGATCGGCGGACATCACATGGTTCAATACTCGGTCGCCGCCTTCTGGGATCCGCAGGCCGAGGCTGGCGGCGCCATAGGCGTTGAAGGTCTCGCCGCGCAGGTCGAAGTGATGCGCCGTGATCTGCGCCAGACAGCCGCCGAGGGAGTGGCCGGTGACGGTGACTTCGGGGGTGTGGTGGCCGGGCTTTCTCCCTTCCCTCTCAGCGGCTTCGATAGCTCGCTTCGTCAATCCGATTGCATCCTCCGCCTGCGGATTGACCCGGCGCAGCACCATGCTGCCATCGGTGTAGGCCAGATCCATGGCGATGCCGGGAATGTTCTTGACCTCGGTGCCGCGATGCGCAACGACGATGTCGCCGGTATCCACGCGCTGGTAGATGGTGCCGGCGTAGCCATTCGTCGGGTTGCGGTAGTGTTCAAGAATTTCGTACTTGATGCCGTGAATGGTCTCAAATTCACGATGATCCGGCGACCTGACGCCGGGTCGGCGGTTGACGTAGGCATTGTCAGACAGATCTGCATATTGCTGGTGGCTAAGAGTCATGGCTGCACCTTCTTGGCCGAAAGAATGACCGCGAAGAATTCATCTCGTCGCTCAGGCGGAACTTGGTCAAGATTTGGATCGCCTAAATCCGAGAACCCTTTTCCATCAGAAGGCAGGGGACTGTCCGTTGGATAACTTTCCTTCCAGAAATACAGTACTTTGGTCTTCTCGGCGAAGATCTCGTCATAGTCCATCGCCGGAAGGAACCGTGTTTCGCGCTCATCGCCGGTGGCGCGCAGCAGTGCGCTCGCCCCACGCAGTTCCCAATGGCAGACGCCCTTGCCGTAGTAGTCCTCGTCCAGCATGCCATCGGCATGGACTGTGGTTTCGTAGACATTGGGTGCGATCTGTCGCCAGGGGTGTTCCGGCAGATAGACGATATTGGTCGGTGCGCCGACTTCCGGATTGACGCGACCGCACTCCCGGTAGTTCTTCACGTTGTACTGCACGGCGCCCCGGACTTGGGCGAAAGGCCCTGGCGCGTTCTCGATGATCATCGTCAGCCGGTACGCCTGCTGCGGGTGCGGCTGCTCGTGGAAGATAGTGGCGGATGCGTCGTCGTCGGACATGAACAGGGACTCCATTCGGGAACAGGCGGATGCCCCGAGCGCCATGGCCAGGCTGAGGGTGCAGGCCAGTAGGGGGAGAGCAAAGCGGGGGCGCGGCATGGGCGGTCCTTCGAGGCCGATACCCGAGGCTAGGCATGAAAGATTTTGTTGTCAAATCGCGCCGTCGATGGGATTGTCCGGTCGATCCTGTGGCGAAATCCCTTCTTCCCATCTGCGCCTGTCCGCACCCGATGCAGCGTTGCATGACGGTCGGCCCTTGCCTACGTCACCGTATCGCCCCATAACCCCACTTCGTCCCCCACGGCGCCCCTTCGCATGTCCACGACCACGGCCGACCCCGCCGCTGCAGCCCCCGTCTCCGCCACCGCCCCCGATGCCCCGCCCGCGCTCGCCGTCGAAGGTCTCGGCAAGCGCGTCAAGCTGCCGGGCAGCGAGCTGACCATCCTCGACGGCGTCGACTTCCGCATCGCCGCGGGCGAGCGCATCGCGGTGGTCGGCGCGTCCGGCTCCGGCAAGAGCACGCTGCTGGCGCTGATGGCCGGCCTCGACGTGCCGACCGCTGGCCGCGTGCTGCTCGACGGCGCGCCGCTGTCGACGCTCGACGAGGACGGCCGCGCGAAGGTCCGCGGCGAGAAGGTCGGCTTCGTGTTCCAGAGCTTCCAGTTGCTGCCCTCCCTGACCGCGCTCGAGAACGTGATGCTGCCGCTGGAGCTGCGCGGCGATGCCGATCCTGAAACGCCGGCGCGCGCCATCCTCGATCGCGTCGGTTTGGGCGAACGCCTTGGTCACTACCCGCGGCAGCTGTCCGGCGGCGAACAGCAGCGCGTCGCCCTGGCGCGGGCGTTCGTGACCCGGCCGGCGCTGCTGTTCGCCGACGAACCCACGGGCAATCTCGACACCCGCACCGGCGAGGCGATCATCGAGCTGCTGTTCGGGCTGAACGCCGAGGCCGGCACGACGCTGGTGCTGGTGACCCACGACGCCCGGCTCGCCGAGCGCTGCGACCGTCAGCTGCGGCTGGACAGCGGCCGGCTGGTGGGCGCATGAGGACGCTGGCGCTCGCGTGGCGCCAGTTGCGCCGCGACCTGGCCGCCGGCGACATCCGCATCCTGATCGCGGCGCTGGTGCTGGCGGTGACCGCGGTCACCGCGGTCGGCTTCGTCACCGATCGCGCGGGACGCGCGCTGGCGATCGAGGCCAACCGCCTGCTCGGCGGCGACGCCGTGGTGCGTGGCGACACGCCGATCGACGGCGCGATCCTCTCTGCGGCGCAGGCGCCCGGGCTCCAGCGCACCGAGGTCGCCGAACTGCCGACGATGATCCGCCTCGGCCGCGGCGATACCGCGAAACTCAAGCTCGGCGAGTTGCGCGCGCTGGGCGCGGGCTTCCCGCTGCGCGGCAGCTTCCGCATCGTCGACGGCACGGGCGAACACGTCGTCGAGAACGGTCCGGCCAAGGGCGCGCTGTGGCTGAGTCGCGCCGGTGCCGATGCGCTGGGCGCGAAACTCGGCGACACCATCGCGCTCGGCACATCGGAATTCCGCCTCGCCGCGCTGGTGCTGCAGGAGCCGGATGGCGGCATCGACTACTTCAACGTCGCGCCCAAGGTCTTCGCGTCGATGGACGACCTCGCCGGCACCGGGCTGGTGCAGCCGGGCAGCCGCATCGAATACAAGCTGGTCGTCGCCGGCGACGCCGCGGCGGTCGAGCGCTTCACCCGCAGCGCGCGCGCTGCGCTCGGACGCGGACAGAAGCTGGAGACGATCGCCGATGCGCGGCCGGAAATCCGCTCCGCGCTCGATCGCGCCGGGCGCTTCCTCGGCCTAGCGGCGCTGGTCTCGGTGGTGCTGGCCGCGGTGGCCGTCGCGATGGCCGCGCGCCGGCACAGCGAGCGGCATCTCTCCGGCGCCGCGGTGATGCGCTGCCTCGGCGCGCAGCAGCGCATGCTGGTGGCGATCCACATCGGCGAACTGGCGATCCTCGGCGTGATCGCGAGCGCGATCGGCGTCGCCATCGCGTTCGCGCTGCAATGGGCGGTGGGTGCATGGCTGGCCGATGCGCTGAAGGTGTCGATCCCGCCCGCGGGCGTGTGGCCCGCGTTGCGCGGACTCGGCGTGGGCTTGGTCGTCTTGCTGGCCTTCGGTGCGCCGCCGGTGTTGGCGCTGCGCCGCGTCCCGGCGCTGCGCGTGCTGCGCCGCGATCTCGACGCCACCGAGCCCAGCGCCTGGGCGGTCGGTGCGGCCGGTTTCGCCGGACTCGCCGCGCTGCTGTGGTGGCAGGCCGGTTCGGCGACGCTGGGCCTGACCATGCTCGCCGGCATCGCGCTCACCCTCGCGGCGCTGGCGACGGTGGCGTTCGCGCTGATCGCGCTGGTGCGGCGGCTGCGCACGCGCCTGCGCGGCAGCCTGCGTTACGGTCTCGCCAACGTCAGCCGTCGCGCCGGCACCAGCGTGGCGCAGGTG
>JAEWNA010000257.1 GCA_023392975.1 Pseudomonadota bacterium | reverse complement strand
CCCCGAGCCGGCGCAGCAGGGCCCGCTGGTCGCTTCCCTGACCCCGATGCCGACCCGCGCCGCGACGCAGGACCCGGGTCTGGCCGTCACGTTCGGCGGCGAGAGCTGGGTGCGCCTGACCGCGGCCGACGGCAGCGTCATCGAGCAGGCGCTGATCCCGGCCGGCCAGACCCGCAGCTTCAAGGCGGGCGAGCTGGGCAAGGCGGTGATCGGCAACGCCCAGGCCGTCCGCGTGCGCCTGCGCGGCCAGCCGGTGGATCTCACGCCATTCGTCCGCGCGAACGTGGTGCGCTTTACGGTATCCTCTGACGGTTCCCTCCAGCCGATCGACCGCTGAGAGGTCCCGGCGGCTCTTCGCGCGGTGCGGAACCAGCAGTTTCCCGTACCCGTCGACCTCTCCCTCGGCGACCTTCCGCAGTCGCTCCGCCGGAGCGAAGTCCGGAGGCTTCCCCGTCCCCTCGCGCTGCATCCGCCCCTCTGTGGTCGCGGCGAAAGCGGTCACGACGGGGGTTGTTCAGGCGCGGCCTGCTACAACCTCGCTGCGTTCGCGCGCCGCGGCCGGGCTTCCGGACGACCTCCATGCCAGCCGCCTTTCCGAGACCTGACCGAACCCCATGGCGATCGACGACCTTCTCGACGAACACGAACAGAGCGAACGCGTCCGCATCTGGATCCGCAACAACGCCGCCGGCATGATCGGTGGCGTCGCCCTCGGCCTCGCGGCCATCTACGGCTGGTTCTGGTGGCAGGACAAGCAGGCCGCCGCGGCGCAGAAGACCAGCGACCAGTACCAGGCCATCGTCGCCGACCTCAAGGCCGGCAAGCTGAAGGAAGCGCAGGCCGCGTCCGCCGCGCTGAAGGGCTCCTCCTACGCGGCGCTCGCCGCGCTCGATCTGGCCAAGGCCCAGGCCGACGGCGGCAAGCGCGACGACGCCATCTCCACCCTGCGCGGTGTGACCGCCGAGGATGCGGCGATCCAGGCCGTCGCCACCCAGCGTCTCGCGCGACTGCTCATCGACGCCGGCAAGAGCGAGGAAGCGCTGACCCTGCTGCAGAACGTCGACGAGCCGCTCGCCCATGACGTCCGCGGCGACGCGCTGTACGCGCTCGGCCGCAAGGAGCAGGCGCAGAAGGCCTACGAGAAGGCGCTCACCGGCCTCGACGAGGGGTCGCAGCTGCGTCCGCTGATCGAGCTGAAGCTGACCCAGGCCGGCGGCACCCCGAAGAAACCCGATTCCGCTTCCTGATCAAGATTCCCTGGGCACGACCACACGATGAATTCCATTCGGTTGCATTCCGCTCTTCCCGCGCCGCGCCGCGCGCCGTTCCGCGCCGCCGTCCGCGTCACCTTCCTCGCGGCCGCGATCGTCTCCCTGTCCGGTTGCAGCACCGTGAAGGGCTGGTTCGACATGGACAAGTCCGGCGCCAAGGCCGCGAGCAAGCCGCTCGAACTCGTCGATTTCGTGCCTTCGGCGACGGTGGCCCGGATGTGGACCGCGGATGCCGGTGCTGGCGATCCGCGGCTCGGCGTGGTCCAGTCGCCCGCCATCGCCGACGGCCGGGTCTACGCCGCCGCCGCGGACGACACGATCCGCGCGTTCGACCTGCAGACCGGCGCGAAGGCCTGGGAATACCGCAGCAAGAAGCAGCGTTTCTCCGGTGGCCCCGGCGCCGGTGACGGTCTGGTGGTGGCCGGCACCATCGACGGCGAGGTGATCGCCCTCGACGCGTCGACTGGTGCCGAGAAGTGGACGGCGAAGGTCCCGAACGAAATCGTCGCCGCGCCCACGATCGGCCAGGGCAGCGTGCTGGTGCGCTCCAACGACGGCCGCATCACCGCCTTCGATGCCGCCAGTGGCGAGCGTCGCTGGTTCTGGAACCACGATCTGCCGTCGCTCAGCATCCGCGGCAACGATGCCCCGGTGCTCGGCCCGGGTTTCGTGTTCGTCGGCAACGACGACGGCTCGGTCGCCGCGCTGTCGCTGGTCGACGGCCGCCCGCTGTGGTCGCAGGCCGTGGGCCAGCCCGACGGTCGCAGCGAACTCGATCGCATGGCCGACGTCGACGGCATGCCGGTGCTGGACGGCTCGACCATCTTCGCGACCAGCTACAAGAAGCAGACCATGTCCATCGACGGCCCCAGCGGCCGCCCGATCTGGTCGCAGGAACACGGCGGTCCCGGCCGCATCGGCGTGGGTCCCGACCGCATCGTCGTGACCGACCCGGCCGGCATCGTCTGGGCGCTGGACAAGGCCGGCGGCTCGGCGCTGTGGCAGCAGGCCGGTCTCGCCCGTCGCGGCCTGTCGGGTGCGGCGGTGCAGGGCGAGTTCGCGGTGGTCGGCGACGCCGACGGCTACCTGCACTGGCTACGCCTGGACAACGGCGACTTCGCCGCCCGCACCCGCGTCGCCCGCCAGGCCTTGCGTGCCGCGCCGGTGGTGGTCGACGGCGTGCTGGTCGTCGAGACCGTGGAAGGCAAGCTCAGCGCCTGGCGCCTGAACTGATCCTCGGCTGTTCAAGCTCCGCGACCCCGGGTAGGCTGACTGCCCGGGGTCGTTCGTTTCCGACTCTTTCCTGACGTTCCCGCCATGCTGCCTCTCGTCGCCCTCGTCGGCCGGCCCAACGTCGGCAAATCGACGCTGTTCAATGCGCTGACCCGCACCCGTGACGCGCTCGTCCACGACGAGCCGGGGGTGACCCGCGACCGCAACTACGGCATCTGCCGCCTCGACGAAGCGCGTCCGTTCGTGATCGTCGATACCGGTGGCATCGCGGGGGAAGAGGAAGGCCTGGCCGGCGCCACCGCGCGCCAGTCGCGCGCCGCGGCCGAAGAGGCCGACCTCGTCCTGTTCATTGTCGACGGTCGCGAAGGCGCGTCGGCGCTGGACGACGAGATCCTGCGCTGGCTGCGCAAGGCCGACCGGCCGGTGCTGCTGGTCGTCAACAAGACCGATGGCCTCGACAGCCGCGCCGCCATCGCCGAGTTCTCGCGCTACGGCATCGCCGAGTCGCTGGCGATCTCCTCCGCGCACCGCGTCGGCCTCGACAAGCTGCTGGCGGAAACGTTGTCGCGGCTGCCCGCCGAAGGCGAGACCGAAGTGCTCGACAACGATCCGGACCGCATCCGGATCGCCTTCGTCGGCCGCCCCAACGTCGGCAAGTCGACGCTGGTCAACCGCATCCTCGGCGAGGAGCGGATGATCGCGTCCGACGTGCCGGGCACCACCCGCGATTCGATCGCCGTCGATCTCGAACGCGACGGCCGCAAGTACCGCCTGATCGACACCGCCGGCATCCGCCGCAAGTCGAAGGTGGAGGAGGCGGTCGAGAAGTTCTCGATCGTGAAGACGCTGGCGGCGATCGAGCAGTGCCAGGTCGCGGTGATCATGCTCGACGCCAGCGAAGGCGTGACCGACCAGGACGCCAGCGTGCTCGGCGCGGTGCTCGACGCCGGTCGCGCGCTGGTCGTCGCCGTGAACAAGTGGGACGGGCTGTCGCAGTACCAGCGCGAGCAGACCGACGGCCTGCTGTCGCGCAAACTGTCGTTCGTGAACTGGGCCGAGGCCGTGCACATCAGCGCGAAGCACGGCTCGGGCCTGCGCGAACTGTTCGCCGCGATCCATCGCGCGCACCGCTCGGCCACGCACAAGTTCAGCACCTCCGAAGTGACCCAGGCGATGGAGATCGCCTACGAGACGAATCCGCCGCCGTCGGTGCGCGGCCACGTCTCCAAGCTGCGCTTCGCGCACCCGGGCGGCGAGAACCCGCCGACCTTCGTGGTCCACGGCACCCGGCTGCGCAACCTGCCGGAGAGCTATCGACGCTACCTCGAGAATTTCTTCCGCAAGCGCTACAAGCTGATCGGTACGCCGGTGCGTTTCGTGTTCAAGGAAGGCGACAACCCGTACAAGGACAAGAAGAACGTCCTGACCGAGGGCCAGCTCAAGAAGCGCCAGCGGATGATCCGGCATCACAAGCGGAACAAGTGAACGACCCGTTCGCCTCGTATGTGGAACTGCATGGGGCCGCATGTCCCGTCTGCGGTGAGCGTGATCTGGATCGCGCTCCGGCAACGATCACGCCCGAGCCGCTCGCCGGGCATCTGACGGTCTGGGTGGGCTGCGAGGCGTGTCGATCGAGTTGGCAGGAAATCTACCGGCTGGTCGATTGCACGGAACTGTCCGATGCCGCGGGCAAGCCCATCGACCTGTCCTCGCTCCGTTCCAATTGATCCGTGTCGACGGTCCATCCTCGTGACCTCACCCTCGGCCTCCTCGCCGGCGGCCGCGCCTCGCGGCTGGGTGGCGTCGACAAGGCCTGGTTGACGCGCGGCGGCGTGCCGCAGGTGCTGCGCTGGGCGCGGCGCTGGCCGGACGAGCACGGGCCGGTAGTGGTGTCGGCGAATCGCGATCTCGATCGCTACGCCGGTGAAGGTCTCACCGCCATCGCCGATCGCGTGCCCGACCTCGGCCCGCTGGGCGGTCTGGACGCGCTCGCCGCCGCCTGCACGACGGACTGGCTGTTCACGCTGCCGGTCGATCTGGTTGGGGCGAACGACTGCCTGATCCGCACGCTGGTGTCGAAGCGCGGTGCCGATGGTGCGTTCGCGGTCGACGACGACGGCCCGCAGCCGCTGGTCGCGCTGTGGCGCCGCGATGCGCTGCGCGCGGCCACGGCGCAGGCGATCGCTGCCAGCGAGCGTGCCGTGCATCGGCTCCGGGAACGCCTCGATCTGCCGGCGGTGGTGTTCTCGGGGTTCCGCTTCGGTAACCTCAACACCCCGGATGACCTGCAGGCCGCAGGCATCGCTCTTCCGAAGCAGCCATGACTTTCCCGACTCGCATCGCTTTCGACGAGGCCCGCGCCATCCTCGCGCGCGTGGCCGCGGACCGGCGCCTGCCCGCGGAGCGCGTGACGCTTGCGCGGGCGCACGGACGCGTGCTCGCGCACGACCTTGCCGCTGTCCTCGACCAACCCGGCTTCGACAACTCGGCGATGGACGGCTTCGCGCTGCGGCATGCCGATCTCGCGCCCGATGGCGAAACGGCGCTGCGGCTGGTCGGCGAACTGTTCGCCGGCCTCGCCGCCGATCTCGTCGTCGGCATCGGCGAATGCGCGCGGATCACCACCGGTGCGCCGCTGCCGGCGGGCGCGGACACGGTGGTGATGAAGGAGAACGCACGGATCGATGGCGATGTCGTCCACGTCGTCGTTGCGCCGAAATCCGGCCAGCACGTGCGTCGCGCCGGCGAAGACGTGCGCGTCGGCGATGCGTTGCTGTCGGCCGGGCAGGTGCTGACGCCGTCGCGCGTCGCGCTGGCCGCGGGGCAGGGGCTGGACGGCCTCGACGTGGCGAAGCGGCCGACTGTCGCGGTCTTCACCACCGGCGACGAACTGGTCGAGCCCGGGCTGCCGCTGCGGCCGGGCCAGCTCTACAACAGCAATCGCGAACTGCTGATGGGCCTGCTGCGCGCGGATGGCTTCGAGCCGGTCGCCTGGCCGACGCTGCCGGACGATCCGGCGGCGGTGGAGAACGCGCTGCGCCACGCCGGCCATGCCTTCGACGTGGTGCTGACCTGCGGCGGCGTATCGGCGGGCGAGAAGGATCATCTGCCGGCGTTGTTCCAGGCACGGGGCCACGTGCATTTCTGGAAGGTGCGAATGAAGCCGGGCATGCCGGTGCTGTTCGCCGGTTCGCATTCGTCGCTGGAGCACCCCGGCAGCGGCGGCCTCGGCGATGCGCTGTTCCTGTGCCTGCCCGGGAATCCGGTGTCGGTGCTGGCGACCTATCTCACGCTCGCGCGCACGCTGCTCGATGGGCTGCAGGGGCGTGCCGACGCCCGTCCGCGCCTGCGCGCGCGGCTGCGCACACCCTGGCGCAAGACCCACGAGCGCCTCGAATTCCTCCGCGGCCGGCTGTCCTGCGACGAAGACGGCACGCTGCGGGTCGAGCCAAATCCCGCGGACGGCTCGCATCGCATGCGCGCCGCTGCCGATTCCGATGTGCTGATCGTGCTGGGCGAGGGCGTTCAGGATCTGGCGGCCGAATCGCCGGTGGAGGTCTTTTCGTATTGATCGTTGCGGTAGCGGAATCCGACACTGTCGTCGTCGCCCCGTCGGCAGACGACGGCTGGCATAAGCTCGGCCGCGATCGCCCGTCCACGACAAGAGGATCGCCATGACCATCGCCAGCAAGCCCACTCCCGTCGCCGTCAGCCCGTCGCCTGCCTTCATCGGGGCGTCGTGGGCGGCACTGCTGGTCGGCATGGGCGGCTATCTCGTCGGCCTGTGGAACGCGTCGATGGCGCTGCACGAGAAGGGTTACTACTTCGCGGTGCTGATGTACGGCCTGTTTTCGGCCGTTTCGGTGCAGAAGGCGGTGCGGGACCGCCTCGAGGACATTCCCGTCACCAATCTGTACTACGGCCTCGCCTGGTTTTCGACGATCCTGTCGATCCTGCTGCTGATCGTCGGCTTGTGGAACGCCGAAATGGCCTTATCCGAAAAGGGGTTCTACGCGATCGCCTTCATGATGGGCCTGTTCGCCGCGATCGCGGTGCAGAAGAATACGCGCGACAGCGCCGCGGCCGACGCCGGAGCGCGCGAGTCGCGCCCGTTCGCGGCCGGCGTCCCGCCGCTGCCGACATTCGAGGAGTGTTGACGCACGCATGCCGATTTCCGAACGCCGCCCTGAAGACGTTCCTGCGCGCCAGCGCGATGGCGCCCTCCTGATCGACGTCCGCGAGGCGCACGAACGCGCGACCGGCATGGCCGAGGGGGCGCTCGGTATCGCGATGGGCGAACTGGTGTATGCGCCGGCCGCACATCTGCCTGCCCGCGATGCCGAGATCCTGCTGATCTGCCAGAGCGGCATGCGCTCGCTGCGCACGGCGCAGATGCTTGCGGAGCAGGGCTACACCAACGTCGTCTCGGTCGCTGGCGGCACGTCGCGCTGGATCGCCGAGGGCCTGCCGACGATGTTCCCGGACACCGGCATCGACGCCGATTTCGCCGAGCGCTATTCGCGACATCTGCGCCTCCCGCAAGTCGGGGTCGAGGGGCAGAAGCGACTGGAGGCCGCCCACGTGCTGCTGGTTGGCGCGGGCGGTCTCGGTTCGCCCGCTGCGTACTATCTTGCAGCGGCTGGCGTCGGGTACCTGCGGATCGCCGACGACGACGTAGTCGATCGCAGCAACCTGCAGCGTCAGATCCTGCACACCGAGGCCGCCATCGGCACGCCGAAGGTGACGTCGGCGGCCAATGCGCTGTCGGCGCTGAACCCGCGGACGCAGATCGAGGCCGTGCGCGAACGCGTGACCTCGGACAACGTGGAGCGCCTGCTCGACGGCGTCGATGTCGTCGTCGACGGCGCCGACAATTTCGCCGCGCGTTACCTGCTCAACGACGCCTGCGTGAAGCTCGGCAAGCCATTGGTCTACGGCGCGGTGCACCGTTTCGAGGGCCAGGCCAGCGTGTTCGATGCCGGTCGCCATCGCGGCGCCGCGCCGTGCTACCGCTGCCTGTTCCCGGAGCCGCCGACGGCCGAGGACGCGCCCAACTGCGCCGATGCCGGGGTGCTCGGCGTGCTGCCCGGCGTGATCGGCCTGCTGCAGGCGACCGAAGCGCTGAAGCTGATCCTCGGCATCGGCACGCCGCTGACCGGCCGCCTGCTGCAGTTCGACGCGTTGGCGATGCGTTTCCGCGAACTGCGGTTGTCGCCCGATCCCGACTGTCCGGTGTGCGCGCCGTGCCGCGACTTTCCCGGCTACATCGACTACGCCGCGTTCTGCGCGGGGCCGGGATGAGCGCAATGCGGTGCCGGGCCTTGTCGCGCCTTCGCGCCCGATGGCATCGGGTCATGCTTGCGCGACGCTGGCGCCTGCCGGTGCTCGCGCTGTGTGCGCTCATGCTGCTGCCGGTCGCCGCGCATGCGACGGTGCGGCCCTGCGAATTTCCCGACGGCCCGCGGCAACCGACCGGCCTGCGGCTGCGCATCGCCGAGGCGGCGTGTCGCGAACACGCGGACTGGTACGCGCCGTTCATCAACGGCGACGGTCGCGTCGGCTGGCAGGAAGGACACGTGCCGATGGAGGCCGAAGGCGGGGTGGAGCGGCTCGCGAGCGGGTCGGCGCCGTGGCAGCGCGTGGCCGAATACTGGCGGCGCACGCCGGCGCTGGACAACCTGCGCCGGGCCAACGGCGCGAAGGAATGCGAGGCGCTCTCGGGCGTCTGGCAGGACAGCGCCGCCTGCCGGTCGTTCATCCTCGATCATCCCTGGTCCGCCGCGTTCGTCTCCTATGTGATGAAGCGCGCCGGCGTCGAGGACTTTGCGTACTCGGCCGAGCACATCGTCTACATGCGCGATGCCTACGCCTCGACCTCGCCACGCAAGCGCTACCGGCTGGTCGCACCCGGACGGGAACGGCCGGAGGTCGGCGACCTGCTGTGCTACTCGCGCGAGGCGCGCGTGGCCGATTACCGGGGCCTGATCGCGTTCTTCGAGCAGGGCGGCGGCAGCCTCAAGACGCACTGCGACATCGTGGTCGGGGTCGATCTCAACGGCGACAGCAAGCTCTACACGATCGGCGGCAATCTCATGCAGACGGTGATGATGCGCAAGCTGCCGCTCAACGCAGCGGGTCGATTCGTGCCGCAGCCCAAGGCAGATGACGACGCCTCGTGCCGCATGAACGACGAACGCGCCTGCAGCCTGAATGCGAAAGCCTGGGTGGCGCTGCTCAAGCTGCGGGAGTGAGGTCCTGCGTCCTCAGCGCAGGAAGTCGGCCAGTGCCGGCCCGAATTCCGGATGCAGCGCGATGTCGTCGTGATCGGCGGCTGCGATGCGCAATACGGTCGGCGCCGCCGGGAGCGATGCGATCAGCGCCTGCGTGTTCGCCTCCGGCACCACGTCGTCGCGGCCGCCGTGCACGATCAGTAGCGGCTGCCGGAACTCGTGCAGGGCGGCGACGGAATCGAAGGGGTCCTTCAGCAGCCAGCGCACCGGGAAGATCGGGTAGTGCGCCCGGGACGTGGCGAGCAGGCTGTCGAACGGCGTGACCAGCACCAGCCGCGCCAGCGGACGCCGCGCCGCCAACTGGCTGGCGACCCCGGTGCCGAGGCTGCGCGCGACCACGCTGATCGGCTGGCCCGGATGCCGCGCCTGCACGTCGTCGAAGAACGCCACCGCATCGGCGACCAGCGCGTCCTGCGTCGGCGCGCCGTCGCTGGCGCCGTAGCCGCGGTAGGCGAGGAAATACAGGCTGCGTCCCGGGAACAGCCGGGCGAAGTCTTCCCGGTTCTGTTCGACGCGTTCGGCATTCCCACCGAAGTAGAGCACGGGCGCGCCCGCATCGGGGTTCACCACCCAGCCGCGCAGCGTCGCGTCGGGACGGTGCAGTGCGTAGTCGGTGTCGCGGGCGTCGACCGTCGTCGCCCAGCCGTAGTAGATCAGCTCGCGCTGCTTCGCGTACAGGAACGCGCAGGCGCCGGCGTAGGCGAGCAGGGCGAGGACGGCGACGACGATGAGGAACGTGCGCACGCCGGACTAGCCGTGCTTCTGCTGCGCCGCCTCGAACGCCGCCAGTTGCTCCGGCGTGGCCTCGCGCTGGTGTGTCGCCTTCCACGCGTCGAACGGCATGCCGTAGACGGTCTCGCGGGCCAGGTCCTTGGTCATCTCGATGCCGCGCTCGGAGGCGGCCTCGCGATACCAGTCGGCCAGGCAGTTGCGGCAGAAGCCGGCGAGGATCATCAGGTCGATGTTCTGCACGTCCGGGTGTTCGCGCACGAGGTGGTCGCGCAGGCGGCGGAAGGCGGCGGCTTCGAGTTCGGTGACGGTCTTCGGGTCCATGGCGACGTTTTCGCGGGCGGGGGAGGGGGCGATCGGGGATAATAGCCGGCCCCGACGCTCCCCCGACCCGCATGACCGCACGCATCCTCGACGGCAAACGCATCGCCGACTCGCTGCTGGACGACCTGCGCGCCCAGGTCGACGCCCGGCTGGCGGCCGGCAAGGCCCGGCCCGGACTCGCGGTGGTGCTGGTCGGCAGCGACCCGGCGTCGCAGTCCTACGTGCGCAACAAGCGCCGGGCGGCGGAGAAGGTCGGCATCCGCGCCTTCGACTTCGACCTGCCGTCGGGGACCTCCGAGGCCGCACTCCTGGCGCTGATCGATCGCCTCAACGCCGATCCGGCCGTCCACGGCATCCTCGTGCAGCTGCCGCTGCCGGGCATCCCGGACGCGACCCGGCTGATCCACCGCATCGACCCGCGCAAGGACGTCGACGGCTTCCATCCCGAGAACGTCGGCCATCTGGCCCTGCGCCAGTTCGGCTTGCGGCCCTGCACCCCGCGCGGGATCACGACCCTGCTGGCCTACACCGACCGTTCGGTGCGCGGGCAGAGCGCGACCATCGTCGGCGTGAGCAACCACGTCGGCCGGCCGATGGCGCTGGAGCTGCTGATCGCCGGCTGCACCGTTACCAGCTGCCACAAGTTCACCCCGGCGGATGTGCTGCGCCGGCACGTGGGCGAGGCCGACATTCTGGTGGTTGCGGTCGGCAAGCCGGGGCTGATCCCGGGCGAGTGGGTGAAGCCCGGCGCGGTGGTGATCGACGTCGGCATCAACCGTCTGGACGACGGCCGGCTGGTGGGCGACGTCCAGTTCGCCGCGGCGGCGGAGCGGGCCAGCTGGATCACCCCGGTCCCGGGCGGCGTGGGCCCGATGACCGTCGCGACCCTGATGCAGAACACGCTGGAAGCGGCCGAAGCCGCTGACCGGCCGGGCGCGCCGGCGGCCTGAACGTGCGGGGAGGGGCGCCGGCGGGTTAGAATGTCGCGCTTCATCCCCTCCGGACCGGCCATGCTCCGCATCCAGGCTGAAGCGCTCACGTACGACGACGTTTCGCTCGTCCCCGCGCATTCCACCGTCCTCCCGAAGGACGTTTCCCTCGCCACCCGGCTCACCCGCGACCTGCGGCTGAATCTGCCGATCGTGTCGGCGGCCATGGATACGGTCACCGAAGCCCGCCTCGCCATCGCGATGGCCCAGCTCGGCGGCATCGGCATCATCCACAAGAACCTCACCTGGCAGCAGCAGGCCGCCGAGGTCGCGAAGGTCAAGAACTTCGAGGCCGGCGTGATCAAGGAGCCCTTCACCGTGGGCCCCGACGCCACCATCGGCGACGTGCTCAAGCTCACCCGGGCGCGCAACATCTCTGGCGTGCCGGTGGTCGACGGCGGCCAGTTGGTCGGCATCGTCACCGGCCGCGACATGCGCTTCGAGAAGAAGCTGGACGACCCAGTCCGCCACATCATGACCAAGCAGGACAAGCTGGTCACGGTGCGCGAGGGCGCCAGCGACGAGGAAGTGCTGGAACTGCTGCACAAGCACCGCATCGAGAAGGTGCTGGTGGTCAACGACGGCTTCCACCTGCGCGGCCTGATCACCGTGAAGGACATCCAGAAGAAGCGCGACAACCCCAACGCCGCCTACGACCTCAGCGAACGCCTGCTGGTCGGTGCCGCGGTCGGCGTGGGCGGCGACACCGAGCAGCGCATCGAGGCGCTGGTGGACGCCGGCGTCGACGTGATCATCGTCGACACCGCGCACGGCCATTCGCAGGGCGTGATCGACCGCGTGGCCTGGGCGAAGAAGCATTACCCGAGCCTGCAGGTCATCGGCGGCAACATCGTCACCGGCGACGCGGCGCTGGCGCTGGAAGGCGCGGGCGCGGACGCGGTGAAGGTCGGCGTGGGCCCCGGTTCGATCTGCACCACGCGTATCGTGGCCGGCGTCGGCGTGCCGCAGGTCACCGCGGTGTCGATGGTCGCGGACGCGCTGCAGGATCGCATCCCGCTGATCGCCGACGGCGGCATCCGCTACTCGGGCGACATCGGCAAGGCGCTCGTCGCCGGCGCGTCGTCGATCATGATCGGCGGCCTGTTCGCCGGCACCGAGGAAGCCCCGGGCGACACCGAACTGTTCCAGGGCCGCAGCTACAAGAGCTATCGCGGCATGGGCTCGCTGGGCGCGATGGAGAAGGGGTCGAAGGACCGCTATTTCCAGGACGCCAGCGACGCCGACAAGCTGGTGCCGGAAGGCATCGAAGGCCGCGTGCCGTACCGCGGCCCGCTGGGCAACGTCGTCCACCAGCTCGCCGGCGGCCTGCGCGCGACGATGGGCTACGTCGGCTGCGCCACGATCGACGAAATGCGCAAGAAGCCGTACTTCGTGAAGGTCACAGGCGCCGGCCAGCGCGAAAGCCACGTGCACGACGTGCAGATCACCAAGGAACCGCCGAATTACCGGATGGGGTGATTGACCTTCCCCTCTCCCCGCGGGAGAGGGTGGCGCGAAGCGCCGGGTGAGGGCTTCGACATTCGCGACACCACCGACCCTCTCCCCCGGCCCCTCTCCCGGCGGGAGAGGGGAGAAGACACCATGACCGACATCCACCGCGACGACATCCACGCCCACCGCATCCTCATCCTCGACTTCGGCGCGCAGTACACGCAGCTGATCGCGCGACGCATCCGCGAGATCGGCGTCTACTGCGAGATCTGGGCGTGGGACCACGACCCGGCCGACATCGCCAGGTTCAACCCGAAGGGCATCATCCTGTCGGGCGGGCCGGAGTCGACGACTGAAGCCGGTTCGCCGCGCGCGCCGCAGCAGGTCTACGACAGCGGGCTGCCGCTGCTCGGCATCTGCTACGGCATGCAGACGATGGCGATGCAGCTCGGCGGTCTGGTCGAGGGCGGGCACCATCGCGAATTCGGCTACGCAGAAGTCGAAGTGGTGGGCGACGACAAGTTGCTCGGCGCGCTCACCGACCATCCGGGCCGCAACGGCCTGGACGTGTGGATGAGCCACGGCGATCGCGTCACGAAGATCCCCGAGGGCTTCACCGTCACCGGCCGCACCGACAGCGTGCCGATCATCGCGATGGCCGACGAGGCGCGGCGCTGGTACGGCGTGCAGTTCCATCCCGAAGTGACGCACACGAAGCAGGGCGAGACGCTGCTGCGCCGTTTTGTGCTCGACATCTGCGGTTGCCAGGCGCTCTGGACGGCGGCGAACATCATCGAGGACCAGATCGCCCGCGTCCGCGCGCAGGTCGGTTCGGACGAGGTGATCCTCGGCTTGTCCGGTGGCGTCGATTCGTCGGTGGTCGCGGCGCTGCTGCATCGTGCGATCGGCGAGCAGCTGACCTGCGTGTTCGTCGATACCGGCCTGCTGCGCTGGAAGGAAGGCGACCAGGTGATGGCGATGTTCGCGGAGCACATGGGCGTGAAGGTCGTCCGCGTGAATGCCGCCGACCGCTATTTCAGCGCGCTCGCCGGTGTCACCGACCCGGAAGCCAAGCGCAAGATCATCGGCAACCTGTTCGTCGAGATCTTCGAGGAAGAGTCGAACAAGCTGAAGAACGCGCGCTGGCTGGCGCAGGGCACGATCTATCCGGACGTGATCGAGTCCGCCGGCAGCAAGACCGGCAAGGCGCACGTGATCAAGAGCCACCACAACGTCGGCGGCCTGCCGGAGCACATGAAGCTCGGCCTGGTCGAGCCGCTGCGCGAGCTGTTCAAGGACGAGGTGCGTCGCCTTGGCGTCGAACTCGGCCTGCCGCGCGAGATGGTGTATCGCCATCCGTTCCCGGGCCCGGGCCTCGGCGTGCGTATCCTCGGCGAGGTGAAGCCCGAGTACGCCGAACTGCTGGCACAGGCCGACGCGATCTTCATCGATGAATTGCGCAAGGCCGGCTGGTACGACAGGACCTCGCAGGCCTTCGCCGTGTTCCTGCCGGTGAAGTCGGTCGGCGTGGTCGGCGACGCCCGTGCCTACGAATGGGTCATCGCGCTGCGTGCGGTCGAGACCATCGACTTCATGACCGCGCACTGGGCGCACCTGCCGTACGACTTCCTCGACGTGGTCTCGCGCCGGATCATCAACGAACTGCGCGGCATTTCGCGCGTGGTCTACGACATCAGCGGCAAGCCGCCGGCGACGATCGAATGGGAATGAGTCGCCCGCGTCCATGGGATGGCAGGGTGACGCCGCAGGGGGTCTGAACCGGGCGATGGCTGCGCTATGATCCCGTCCGGGGAATGGAGGAGCCGGGGAGGCTCGCGATGGTGAAGTGGATGCTGAGCGCCGGCGTGATGATCGTCGCCATCGGCGGGCTGTACTGGATCCGCAGGGAATCGAGCATGCTCGACGAGGATCTGGTCTACGCCCACTACCAGGAAGAGGTCAACGCGGTGAAGCGTCTCGATGCCAAGACGCTGTGTGCGGCGATGGCGAAGGAGTACCGCGCCGTCGACACCGATCCCGCCGGCAAGCGGCCCGACATCGTGCTGGATCGCGACGCTGCCTGTGCCGCGACCCGCGAAGTGATGCAGGCGCTCTACAAGGTCGCGAAGGCGAGCAAGACCGCGCCGGACGTGAAATACACGATCGAGTCCGTCACGCTCTCGCCCGACCACAGGCAGGCGATGGTCAAGCTGCGCACGTCGCTGTCGGTCGGGCGCCGGATCAAGGTCGAAACCAGCGGCAGCGAAGTCCTCATCCGCCACATGGGCGAAGTCCGCAGTCTCGGCTCCGAAAGCAGGACCCCATCGAAGGCGCGCTAGCCGGTCATCCTCACGAGGCCCGCCGCGGCTTGCCCACGCGCCGGTACAGCGTGCTGCGATTGACGCCGAGCAGGCGCGCAGCGCGGGCGACGTTGCCGTCGCAGGCGGCCAGCGCATCGCGCATCGCCGTTTCTTCCAGCGTTTCGAGCGGGGCGATCCCGCCGCGGATCGCCGGTGCCGGCAAGCCGGCTGCCGTGCGGGGACGCAGCTCGTCGGGCAGGGCGGCCATGTCGACGCAGTCGCCGGGATCGCTCAGCGCGACCAGCGTGCGCAGGCAGGCATCGAGCTGGCGCAGGTTGCCCGGCCAGCGATGCGCGGCCAGGGCCGCGCGCGCGTCCTCGGCCAGCGTACGACCGTCCGCGACCCGGCGCCACAGCGCATCGACGATCGCATCGCGGTCCGCGGAGTCGCGCAGCGCCGCCAGCCGCACGCGGTGGTGGGCGATGCGGTAGAACAGGTCGGCGCGGAAGCGGCCGGCCTCGACCGCGGCGTCGAGATCGCAGTGCGTGGCGCAGACGAGGTCGAAGTCGAGTTTCACCGGCTTGCCGCCGCCCAGCGGCGAGAGTTCGCGCTCCTGCAGCACGCGCAGCAGTCGCGGTTGCAGCGCCAGCGGCATGTCGCCGATCTCGTCGAGGAACAGCACGCCGCCCTGCGCCTGGCGCAGCAGGCCGGGGCTGCCCTGGCGTCGCGCGCCGGTGAAGGCGCCTTCCTCGTAGCCGAACAGTTCGGCTTCGATCAGGCCTTCCGGCAGCGCCGCGCAGTTGACTGCGACGAAGGGCTTGCCGGCGCGGGCGGAGCGCGCATGCAGGGCGCGTGCGAACACTTCCTTGCCGCTGCCGGTTTCGCCCTGCACCAGCACGGGCAGGCCGGCGTCGAGGACCCGGCGCGCGCGCTCCAGCGCGGTGGCGCAGGCGGCATCGAAGACCGGGCCGTCGTCCACCGATGGGCGCGACGGCGTCGCACGCGGTCGCGGCTCACCCGAGCGCGCGGGCGGCATCGCGATCTGCACGCGAGGCGCGCCGCCGTCGATGCGGCCGTACAGGGCCCGGCCGCTGCGGTCGCGCAGTACGCCCTCGCTGCGCAGGCGCGAGAGGGGATCGTCGAACAGCAGGTCGTAGGCAACGCGGCCGAGGTCGTCGCGGCCGATGCCCGCCAGCGCCAGACCGGCCTGGTTCGCCGCCACCAGCGTGCCGTTGCGGAACGCGAGCAGGCCTTCGCGGGCCGAGCCGAGCAGGGCGGGATCGCGCTGCAGCCGCAGCAGTTCGCAGCCGTCGAGGCCGCCCTCGAAGAACCGGTGCTCAATGTTCGCGACCGCCATGCGCACCAGCCCGAGCGCATGCAGGTGCTGCGCGCGGGCGTCGCCACTGATGTCAAGTACGCCGACGAGCTGGCCGTACGGATCGTGGATGGGCGTGGCGGTGCAGGTGAGGATGCCGTGCGGTGCGCGGTAGTGCTCGCCGCCGCGGACTTCCACCGCACGACGCTCGACGATCGCGGTGCCGATCGCATTGGTGCCGGCCTGCGATTCGTTCCAGCACGCGCCGGGACGCAGCGCGACGCGGCTGGCCTTGTCGAGGAACTGCGGATGGCCGGTGGCATCGAGGATCCAGCCGGTGTCGTCGGTCAGCACCACGATGCTGCCGCTGGCGTCGGCATCGGCAGCGAGCTGTTCCAGTTCCGCGCGTGCCAGC
>JAEWNA010000247.1 GCA_023392975.1 Pseudomonadota bacterium | reverse complement strand
TCCGCGACCCACGCAATCCCATCGTTCGCGATGCCCGCAGGCCGCGCCTCGTGCGCGGCCTGCGGGCATGCAGGCGGGCCGACGGCCTCCGCTACACTTCGACGATCCTCGTCGAGACCGACATGCCGGACCCCACCATGTCCCCGTTCCTGCGGCCGCTGCCCGCCCACGAGTACCGCCGCGAGCGCTGGCGCAACGGCCACGGCTGGACCCGCGAAGTGCTGCGCATGCCCGAGGCGTCCGAGGACTGGGACTGGCGCCTGTCGATCGCCGAGATCGAGCAGGACGGTCCGTTCTCGCTCTTCCCGGGCATCGAACGAGAGCTGGTGCTGCTCCGGGGCGCCGGCGTGCGCCTGCGGTTCGACGACGGCGAGGTGCGCGAGGTCGTGCCCCCGCACGGGCGCGTGCGCTTCGCGGGCGAGCGCGTGCTCGCGGGCGAGCTGATCGACGGCCCGACCCACGACCTGAACCTGATGTGGCGCCGCGACCGTGTCGACGCCGAGTCGTGGCATCGCCCGCTGGTGGGCTCGATGGTGCTGTTCGTGGAGCCCGGCGAACACTGGCTGCTGCATCTGTTGACCGGCCAGGCGCAGTGCGTCGGCGCCGACGTCGAGGCCCGCATCGGCATTGGCGATAGCCTGCTCCTATCGACCGATGGCGCGTGCCGGCGATTTTCAATCGATGGCGGCGGCGAGGCGCTGATCGCTAGGCTCCGGCCGCGCGCCGAAATGTGACTGCGGGCGTTTCGCATTCGCGACGCCGCACGAGGATCGCGAACCGCGAGCGGGTTCGTGGGCAGCCGCACGACGGATGTTGAGCATGATCAAGAATCTTTCCGCCGCGTCTCATTACCCTGTGCACACTTTCTCTCGTACAGGGGCGAGCCACCATGGGATTCGTGCTTTTCGATGCGAACGGGCATCGGTGCGTCGCCTACAACGATCTCGTCCGCGGCGAGGACGGCGTCCAGGCCAACCAGTTCCTGATCAAGCACGGCGAACGTTCCGCGCTGATCGACCCGGGCGGGGCGCTGCTCTACAACCCGCTGGTGCTGGCGCTGGGGCGGGACGTGCGCCCGCACCAGATCGACTTGGTGCTGTGCTCGCACCAGGACCCGGACATCATCGGTTCGGTCGACAAGTGGCTGCTGTACACACAGGCCACCGTCGTGTGCTCGAAGCTCTGGGGGCGATTCGTGCCGCACCTGGTGCCGCACTACATGGAGAACGCCGGCCGCGAGCGTTACCTGCTCGTGGACGACGAGGGCGCCCGTGTGCCGCTGGGCGATACCGAGCTGATCGCGCTGCCGGCGCATTTCCTGCATTCGGTCGGCAACCTGTCGTTCTTCGACCCGGTCAGCCGCATCCTGTTCTCCGGCGACGTCTGCTCGGGCCTGGTGGCGAGTGGCGAGGCCTACGGCTTCGTCGAGGATTTCGACAGCTACCGGCCGTGCATGGAGGCGTTCCATCGCCGCTACATGGCCAGCAACCGCGTGCTGCGGCTCTGGGTGGACATGGTCCGCGAGCTCGATCCGGAGATGATCGTGCCCCAGCACGGCATGCCGTTCCGCGGCGCCGCGCAGCGCGGGCTGCTGGACTGGCTGTCGGGCCTGCAGTGCGGCGTCGACCTGGTCGGGCCGATGAACTACCGGCCCAAGGTCACGCGTTTCGCCACGCCGGCGCAGTACTGAGCACTGGTCGCCGCGGTCACAGCAGGTTCGGCACCAGCACCAGCAGCGTCGCGACCAGAGATGCGCCGAACACGCTGACCAACATCTGCTTCGGCGTGCGGCCGCGCGCCCACAGCAGCAGGCCCGAGAGGCCCAGCAGGATCATGCCGATCGCGAAGCTGTCGCCGAGCAGGCGCCAGCCGTCGCCGCCCGCCACCGCCTTGTGCAGCCGCGTGAACGCGGCGAGCGGGCTGTGGCGGGTGCGCTTGAGTTCGGCGGTGTCCGCGCCGGGCGCGTAGTCCAGCGACCAGCTCGCGCTGGCGGTACCGCCGCTCAGTGACCAGCCCGACGGGCCGCGACGCTCGCCTTCGCGACGCGGGCCGCCTTCGCCGCCCGGCTTGGGCTTGCGGATGGTCTGCGCATCCAGCCCCTGCGTGTCGCGCAGCCACAGCGACAGCGCTTCCGCGCTGGTCCGCGCTTCAGCGGGCACCACCAGCGTGGTGCGTCCGATTTCCGCGCTTTCGCCCTGCGGCCAGGCGTTCTCGCCGATGCGGTGGCTCATGATCAGGCCGGTGGTGCCGTAGAGCACGGCGGCGAGCGCGCCCCAGGCGCCGATCCACAGGTGGATGCGGCGGATCCAGCGATGCAGGGCGCCCTTGCGGCGCGGCGAGGCAAGCGGAGCGGTCGTGGCGGACATGGAAGTCGGGTCGTGGGAGGTCAGGAAGAAGTGAACGTGCGTGGGGCGGGGCGGTTGACGCTCAGGTCTCGGCCCATTGCCGCAGGAGATTGTGGTAGACGCCGGTGAGGCGCACCAGCGCGTCATGGTCGTGCAGTTCGGCGGTGAGCTGGCGGATCGACACGTCCAGTTCGAACAGCATGCGCCGGCGTGCATCATCGCGGACCATGCTCTGCATCCAGAAGAACGACGCGACGCGCGCGCCGCGGGTCACCGGCAGCACGCGATGCAGGCTGGTGCCCGGGTAGAGCACCATGTGCCCGGGCGGCAGCTTGATGCGTTGCGTGCCGTAGGTGTCCTCGATCTCCAGTTCGCCGCCGTCGTAGTCGCCGGGATCGGCGAGGAACAGCGTCGCCGAGAGGTCGGTGCGGACCGGGTCGACGCTGCCGCGGCTGCGGTCGTAGCGCACCGCGTTGTCGACATGCCAGTCGAAGGATTGCCCGCCGGCGTAGCGGTTGAACAGCGGCGGATAGATCCGCTTCGGCAGCGCCGCGGCGAAGAAGGTGCTGTTGCGGGCGAGCGCGGCGAGCAGGCGTTCGCCCAGCGCGCGCGCCACGGGCGAGTCCTCCGGCAATTGTGCGTTGTCCTTGGCCTGCGCTGACTGGTGGCCGGCGGTGATCCGGCCGTCGGCCCAGTCGGCGCCGTCGAGCGCCGCGCGGAACTCGGCGACCTGCGTCGCGTCGAGCACGTCGGGAATGGCGAGCAGCATGTGGCGTCTCCGGTCGGGCTCAGAAGCGCCAGGTCGCGGTGAGGACGGCCGAGCGGCCCTCGCCCGGCGTCGCCCAGCCGTTGCCGCCGGTCACGGTCGTGCCGGTGAACGCGATGTTGTTGCGGATGCGGGTGTAGTACTCGGTGTCCAGCAGGTTGTTGAGGTTGAGCTGGAGGTCGAGCCGGTCGTTGACGGCGTAGTTCACCATCGCCCGATGCACCCAGTAGGCGTCGGTCGGGAACAGCGGGCGGCCGTCCAGCGTGTTGTTCTGCACCACGAAGCGGCCCTGGTAGGTCGCGCTGTAGCCGAAGGTCCAGTCGCCGGTGGTGTACGTGGTCCAGAGGCTGCCGGAATGCTTCGGCGTGTTGGTCAGCGGATTGCCTGCGAACGGATCGCGATCGGTCGCGCTGTTGCCGCAGGCCGCGCTCGGGTTCGCATGACAGAAGGCGGACACGCCGCGCACGACCTCGCTGTCGAGGTACGTGTAGTTCGCGAACACCTGCCAGCCGGGCAGCAGCGTGCCGGCGATGCCCAGCACCGCGCCGTCGACGCGGGCACGACCATCGAGCTGCTGCTCGCCGGACGGATTGTCGGGGTTGCCCGGATCGGCGACGCGGTAGTTGCGGCGCTCGTTGCGGAACACCGCCGCGGTCAGCGCGAGACCACGCTCCGGCAGTTCCCACTTGGTGCCGAGTTCGAGGTTGATCGCGGATTCGGGGTCGACATCGCAGTTGGCGGTGCCGGTGGTGCTGGTCAGGGTGCAACTGCCGTTGACCGACGCCTTGGACGGCGTCTTGCTGTCGGACCAGGCCAGGTACACCGTGCCGTGCTCGGTCGGCTTGAACACCAGGCCGGCGCGGTACGACAGCAGATGCTCGTCGTTGCGCGCGACCGGGTTGACGCCGAGCAACTGGCCGCGCGTCGCGTCCGCGGTGGACACGACCCATGTCTTCGTCGCCCCTTCGTTGCGATCGTAGCGGGCGCCGAGGTTCAGCATCCAGCGCTCGCCGAACTTCAGCGTGTCGAACAGGTAGACCGATGTGCTGTCGAGATCGCCCTCGGTCTTGCCGCTGCGGAAGTAGTTCAGCGGTCCTGCCCAGACGTGGTCCGGATCGCGGAAGGTCTGGTACGGATAGCCGGCACTGGTGTTGGGGAGGGCGCTGCCGTCGGCGTTGAAGAACACGCCGCCGGTTTCCAGGTCGAAGGATTCGGTGCTGAAGGACAGGCCGCCGACCAGCGCATGTTCGACGGCCCCGGTCGAGAAGCGGGCGGTCACGTCGGTCTGGCTGATCGCGAGGGTGTTGCGGGTGTCGCGCACGTAGCCGCGCGGGCCGCCCACCGGCGACCACGTGCCGGCCGGCTGGCCGCCGGCGCAGGCCTGCCCGGTGTAGGGATTGGTCCCGTCCTCCAGGCACCAGCTCCCCTGCAGCGCGGTCACGTTCGACACCTGGTCGACGCGCTGCAGGCGCGCCAGGCTGCGCAGCGTGATCGCGTCGCCGAAGTCGTGCTCGAACACCGCGGTCAGCATGTCGACGTCGATCTCCTGCTTCGACACGTTGCGATAGCCGAAATAGGTCTCGGGGTCGATGCCGGGCAGCGGCCCGTCATGGTAGCCATTCAGCGCGAACGGCACGCCGTACTGCGGCAGGTTGTCGTCCGACTGGTGCAGGTAGTTCACGGTCAGGCGCGTGTCCGAACCCAGGCCGATCGCCAGCGACGGCGCGAAGCCCCAGCGCCGGAATCGCTCCACGTCGCGCCCGGCCACGTCGTTGCGATGTGCCATCGCGTTGATCCGCAGCGCCTTGTCGTCGCCGAGGTCGTAGTTGCCGTCGGCGGTGGCGCGGGCATAGCCGTCGGTGCCCACGCCGAGCGCGACCGCGGTCGCGTCGCCTTCGTGCGCCGACTTGCTCACCAGGTTGATGTTGCCGCCGACCGAGCCCGCGCCGGACATCGCCGAGTTCGCGCCGTTGACCAGCTCGATCGACTCGAGGTTGAAGGTGTCGCTGCGGGTGTACTGCGCGCTGTCGCGCACGCCGTCGGTGGTGATGTCGCTGCTGGCGGTGTAGCCGCGCAGGGTGATGCTGTCGCCGTAGCCGCCGCCGCCTTCGCCGGCGCCGAAGGTGATGCCGGGCAGGGTGCCGAGGACGTCGCGCAGGCCGAGCAGGTTCTGCTGCTCGATCACCGCGCGGTCGACCACCGTGATGGTCTGCGGCGTGTCGTTGAGCGGCTCGGTGTACTTCGGCGACTCGGCCCGGCGTATCTGGCTGCCGACGACCTGGACGGTGTCGATCTCGTTGGCGGAGGCCGAGGCGTCCGCGGCGGGTTCGGCCAGGGCGGGCCCGGCGACGAGTGTCAGGGCGATGGCGAGCGGGGAAAGGCGGACAGGGGAAGGGCGTTCGGACATGGGCATGGCGGCGGGTCGCAGGAGGAGGCGGGTCGGGACGGAGAAGGACGCCGTCGATCAGATGCATACATGTTAATGAGAATCGTTATCAAATGAAAGGGGTCTCGTGTTTGTCGCCCGCCACCGGCGCGCCTACGATGCCGGACCGCCTCCTTCGAGCCTCGAACGTGCTTTCGATCGCCATCGCGTCCCGCATGCTCCCTCATGCGAGGCCTGCGCCATGAGCCTGTTGCTGGTCCGCCATGGCCAGGCGAGCTTCGGTGCGGACGACTACGACCGCCTGTCGGACTGCGGCTGGGAGCAATCCCGCCGTCTCGGTGCCTGGCTGGCGCAGGGCGGGCATCGCTTCGGCACGGTGGTGGTCGGCGGCATGCGCCGGCACCGCGAGACCGCGGAGGCCGTGGCCGAAGCCTTCGCCGCCGCTGGCACGCCGCTGCCGGAACCGGTCGTCGATCCCGGATTCGCCGAGTTCGACCACACCGCCGTGTTCCAGGCCTATCTCGACCGCGACCCGACCGATCCCATCGTCGTCGCGTCCCGCAGCGGCGATCCCCGCGACGTCGGCGCGATGCTGCGCGCGGCGCTGCTGGCGTGGGCGCACGATGAACTCCCCGGCGTGCCGGAAACCTGGGCCGCGTTCGGCGAACGCGTGCACGGCGCAGGCGAGCGGTTGCAGGCGCTCGCAGGCGACGGCGAGGCGCTGGTGCTCAGCTCCGGCGGCGTGATCTCGCGACTGGCGCAGATCGCGCTGGACGTGCCGGTGACGCGGGCGGTCGAGCTCAACCTCGCGCTGCGCAACAGCGCGCTGTCGGAGTTCCATCCGCACGACGGACGCCTGCGCATCGGCTCGTGGAACGGCCTGCCGCACCTGCACGGCGAACGCGCGCTGTGGACGTACTATTGAGAGCTCCGCCTGTTGAAGCCTCCGCGCCCGCCTCCGGAACGCCGATGACCGATACGCCTCGCGAC
>JAEWNA010000240.1 GCA_023392975.1 Pseudomonadota bacterium | reverse complement strand
ATGTCGCGGATCGTTCCGGCGAGCGGCGCGTCAGTGCTGTTCCACAGCTGCACCACCACGGGCTGGCCGACGTGGACGTCGGCGAGATTGGCCTCGGGCACGGCGAAGGCGACTTCGCGTGCGCCCTCGGCCACGAAAGTGAAGACGGGCTGTCCCGCGGCCAGCACCTGGCCGGCTTCGGCCTGGCGCTGCCCGATCGCGCCGTCGGCGGGCGCGCGCAGCTGCGTGTAGCCGCTCTGGTTGGCGCTGACGTCGCGCTGCGCGCGCGCCGCGCGTGCCTGGCCCTCGGCAGCCCGCAGCGCCGCGGTCTGCTGGTCGAGGGCGGAACGGCTCACCAGGCGGTCCTTCGCCAGCGCGACGAATCGTGCGTGGTCGGCTCGGGCCCGGGCGAGCTCGGCTTCGGCTGCGGCGAGCTGCGCCTGAGCGGCTTCGCTCTGCAGGCGCAGGTCGTCGGGATCGAGTTCGGCCAGCAGGTCGCCGCGGTGGACGACGGTACCGGTATCGACGAGGCGCCGGGCGAGCCGCCCCGGCACCCGGAACGAGAGCGTGCTCTCCTCGCGGGCCCTGACTTCGCCGGCATAGGCGACCGTGTTCCCGGGGCCCGTGGCGGCCGTGGTGTCGGGATGCGCCACCAGTACCGGCTTCGGCGGTGGCGGCGCGGCGTCCTGCCCGGCGCATCCGGCCAGCGCGAACGCCAGCAGCAGGCCGCTTGCCGTTGTCCACCCGAACATCCGCAATGCGTTCATCGCCATGACACCCCGCCTGCTCCGGTCGTCCGGAATTAATGAACCGGTGAGTATCGTATATATAACAAACCAATTGGTCTAGTATTCACGAAATGACGTCTTCCCGTCCCGACAACGCCACCGCCCACACCGCCAAGGCCGGTCCCGGGCGGCCCAAGGACCTCGGCAAGCGCGCCGCGATCCTCGACGCGGCCAAGCGCCTGTTCATCCAGTCGGGCTTCGACGGGACCAGCATGGACCAGATCGCCACCGAGGCCGGGGTCTCGAAGCTGACCGTCTACAGCCACTTCGGCGACAAGGAGTCGCTGTTCAGCGCGGCGATCCGCGCCAAGTGCGAGGAACAGATGCCGCCGACCCTGTTCCTCTCGGGCCTGGAAGGCAACCTGCGCGAACAGCTCTCGGCGATCGCCCGCGCCTTCTTCACGCTGATCACCAGCGAGGAAGCGATCGCCATGCATCGGATGATGATGGCGCCGGGGACCGGCGACTCGCACGTGCGCGAACTGTTCTGGCAGGCCGGGGCCCAGGCGGTGAAGGACGCCCTGACCGAATTCCTGCGCGTGCGGGTCGCGCGCGGCGAACTGGTCATCGCCGACCTGCCCGGCGCGGCGTCCCAGTTCCTGTGCCTGGTCAAGGGCGACCTCCACATGCAGCTGCTCTGCGGCATCTGCTGTGGTACGACGGCGGTGGACATGGAACGCCACGTCGCCGCGACCGTGGAGCTGTTCCTGCGCGGCTACGCCGCGGAGCGCACCGGGTGACCGCGGGCGAGGCCCGGCCACCTCGCCGGAACCGCCGAACGGTCGCCCAACGGCCGTGCGCGGCACCGGTGGTCCCGGTGACTTCCGGCACTCAGTCGCGCCGCCGGCTTCCGGCGATCCTGAGCGCGCCCCCGAAGACGACGCCGATCCTGCGACGCGACGGTCCTGCCGCTAAACTTGGCGGCTGTGCCAGCCCCCTTCCGCCGCGCCCGTCGCGAGAGACTCCCCGATGACGATCGATTTCGCCAAAGCCCGAGAAACCATGGTCGAACAGCAGGTCCGGCCGTGGGACGTGTTCCAGCCCCGCGTGCTCGAGACCCTCGCCCGCCTGCCGCGCGAGCGTTTCGTCGCGGACGCGCACCGCGCGCTGGCCTACTCCGACCTGGCGCTGCCGATCGGCCACGGCGAGTCGACGCTCAAGCCCGTGATCGAGGGCCGCGCGCTGGAAGCGCTGTCGATCGGTGCCGGCGAGGACGTGCTGGAGATCGGCACCGGCAGCGGCTATCTCACCGCCTGCCTCGGCGCGCTGGCGCGCGACGTGGTGAGCCTGGAACGGCACGCCGACCTGGCCGAAGCCGCGCGCGGCCGGCTGCAGGCGCAGGCCATCGCCAACGTCCGCATCGAAACCGCCGACGCCTTCGCCTGGGACACCGAGCGCCGGTTCGACGCGATCTGCGTCGGCGGCGCGGTCGATGCGGTGCCGGCGCGGTTCGTGCGCTGGCTGCGCCCCGGCGGCCGGATGTTCGTGGTCCATGGCCGCGCGCCCGCGATGGAGGCCGCCCTGGTGCGCCCCGCCGCCGACGCCGGCTTCGTCGTCGAATCGCTGTTCGAAACAGAACTCCCCTACCTGGCCGGCGGCGCGCCGGCACCGCAGTTCCGGCTCTGATCCCCGGATCGATGCCGGAAGCCCCGCGGACCGCACACACCGAAGGATGCCCATGACCCGCCGCCCGCTCGCCCATGCCCTCGCTTTCGCCCTGACGGCCCTGCTGCCGGCCGTGGCCTCCGCCGACGACCTGCTGCAGACCTACGAGGCCGCGCGCAACAGCGACCCGCAGTTCTCCTCCGCCGAATCCACCCAGGTGCTCTCGCGCGAAGGCGCGGTGCAGGCGCGCGCGGCCCTGCTGCCGCAGCTCAGCGGCAGCGCTACCTACAACCGCTCCAAGAGCGAAAGCAGCGGTTCGCAGGTCTTCGCCAACAACCTGGTGAACAGCGATTCCGACAGCACCACCAACTCCCGCGACTACGGCGTCAACCTGCGCCAGGTGGTCTGGGACGGCAGCCTGTTCAGCCGGGTGCGCAGCCAGAACGCGCTGGCCACCGCCGGCGACTTCCAGCTCAAGTCCGCGGGCGATTCGCTGATGACCCGCACCTCCGCCGCCTACTTCAACGTGCTGGTGGCGATGGAAACCCTCGCCGCGGCCGAGGCGCAGGAGCAGGCGCTCAAGAAGCAGTTCGACTTCGCCGACAAGCGGCTGGAAGTCGGCCTGGCGCCGATCACCGACGTGCACGAGGCGCGCGCCCAGTACGAGGCGGCCCGCGCCAATACCATCGTCACCCGCAACGCGCTGGACGACGCCTACCGCGCCCTCGGCGAGATCACCGGCCAGGACGCGACCACGCTCAAGGGCCTGCCGTCCGACTTCCAGCCGGCCCTGCCCTCTTCGCTCGACGCGAACGGCTGGGTGCAGGCCGCGCTGGACAACAATCCCGCGCTGAAGGCCCAGGAATACCGGGTGAATGCCGCGGAAAGCGACGTGACCAGCGCCCGCGCCGGGCATCTGCCGACGCTGTACCTCGGCGCCAATTACGGCAAGACCCGCACCGACGGCGACCAGACCAACAACCTCACCAGCGCCACGACCGCGTTCGACAACGAGAGTCGCTCGCGCAGCATCGGCCTGACCCTGTCGGTGCCGATCTTCGCCGGCGGCGCGACCCAGTCGCAGGTGCGCTCGGCCATCGCCCAGCGCGACATCACCGCCGACCAGCTCGAGCAGCAGAAGCGCGCGCTGGTGCGCAGCACCCGCAACGCCTACGAGTCGCTGGTCGCCGGCATCAGCGAGGTCGAGGCCCGCCGCGCATCGGTGTTCGCCGCGCGCAGCGCCTACGAGGCCTCGCAGATCGGCCTGGAAGTGGGCACCCGCACCGTGCTGGACGTGCTGAACAACCAGCAGACCCTGTTCAACGCCGAACGCGAATACGCGCTCTCGCGCTACAACTTCCTGCAGAACCGGCTGCTGCTGGAGCAATCCGCCGGCACGCTCGACGTCGAGGACCTCAAGGACGTCAACCGGCTGCTGACCGCGGACGCGACGGTCAAGCCGAAGCCCTGACCGCCGATCGGCGACGAAGCGACGCATGACGAAGGCCGCACCGGCGACGGTGCGGCCTTCGCGTTTCCGGCGCGCCATCGCTCCGGGGACATGACGATCAGTCGGCGCTGCAGCTGCCGTTCGTGCAGACGAACGTGCCCACCAGCAACCAGCCGTCCGGCATGCACAGGTAGTATTCGATCGAGAAGCCATCCGGGAAGTCGGTCTCGATCCATTCGACGCTCCACAGGTTGTCGACCGTGCACGCGGGAAGCGAGGCCGCCGAGGCGGTCCTGGGGAAGGCCATGCCGAAGGCGAACACGACCGCGGCGAGGGCGACGAAGAAGATGCGTGACATGGGAAGCCTCCAGAAATGACGTGAGTCGGCGCGGGGCTGTCGCGCGGCGGTGCAACGTCCCGCGGCCGTGTTGTAGCGCCGCGAGGGGGCTGCCGGAATTGATCTGAATCACGTGCGCCTTCGATCGCGCAACGCCGTTTCGATGGATTACGCAGTGCGGATAGAGCGCTTCGAATCGATCGTGGAAAATGCACGTTCGCATCGAGCGGTGCGATCGATCCGCATATCGCGATGCACGCGATCCACGCGATGCGCGTGATCGAGACCGGGCGTGACCGCGACGCTCAGCGAACGGGCGTCGACGGCAACGTTGCGATCAGGTCGAGCGTGCGCCGCAGCGCGCCCCGCCCCTGCTCGACCAGCGCGCGCCCGGCTTCGGCCATGCGCGCGCGCTCGGCCGGATCGGCCAGCAGCGCCTCCAGCGC
>JAEWNA010000144.1 GCA_023392975.1 Pseudomonadota bacterium | reverse complement strand
GAGCAGGCGCGCGAGCCTGCGCGCGAGGCCGCCGGCGTCGCCCTGCGATTGCAGCATCGGCAGCGCCAGATCCAGCGCCAGCACCCGCGCCTTCGGCCAGCGCTGCTGCATCGCCCGCGCCGCGCTGCCGGGGCCGCAGCCGAGATCGACCACCACCGCCGGCGTCTGCGCGTCGGCCTCGCGGCCTTCGGCGTAGTAATCGAGCGTTTCGAGCAGCCGCGCCTCGATCTCGTGCTGCAGTTTCGCCGCGTCGGCATAGCTCGCGGATGCACGCGAAAAGGCGCGACGGACGTGGCGGGCGTCGAACAGGTCGCTCACGGCGCCGCTCCGGACGATGCGAGGAACGCCCGCAGCGCCGCATCGGCCTCGTCGACATGGGTGAGGAACGGCGCGTGGCCCGCATGTTCGATCTGCACGAATGTCGCCGATGCCTTCCCGGCCGCTTCGACGCGTGTGGCGGCGTCGCGCATCGCGCGCGGATCGACCAGGCGATCGCGGCGACCGGCGATCCACAGGCTCGGCACGCGCAGCGCGGCCAGCAGCGGCCGCTGGTCGACCGTTTCCAGCAGGTGCAGGCCGTCGACCAGCACCCGCGCCGCCGGCTCGCCGCGGGCGAACAGTTCGGCGCGCAGGGCGCGCAGTTCGTCCTTCGCGTGGTCGGAGCCGAAGGCTTCCAGCGCGACGAAGCGATCGAGCGTGGCCCGATAGTCGTCTGCCAGGCCGCGGGCGAAATCACGGAAGATCTCCGGCGACACGCCGAAGCGCCAGTCCTCGCCGCGGACGAAGCACGGGCTGCTGCACAGCGCGATCAGCGCCGGCACGCGCGCGGGATCGCGCACCGCCGCGTGCAGCGCGAACATCCCGCCCAGCGACCAGCCCAGCCACGGCGCGGCGGGTAAACGCGCGAACAGCGCATCGCAGACCGCATCGAAGGCCAGCGGCGTGGGGTCGTCGCGGCTCAGGCCGTGGCCCGGCAGATCGACCAGGTACAGCGTGTGCCGCGTGCGCAGGCGCTCGACCAGCGGCGCGAACACGCCGCCGTGCATCGCCCAGCCGTGGATCAGCACCAGCGACGGACCTTCGCCGCTGGTCGCGATGTGCAGGGCGGCGCTCATGCGGGGGCGGCGTGTCCGCGCAGCGCGGCGATCTTCGCCGCGACCGCAGTCCACTGCGTGTCGATGTCGCTGCGGAACCAGGCGGACAGGCCGCGGCGACGGCGTCCGCCGCGCGCACGGATGCGTTCGACCAGCCACGCTTCGTCGAAACCGTCCCACACGCCGGCCGGCGCCATCAGGTTGGTGAACAGCACCGGATGCACGTCGTGCATCAGCATCGCGTGCAGCGCGTCGAGCGGAAAGGGCGATGCGGCGAGCGTTTGCGCGATCGCGTCGTGGAAGGCCTCGACCTCGGTGTCGAGATACAGCCCGGACAGCGCGATCCAGACCGGAACGCGCGCGTCGTCGTCCACACCGCTGTCCACGGCCACCCCCACCGCGCTCACGCCACCGCGGCTCCGCTGTGCCCGAAGCCCATTTCGACCGCATCGCGTGCCCAGCACAGGGCGTCGATCAGCGCATCGACCTCGCCCTGCGTATGCAGCGAGGACAGGGTGACGCGCAGCCGCGCGCGGCCGTCGGGCACGGTCGGCGGCCGGATCGCCGGCACCCAGTAACCCTGGGCTTCCAGCGCCGTCGACAGCGCGACCGCACGCTTCTCGTCGCCGCACATCACCGGCTGCACCGGCGTGGTCGACGGCAGCAGCTGCAGGTCGCGGAACGCCGCCTGCTGGCGGAAGTGCGCGACGAGGCTCTGCAGCTTCTCGCGACGCCAGTGGTCGCGGCGCGCCAGCTTGACCGCGGCCAGCGACGAGGCGGCCTGCGCCGGCGGCAGCGCGGTCGTGTAGATGTAGGGACGCGCGGTCTCGACGAGGTGGCCGATGATCTCCTCGCTGCCGAGCACCACCGCACCGTAGCCGCCCAGCGCCTTGCCCAGCGTCGCCAGCTGCAGCGTGCTGCCGGCTTCGAGGCCTGCCTCGGCGACGCAGCCGCGGCCCTCGGGGCCGACCACGCCGATGCCGTGGGCATCGTCGACGTACAGCAGCGCCTGCTGCACCTTCGCCACCAGCGACAGCTCGCGCAGCGGCGCGATGTCGCCGTCCATGCTGAACACGCCATCGGTGACCAGCATCGCCGCGCCCTCGGGCACGGTGCGCAGCTGGCGCAGCGCGCCCTCGGCGTCGGCGTGCGGGTAGCGGCGCAGCTTGCAGCCGGCGAGCCGCGCGCCGTCGATCAGGCTGGCGTGGTTGAGGCGGTCCTGCACGCAGACGTCGTCCTCGCCGAGCAGGCCCTGGATCACGCCGAGGTTGGCGAGGTAGCCGCTGCCGAACAGCAGCGCGCGCGGCGCGCCCAGCCAGTCGGCCAGCTCCTTTTCCAGCGCGTCGTGGTGCGCGTGGTGGCCGCTGACCAGGTGCGAGGCCCCGGCGCCGACGCCGTCGCGGGCGGCGCTGGACTGCAGCGCATCGACCACGCCGAACTGCTGGGCGAGCCCGAGGTAGTCGTTGCTGGCGAAATTGTTCAGCCAGCGGCCGTCGACTTCGCAGCGCACGCCGTCGCGCTTGGTGACCGTGCGCCGTTTGCGTTCGCGCCCCTGCATCGTGCGTTGCACGCGGGCGGCGAGGATGCGTTCGGTGAGGCGCGGACGGGTCATGGCGGACGCTCGGTCAGGCGGCGCGGGTGCAGGGCGGGCCGTCGGCCGGCGCGGCGCCGGCCTCGACGATGTCCGCGTGGAAGGTGTTCGGGGCTTCGACCACCGCCATCGGCTTCAGGCCGAGGCGGGCGAACAGCGCGAGGTCGCGCTCGGTGTCCGGGTTGCCGGTGGTCAGCAGCTTCTCGCCGTAGAAGATGGAGTTGGCGCCGGCGAGGAAGCACAGCGCCTGCAGCTCGTCGCTCATGGTCTCGCGGCCGGCCGACAGCCGCACCATCGACCTCGGCATCAGCAGGCGGGCGACGGCAATGGTGCGCACGAACTCGAACGCGTCCAGCTCGGCGGTGCCGTGCAGCGGCGTGCCGGCGACCTGCACCAGCCGGTTGATCGGCACCGAATCCGGATGGGCCGGCAGGTTGGCCAGCGTCTGCAGCAGGCCGGCGCGCTGCGCGCGCGTCTCGCCCATGCCGACGATGCCGCCGCAGCAGGTCTTCATGCCGACGTCGCGGACCCGGGCGAGGGTGTCGAGGCGGTCCTGGTACTCGCGGGTGCGGATGACCTCGTCGTAGAACTCCGGCGCGGTGTCCAGGTTGTGGTTGTAGTAGTCGAGGCCGGCGTCCTTGAGCGCCGCGGCCTGGGTGTCGCTGAGCATGCCGAGGGTGGCGCAGGTCTCCAGCCCCAGCGCCTTCACCTCGCGGATCATCTCGGCGACCTTCGGGATGTCGCGGTCCTTCGGCGAGCGCCATGCGGCGCCCATGCAGAAGCGCGAGGCGCCGGCGGCCCTGGCGGCGCGGGCGCGCTCGACCACGGCCTCGGTGTCCATCAGCTTCGTGGCGTCGACGCCGGTGTGGTAGCGCTGCGCCTGCGGGCAGTAGCCGCAGTCCTCGGGGCAGCCGCCGGTCTTCACCGACAGCAGCGTGCTGACCTGGACCTCGCTGGGATCGAAATGCTGGCGATGGAGGTCGCCGGCCTTCTGCAGCAGCACCGGGAACGGCAGGTCGAACAGCGCTTCCACCTCGGCGCGGGTCCAGTCGTGGCGCGGGACGGCGGAAACACTGACAGCGGGCATCGGGGATCCCTGACGGACACGGCGAAGGGGGACAGGCAGTCTGGAAAGCATGCCCAGCCCTGTCAACCGCCGATGTTTCAAGGCCCTGCTCGCCGCCGCCGGCACGCGGACGGGTGCGGCGGCCCGCCGGCTGTGGCCGGGCCACTGCCTGGTCTGCCGCGAGCCGGCCGAAGTCGCCGGGATCGACCTCTGCGCCGCCTGCCGCCGATCCCTGCCATGGCAGCGGACCGCCTGCCCGACCTGCGCCCTGCCGCTGGC
>JAEWNA010000142.1 GCA_023392975.1 Pseudomonadota bacterium | reverse complement strand
GGCCAGCCGCGCGGGTTCGTCCGGCACCGGGCCGACCTCGCCCACCCGCGGCCAGGCCGCGGTCTCGCCGGCGTTGCACCACGGCGTCGCGGTAGCGATGGCGGGATCGCGGGCGGCGCATTCCAGCAGGCGCTCGGCCCAACCCGGCAGCGGCACCGCATCGCCGGCGAGCACCAGCACGTCGGCGTCACCGCAGGCGCGCAGCATTTCGTCGAGGTGCGCGGCCTGGCCGATCGTGCGGGGCCGGCGGGTGTAGTCGGCCTGCAGCGGCGTGTGCGCCAGCCAGTGCGCGATCACCGCCTGCCCGCGCGGGCCGGCCTGGGCGTCGTCGGCCAGCCAGACCCGGGTGCCGGCGGGCGTGCCGGCATCCAGCGCAGCGAGGCAGGCGTCGAGGGCGTCGTCGTCGACGCCCACCGGCACCAGCACGACCGGCAGTCCGCTCATCCCCGTCGGCGGACGCCCGGCCTCAGCGATGCGGCTGCGGCGGGAGCGCGCGCAGGCCCTTGGGCGCGGGCAGCGGCTCCATCGCGCGGAAGCGTCGCGAGTACTCGTCGGTCATCGTGCGCAGTTCCTCCTGGTTGCGCATGATCGTCGCGGTCAGCAGCACCACCACTTCGGTGCGGTCCTGGCTGTTGGTCTGCTGGCCGAACAGGCCGCCGATGATCGGAATGCGGCTCAGCCCCGGCAGGCCGGTGGAGCCGCGGGTGGTGCTGTCCTGGATCAGGCCGGCCAGCAGCACGGTGTCGCCGCTGCTGGTCACCGCCTCGGTCTTCAGCCGGCGGGTGTTGATGCGCACGTTGCCGTTGGCGTCGGCCTGCGAGCCGGGCGAGCTGACTTCCTGGACGATGTCGAGGAACACGGTGCCGTCCTTGGTGACGCGCGGCCGCACCTTGAGGATCACGCCGGTGTCGAGGTACTGCACCTGGTTGTAGGTGCTGCTGTTGCCGGTATTGGTGTTCACCGAGACCGAGGTCACCGGAATGCGGCTGCCGACGTTGAGCGTCGCCTCGGAATTGTTGCGGGTGAGCACCGAGCCGGTCTGCAGCAGGCGCACGTCGGTGACCTTGTCGAGGGCGTTGATGATCGCCGCGGCGTCGTTCTGGATCAGCGTCCAGGCCAGGCCCGGGCCGGCGTTGCCGCCGATGCTGGCGCCCAGCGTGCTCCACTTGCGCGGGATGTCGAGGCCGTTGGTCACGTCCGGCAGGTTGTTCTCGGTCGCGGCGTTCTCGAGGAACCAGCTCACGCCGTAGGACAGTTCGCCGCTGAGCGTGACTTCGACGACCTGCGATTCGATGTGCACCTGCAGCGGCATCACGTCGAGCTTCTCGATCACGTCGAGGATGGAGCGCCAGGCCGACGCGGTCGAACGCACCAGCAGCGTGTTGTTCTCCTGGATCGCCGACACCGCGACCTTGTCGCCGCCGACCTCGAGCACCACGCTGCCACTGCCGCCCTGCGACGGACTGAGCGAGAGGCCGCCGCTGCCGAGGCCACCGGAGGACGTGCTGCTGCCACCGCCCGGGTTGATGCCGCTGCCGTCGTAGCCGCCGCCGTCCTTGCTGTCGCCACCGCCGCCGATGACGCTGGACTGGCCGCCCGGGATCAGCGAGAACCCGCCGCCGCTGTAATCACCGCCGCTGCCGCCGCGACCGCTGCCGCCGCCGAACACCTCGCTCAGGCGCGCGGCCAGTTCCTTGGCGGTGACGTACTTCAGTTCGTAGGAATACAGGCGCACGCCTTCGCCGGCGCCGTCGATGCGCTCAATCCATTCCTGGATGTCGTCGAGGTACGCCGGCTGCGAAGTGATCGCCAGCACCGCGTTGGCGCCTTCCAGCGGCATGAACCGGAACATGCCCGCGACCGGCGACTTGCTCTGCTCGCCGAAGACCTTCTCCAGGTCCGAGACCACCTTCTGCGCCTTGCTCGATTGCAGCGGATAGACGCCAACCGACATGCTCGACATCCAGTCGACATCGAAGATCTGGATCGTGCGCAGGTAGTTCTCCAGCTCCGCGCGGGTGCCGGCGACCGTGATGACGTTCCGGCCGGAATCGACGGTCACGATCGCGTTCGGGCGGGCGAAGGGCTTGAGCAGCTTCTCCATCTCGGTCGCGGAGATGTAGCGCAGCGGCACCACCCGGGACTCGAAGCCGCGGGCGTTGGCCGGCGAGCCCACCCGCGGCGTCACCACGCCGTTCGCCAGCGCCTGGTCGGCGGGCACGATGCTGTAGCGGCCGTCGCTGTAGATCATCCGGGCGTTGTTCCAGCCGAGGATCATCTCCAGCACCGACAGCGCCTGGGCGGCGCTCACCGGTTTGGGCGTGGCGTAGGTGACGGTGCCCTGCACGCCGGGCGCGATGGTGTAGTTCTGGCCGAGCATGTCGCCGAGGATCGCCTTGACCACCGCGTGCAGCGACTCGCCCTCGAAGTTGAAGCGCGCTTCGCCGCTGGTGGCGCCGATGTCCGGCAGCGGCGCGCTGGCGGCGACGCTGTCGATGACCCGGCCGCTGCCGCGGCGGATGCGCGGCTGCGGGCGCCCGTCGTCGCGCGCTTCGGCATCGGCGGCCGGGGTCTCGC
>JAEWNA010000138.1 GCA_023392975.1 Pseudomonadota bacterium | reverse complement strand
CGCCAGCCGCGGGTGCGCAGACTGGCCCAGCCGCGGCGCAGCACGCCCAGCCCGCGGCGCCACAGGAAGCCCAGGTCGGCGGGGGACAGCGGCATCTGAACGGACTCCTGCGGGCGGGGACGGGCGTGGCGATCGTGCGCGGCATGCCCTTCCGGGCACCCTGCTAGACTCGCGGCGGCCGATTTTCGCATCCCCCGCACCGACCGAGGCGCCCCCGAGCCCGCATGGCCCGACAGCACGATTTCGACGACGACGACCTGGACGACGACGATCTGGAGGACGACAGCGCCGACACGGACGACGACGAGGCCGACGGCGGCGGGGAAGGCCCCGGCTGGCGCCGGCGGCTGCTGGGCTGGGGCCTGACCGCGACCGCGATCGGCCTCGGCTTCCTGATTCCGTACGTCCTGTACCTGAACCACCAGGTCAGCGTCCGCTTCGGCCAGCTGCGCTGGCAGGTCCCGACCCGCGTCTACGCCCGGCCGCTGGTGCTCGCGCCGGGGCTGGCGATGGACGCCAACACGCTCAAGACCGAACTCGACGCCGCCTCGTACCACGAGGACACGACGGGCGCGCATCCCGGCCGCTACGTCCGCGACGGCGGCCGCTGGCGGATCGCCAGCCGCGGCTACCAGGACGTGGACGGCGCCGTCGGCCCGAGCCGGATCGAGGTCACGCTGTCCGGCGGACGGGTGGCGTCGGTGCGCGACCTGGTCGGCAAGCGCGCGGTGAAGTCGGTGCGCCTGGACCCGGCCCGCATCGCCACGCTGTACGGCCAGAAGCAGGAAGAACGCCGGCTGGTGCGGATCGACGAAGTGCCGCAGCAGCTCACCGACACCCTGCAGGCGGTCGAGGACCGCGACTTCGCCCATCACATCGGCATCGACTTCACCGGCATCGCCCGCGCGGTGTGGGTCTGGGTCAAGACCGGCGGCAAGGTGATGCAGGGCGCCAGCACGCTCACCCAGCAGCTCGCGCGCTCCGGCCTGCTCGGCATCGGCAAGGAGCAGACGCCGACCCGCAAGTTCAACGAGGTGCTGTACGCGCTGATCATCGACGCCCGCTACGACAAGGGCGTGATCCTCGAGGCCTACCTCAACCAGGTCGACATCGGCCAGAACGGCTCGCAGGCGATCCACGGCTTCGCCGCCGGCGCCGAGTACTACTTCGGCCGCCAGCTCGACGAGCTGAACACCGAGCAGATCGCGCTGCTGGTCGGGCTGGTGAAGGGTCCGTCCTGGTACAACCCGCGGCGCAATCCCGGGCGTGCGCTGGAGCGGCGCAACCTGGTCATCGACAAGATGCTGGAGACCGGCATCATCGACCAGGCCGAACACGACCGCGCGAAGAAGACCCCGCTCGGCGTGCCGGCGGTGCCGGGCAGCATGGTCGCGAACCGCTTCCCGGCCTACGTCGATCTCGTCCGCCGCCAGCTCGCCCGCGACTACGCCGGCGAAGAGCTGCAGGGCGCCGGCCTGACCGTGCTCACCGCGATGTCGCCGTCCGCGCAGGCCTATGCCGAAGGCGCGGTGACGAAGACGATGAAGGCCGTGTCCAACCCGCGCCGCCCGCCGCTGCAGGCCGGCGCCGTGGTCACCGACACCCACACCGGCGAAGTGGTGGCGGTGGTCGGCAGCCGCAGTTTCGAGGAGCACGGCTTCAACCGCGCCGTGCAGGCGCAGCGGCCGGTGGGCTCGCTGATCAAGCCGTTCGTGTACCTGCTGGCGCTGGCCCAGCCCGACAAGTTCTCGCTGGCGACCTGGGTCGACGACGGCCCGGTGACGGTGACGCTGGACAACGGCAAGCGCTGGACCCCGGGCAATTCCGACGGCCGCAGCCACGGCACGGTGCGGCTGATCGACGCCCTGGCGCGCTCGTACAACCAGTCGACGGTGCGCGTCGGCATGGACGTCGGTCCCAAGCGGGTGACCGACCTGCTGCGCACGCTGGGCGGGATCGAGGCCCCGGCGAATCCGTCGCTGATCCTCGGCGCGATGGACCAGAGCCCGTACGCGATGGCGCAGCTGTACCAGTTCCTGGCCTCGGGCGGCGAGATCCAGCCGCTGCACGCGGTGCGCGGTGTGCTCGACGCCAACGGCCGCGCGCTGAACCGCTACGACGTGAAGCCGCAGCCGGCGCAGACCGGCGATGCGGTCGCCGCGCGGCTGGTCACCACCGCGCTGCAGGCCGCGGTCAGCGAGGGCACCGGCCGCCAGCTGATCGCGGACGGCCTCGGCCGGCTGCAGCCCGCCGGCAAGACCGGCACCAGCAACGACAGCCGCGACAGCTGGTTCGCCGGCTGGACCGGGGACCATCTCGCGGTGATCTGGGTCGGCAACGACCAGAACGCGCCCACCGGCCTGTACGGCGCCACCGGCGCGATGCGGGTGTGGTCGGGGCTGTTCTCGCGCCTGCCCAGCGCGCCGCTGCAGGTCGGCAGCAAGGGCGTGGAGTGGCAGTGGGTGGCCGGCAGCGCCAGCACCGACGCCGGTTGCCCGGGCGCGCGTCGCTTCGCCTTCGTGGCCGGGTTCGCGCCGCCGTACCAGGCCTGCGCGCTGGCCGAGCCCGACACCGGGGACGGCACCGGCGAGGACGACGGAAGCGGCGACCAGCCGGGCTTCTGGCGCCGCCTGTTCGGTCTCGGCGACCGCGGCGGCGATGCCGAGCAGCAGCGTCGCGACGAGCAGCAGCGCGAGGAGCGCGAACGCCAGGAACGCGAACGCCAGCAGCAGGAAGAGCAGCGCCGCCGCGACGAGCAGACCCGCGAGGATGCGCGCTACCGCGACGCGGCCGAGCGGCGCTTCGCCGAGCTCCGCGCCCGCGACGAGGCCTGGCGCCAGGCGCGCGAGGACGAGGTGCGCGAGCGCCGCGAACGCGAGGACGCCTGGCGACGCGAACAGGAGCGTCGCGACCAGGAATACCGCGATCGTCAGCCGCGGGGCATGCTGATGGCTTCCGATCCGCCCGAGGTGCACACCGCATGATCCGCCAGCCGTCGCCGCGCGCGTCGATCCTGACCGTCTTCTTCCCCGGCCTCTCCGTCGCCGCGCTGGCCGTGCTGCTCGCCGCCTGCGGCAGCACGCCGGTGGCCTCGACGTGGATCGGTGCGTCGCCGGAGCAACTGGTGTCGGAGATCCGCGCCGCCGGCGCCGCGATGCCCGGCGAACTCGACGTGCAGCCGCTGCGCGACCCGATGGTCGAGGACCTGCGCGTCCGCGCGGCGCGTGCCGAACGCGCGCAGCGCTACGCCGAAGCCGCCGCCGACCTCGACAAGGCGCTCGCGCTGTCGCCGGAGGACCCCGGCCTGTTGCAGGAGCGCGCCGAGGCCGCGGTGCTGGAGAAGGACCTCGCGAAGGCCGAAGCGCTGGCGCGCCGCGCCTTCGGCCTGGGCGGGAAGGTCGGCCCGCTGTGCCGCCGGCATTGGATGACGATCCGCCAGTCGCTGGCGCTGCAGCAGACCCGGCTGATGCAACTCCAGAACGATGGCCGCATGAAGGGACAGGCGCTCGCCCAGTGGCAGCAGGACATGGCGAAGGTCGCCACCGATCTGGAACTCGCGCGTCGCGACCAGGACGCCTGCACCGTCAGCCCGCCGCCGCGGTACTGATGGCGATGTCCGGAGAGACCGTCCGCGACGCCGCCGCCGCGGATCGGGGCGCGCGCGCGTCCGCGCTCGCCCGCGCCAGCCGCGAGGCGCTCAGCGACGGCGGCGCGCTGGCCGAGGCGATCCCGGGGTTCGCGCCGCGCGACGCGCAGCAGCGGCTGGCCGGCGAGATCGCGCTGGCGGTCGAGGATCGCGCGGTGCTGCTGGCCGAGGCCGGCACCGGCACCGGCAAGACCTTCGCGTACCTGGTGCCGGCGCTGCTCTCGGGGCTGAAGACGATCGTCTCCACCGGCACCCGCGCGCTGCAGGACCAGCTCTACCACCGCGACCTGCCGCGGGTGCGCGACGCGCTCGGGCGGGGGCTGAAGACCGCCCTGCTCAAGGGGCGTGCCAACTACCTGTGCCACTACCGGCTGGACCAGGCCAAGGCCGGCGGCCGCTTCGCCAGCCGCGAGGTGGCGGCGCAGTTCCAGCGCGTGGTGGCCTGGGCCGGGCGCACCCGCATGGGCGACATGGCCGAGCTGGAGGGCCTGCCCGACGATTCGCCGCTGCTGCCGATGGTGACTTCCACCATCGACAACTGCCTGGGCAGCGACTGCCCGTTCTTCTCCGAATGTTTCGTGGTGCAGGCGCGGCAGCGTGCCCAGGCCGCCGACCTGGTGGTGGTCAACC
>JAEWNA010000107.1 GCA_023392975.1 Pseudomonadota bacterium | reverse complement strand
GGCTCGACCCCGGCCTGCGCACCGGCGTGAAGGTCGCGGTGGTCGACGCTACCGGCAAACTCGTCGCCACCGACACGATCTATCCGCACGAGCCGAAGCGCCAGTGGGATGCGTCGATCGTCTCGCTGAAGAAGCTCTGCGCTGAACACCAGGTCGACCTCGTCGCCATCGGCAACGGCACCGCCTCGCGCGAGACCGACAAGCTCGCCGGCGAACTGATGGCGAAGCATCCGGAGCTGAAGCTGACGAAGGTCGTGGTCAGCGAGGCCGGTGCGTCGGTGTATTCGGCCTCGGAGCTGGCCGCGCGCGAATTCCCGAATCTCGACGTCAGCCTCCGCGGCGCGGTGTCGATCGCGCGCCGGCTGCAGGACCCGCTGGCGGAACTGGTGAAGATCGAGCCGAAGTCGATCGGCGTCGGCCAGTACCAGCACGACGTGAATCCGTACGCGCTGGCGCGCTCGCTGGACGCGAAGGTCGAGGACTGCGTGAACGCGGTCGGCGTGTTCGTGAACACCGCGTCCGCGGCGCTGCTGACGCGTGTGTCGGGCCTGTCGAGCAGCGTCGCCGAGAACATCGTGACCTATCGCGACCAGAACGGCGCGTTCAAATCCCGCAAGGAATTGCTGAAGGTGCCGCGCCTCGGCGAGAAGACCTTCGAGCAGTGCGCCGGCTTCCTGCGCATCGCCGACGGCGACCAGCCGCTGGACGCGTCTTCGGTGCACCCGGAGGCCTATCCGGTGGTCGAGCGCATCGTGAAATCCTGCGGCCGCCCGGTCGCGCAGCTGATCGGCGACGGCGCCACACTGCGCGGACTGAAACTCGAACAGTTCACCGACGAACGCTTCGGCCTGCCGACCGTGCGCGACATCGTGAAGGAACTGGAGAAACCCGGCCGCGACCCGCGCCCCGAATTCAAGGCCGCGCGCTTCGCCGAAGGCATCGAGAAGATCGCCGACCTGCAGCCGGGCATGGTACTGGAAGGCGTGGTCACGAACGTCGCCGCATTCGGTGCGTTCGTCGACATCGGCGTGCACCAGGACGGGCTCGTGCACATCTCCGCGCTCGCCGACAAGTTCGTGAAGGACCCGCGCGAGGTGGTGAAGGTCGGCGACGTGGTCAAGGTGAAGGTGATGGAGGTCGACGTGCCGCGCAAGCGCATTGCGCTCACCCGCCGCCTCGACGACGTACCGGGCGAAGCACGCGGCGGCAAGCGCGACGAGACGCGCAGCGGCCCGCGCCCGCAGGGACGCGATGCGCGCGGAGGCGAGCGAGGAGGCGAGCGCGATCGCGGTCGTCCGGCACAGCGTCCGGGGCAGTCGGCACCGCCGGCGAACACCGCGATGGCCGACGCGCTGCGCGCCCTCAAGCGCTGAGCGCGCGCGGAGGCGTCACTCGAACACGCCCTCGCGCAACCACTTCGTCGCGACCCATTTCTCGCCGGCAACCACTGGCGCGCCGCCATGCAGCGTGCGGCTGGACGGATCCGGACGGTCGTAGGCGAAGAACAGCGCGGTGCCGCGCTTGGCCGCGAACCGCAGGCCGAGATCGGGGAAGGTCGTGTCGCCGCCGCGCTCGGGTTCGCGCAGGTACATCAGGAAGGTCGCGATGCGCTGGCCGCCGCGCGCCAGCACCGCCTGCGCGCCGGGCCCGTTCGGATCGAAATAGTCGTAGTGCGGCTCGTAGCGGTCGCCGGGACGGTAATGCAGCACCTGCAGGTGTTCGCCATGGTCGACCGGCCACGCCAGCAGCCGCGACACTCGCGCCTCGATCGCCCGCACCAGCGCGTTCTCGCCGCGGCGGAAGAACATGCCGCGACTGGTCCGCACCACGTCGGTGCGGCTGTCGCCGGTCTCGATGTCGACCGTGAGCGAACGCTGCATCCGCGGCAGTGCCAGATCGACCAGCGCATCGCACTCCGCGTCGCTGAGGAAGCCGTCGAACAGCATGATCCGCGGCGCTTCCATCGCCGCCAGCACCGAGACGCGGCGATCGCCGAGATCCACGTGCAGCGCGCCTTCCTCGACGATGGGCGCCGGCATCGCGCGGGCGGGCACCGGCGACGCCTGCGCGACGGGTGCCTGTGCGGGCACGGGCGCTTCCGCCCCGGAGCGCATCGCCATCGCCTGCGCGATCAGGCCGTAGGCGACCTCGCGGTTCCAGCCGCGATCGCGCATCGAGCGCAGCAGCGCGTCCGCCGGCTGGCCGCCGCGGATCTGCTCGACCAGCCACTGCCTGATTTCGCGATAGTCGGCGTTTGCCATCGATTCTCCGTGGAATTCCGGCGATCCGGCGCGTCGCGGCGCACGGCGCGCAGGGGACGGCCAGCATAGCGAAAACCCGTCGCCGCCTACGCGCACCGGCCGCCGCGTGGGCCTGACGCCCCTCCCAGACATCCGGCCCGGCTCGATCTAGACAAAAAGTTCTAGACAAGCCTGTCTAGACAACATAGTCTAGATAAACCGGTCCAGATCGGACCCGCCTCCGGACGCCCGCATGTCCCGCACACCCCGCCCCACGCCGGCCGAACTCGAAATCCTCCACACGCTCTGGCGACTCGGTCCCGCCTCGGTCAGGCAGGTGCACGAGGCCCGGCAGCAGGAACGCCCGGACCTGGCCTATGCCGCCGTGCTGCGGCTGATGCAGATCATGCACGGCAAGGGCCTGCTGACCCGCGACGAACGCCAGCGCTCGCATGTCTACGCCGCAGCACAGCCGCAGGATTCGCTGCAGACGCGGCTGCTCGACGACCTCATCCACAAGGCGTTCTCCGGCTCCGGCAAGGACCTGGTCCTGGCGGCGCTGCGCAGCGACAGCGTCAGCGACGCCGAACGCGAGGAAATCCAGCGCTTCCTGGAGGACACCCGCGATGTCTGACGCCCTGTCCGCCGCGGTCTCCTCGCTCGTCCCCGCCCTCGCCCGCGTGTTGCTGGACTTCGTGTGGCAGGGCGCGCTGATCGGCCTGCTCGCCGGGCTCGTCCTCGCCCTGCTGCGCAACGCCCGGCCGCAGTGGCGCTACGCCGTGGCCTGCCTCGCACTGCTGGCGTGCGCGCTGCTGCCGATCGTCCAGTTGTTGCTCGCGCTGGCGACCACTGCCGACACCGGACTGCCGGTCGAAGCATCGCCGGCCGTGGGCGCGGGATTCTCCGCAGCTTCTGTCCCTGTTCCGGCGCGCAGCGACTTCAGCCTGCCGCTGCCGTCGCAGCGCGCGATGGCCTGGCTGGTAGCGCTGTGGGCCGCCGGCGCCGGCCTGCTCTCGCTGCGGATGCTGGGCGGCGCGCTGTGGCTGCAGCGCCTCTGCCGCGAGGCGCGCACGGAGGCCGGGCCGTGGCAGGCACGCGTCGACGCTCTCGCCCGTCGTCTCGGCG
>JAEWNA010000082.1 GCA_023392975.1 Pseudomonadota bacterium | reverse complement strand
GGCGAGACCCTGGCCTGCGGCAGCGGCGCCTGCGTGGCGGCGGCGGTGCTGATGCGCCGCGGCCGCGTCGATCGCGAGATCGCGGTCGAACTGCCCGGCGGCACGCTGCGCGTGGCCTGGCCGGACGACGCGGCGACGATGACGATGTCCGGACCCGCCGCCTTCGTGTTCGAGGGCGAATGGTGGGGATGAACGAGGCAGGCCGCAGCGAACCGCGCGGGCCGCAGACCAGCAACGACGAGGCACGGGAACCGGACATGTACGACAAAGAAAAGATCGGCGCACACGAGATCGCGGCCTGGCTGCGCCGGCATCCGAACTTCCTGCAGCAGTTCCCCGACCTGGCGATCAGCCTGGTGGTGCCGCGCGAGCAGGGGCCCGCGGCCTCGCTCGCCGGCTACCAGCTGGAAATCCTGCGCGACAAGAACCGCGAACTGAATCGCCGCCTGCACGAGCTGTTCGCGAACGCACAGGAAAACGAGCGCCTGGCGGTACGCACGCACCAGTTGACGCTGGCGCTGATGAAGCAGGCCGCCGCCGCCGACACCGCGCGCGCCATGGCCGCGAGCCTGGAAGAGGATTTCGACGGCGACCTCGTGCGCCTGGTGCTGCTGGCGCCGGTGGCCGGGCTGGACGATGCCGAATGGCTGCAGACGATCGGCGAAGCCGACCCGCGTCTGGCGCCGTTCCGGGACTGCCTCAAGAGCGGCGAACCGATCTGCGGCCGGCTGCAGCCGGAGAAGAACGCCGTGCTCTACGGCGACCGCGCCGAGGACGTGCAGTCCAGCGCGCTGCTGCCGCTGCCCGGCCTCGGCCTGATCGCCGTCGGCAGCCGCGACGGCAACCGTTTCTATCCCGGCATGGGCACGCTGTTCCTGCGGATGATGGGCGAGGCGTTCGCGGCGGCGATGGGGCGGTTCGGCGGCTGATCGCGACGATGGGCGCCGGGGCCGTCAACGTCGCGCTGGTCGTCGCCGCGACGCTGAGCGCGGTCGCGGCGCTGCTGCACGTCGGCTGCATCGCGTTCGGCGCGAAGTGGTACCGATTCTTCGGCGCCGGCGAGCGCATGGCGCGCATGGCCGAGCGCGGCGAATGGCGGTCGACGCTGATCACCTCGGGGATCGTCCTGGTGCTCGCGACATGGTCGCTCTACGCACTTTCAGGCGCCGGCGTGCTGCCCGGACTGCCGCTGCTGCGCCTCGCGCTGTGCGCGATCGCCGGCGTCTACCTGCTGCGCGGCATCGGCGGATTGGCGATCGCTGCGTGGCCGCGCATCGAGCGGCGCGGCTTCTGGGTCTGGAGTTCGGCGATCTGTCTCGTCCTCGGCGGCGTCCACGCGCTGGGCCTGGCGCAGCGCTGGGAGGCGTTGTGAACGCCGCCGTCGACGCGTTCCTCGCCCACCTCCAGGTCGAGCGCCGCATGTCCGCGCACACGCTCGACGCCTACCGTCGCGACCTCGACGCGTTGGCGACGTGGGCGGAGGGCGAGGGCATCGCCGACATCGTCGGGTTGCACACGGAACAACTGCGTGCCTTCGTCGCCGCCGAGCATCGCCGTGGCCTGTCGCCCAAGAGCCTGCAGCGGCGCCTGTCGGCATGCCGCAGCTTCTATGCGTGGCTGCTGAAGCATGGCCGCATCGCCGCCAGCCCGGCGGCTTCGCTGCGCGCGCCCAAGGCACCGCGCAAGCTGCCGCAGGTGCTGGACGTGGACGAAGCGGTGCAGTTGGTCGAACTGCCGACCGACGCGCCGCTGGGCCTGCGCGATCGCGCCATCCTCGAACTGTTCTACAGCTCCGGCCTGCGCCTGAGCGAACTGTGCGCGCTGCGCTGGCGCGACCTCGCGCTGGCCGATGGCCTCGTCACCGTGCTCGGCAAGGGCAGCAAGCAGCGCACCGTGCCGGTGGGGTCACACGCGGCCAAGGCGCTGGACGCATGGCGTGCCGAATCGAACGGCCAGCCCGACGGCGCGGTCTTCCCGGGCCGCGGTGGCGGGCCGATCAGCCCGCGCGCGGTGCAGATCCGCCTGCGCCAGCTCGCGCAGCGGCAAGGCCTGTTCAAGCGCGTGCATCCGCACCTGCTGCGGCATTCGTTCGCCAGTCACGTGCTGGAATCCTCCGGCGACCTGCGCGGCGTGCAGGAACTGCTCGGCCACGCCGACATCGCCACGACCCAGATCTACACCCACCTCGACTACCAGCACCTCGCCAAGGTCTACGACGGCGCGCATCCGCGGGCGAAGCGCAAAAGCTGAACGCTCGCCCGTAGAGTGGAGCGCCGCTCCGCTGCCCACCTTTCCGGAGACGGGGTAGCAGAGCTGCGCTCCGCTCTACAGGATGGCCTAGGTCGTTGGTCACCTCTTGCCCAGCCAAGAGGGCGTCCCCACACCTCCGTGACCCCAGGAGGCCCCATGGACCCCAGTCAGAACCCCCACGTCTTCCACGCCACCACCATCGTCTCGGTGCGCCGCGAGGGCAAGGTCGTCGTCGCCGGCGACGGCCAGGTCACGCTCGGCCACACGGTGATGAAGGCCAACGCCCGCAAGGTGCGCCGGCTCGGCCGCGACGGCCAGGTGCTGGCCGGCTTCGCCGGCGCCGCCGCCGATGCGTTCACCCTGTTCGAGCTGTTCGAGTCGAAGCTGGAGAAGCATGGCCAGCTGACCCGCGCCGCGGTCGAACTCGCGAAGGATTGGCGCACCGAGCGCCGCTTCGGCAAGCTCGAAGCGCTGCTCGCGGTGGCCGACCGCGAGACCTCGCTGATCGTCAGCGGGACCGGCGACGTGATCGAACCGGAAGACGGCCTGGTCGCGATCGGCTCCGGCGGCATGTACGCACTATCCGCGGCGCGCGCGCTGCTCGCGCACACGCAGCTGGACGCCCGTGCGATCGCCACCGAGGCGCTGAACATCGCCGGCGATGTCTGCATCTACACCAACCGCAACATCGTGGTCGAGGAGCTGTGATCTTGAACACCAACGCGTCCATGACCCCCCGCGAGATCGTGCAGGGTGAGCCGATGCGGCTTGCGCGGCACTGCCGCGCGGCATCGGCGAACGCCCGCACAGGGATGTGCGGGCCGGGATCGAACCGCTTGGACGCTGTCCAGTCGAGGATTGAACGATGAGCGCCACCATGACCCCCCGCGAGATCGTGCAGGAACTCGACCGGCACATCATCGGCCAGGCCGCCGCCAAGCGCGCCGTGGCGATCGCGCTGCGCAACCGCTGGCGGCGCATGCAGCTCGATCCCGCGCTGCGCGACGAGGTGATGCCGAAGAACATCCTGATGATCGGCCCCACCGGCGTCGGCAAGACCGAGATCGCACGGCGGCTGGCGACCCTGGCGAACGCGCCGTTCGTGAAGGTCGAGGCGACGCGCTTCACCGAGGTCGGCTACGTCGGCAAGGACGTGGAGCAGATCGTCCGCGATCTCGTCGACACCGCGGTGAAGATGCATCGCGAGCAGGCGAAGGCGCGCGTGCGTGCGCAGGCCGAGACTCGCGCCGAGGACCGCATCCTCGATGCGCTGCTGCCGCGTCGGCAGAGTGGAACCGGCTTCGGTTTCGGCGCCGAGGCGCCCGCCGGCGCGCTCGATGTCGGCAGCGGCGAGACCCATGCCGCCGACAAGCCCGATCCGCAGGCCGACACCCGCGCCAAGCTGCGCAGGCAGCTGCGGGCGGGCGAACTGGACGAGCGCGAGATCGAGATCGAGACGGCCGTCAATGTCGGCGTCGACATCATGGCCCCGCCGGGGATGGAGGAGATGGGCCAGCAGCTGCGCCAGATGTTCTCCAATCTCGCCGGCGCGAAGACGCACGCGCGCAAGCTGACGATCCGCGCTGCGCGGGCGCAGCTGATCGAGGAAGAGGCCGGCAAGCTGGTGAACGAGGACGACGTGCGCGAAGCCGCGATCGAATCCTGCGAGCAGCACGGCATCGTGTTCATCGACGAGATCGACAAGGTCGCCAAGCGTTCGGAAAGCGTCGGCGCCGACGTCAGCCGCGAGGGCGTGCAGCGCGACCTGCTGCCGCTGGTCGAAGGCTCGACCGTCAGCACAAAGTACGGCGCGGTGAAGACCGACCACATCCTGTTCATCGCCAGCGGCGCGTTCCATCTCGCCAAGCCCAGCGACCTGATTCCCGAACTGCAGGGCCGTTTCCCGATCCGCGTCGAACTCGGCGCGCTCGGCAAGGACGACTTCGTGCGCATCCTCACCGAGCCGAAGGCGGCGCTGACCACGCAGTACGTCGAGCTGCTGAAGACCGAGGGCGTGTCGCTGTCGTTCGCCAACGACGCCATCGACCGCCTGGCCGAGATCGCGACCACCGTGAACGAACGCCAGGAGAACATCGGTGCGCGCCGCCTGCACACCGTGCTCGAACGCCTGCTCGACACGCTGAGTTTCGATGCCCCGGATCGCGACGGCGCGCAGGTCACGATCGATCGCGCCTACGTCGACGCCCACCTCGGCGAACTGGTGCAGGATCCGGATCTCTCCCGCTACATCCTGTGATGGACCGGTAGGCGACCTGACCCGCCATCCGGTGGTCCAACACCAGGCCGCCCCGCGCTGCCCGGCATGGTTCGCGGCCCGCAGGCCATTTGACGGGGCCGTGGCAGGCCCGCGCGGATCGGCCCGCCTTCGCGGCGTGGCCGATTCCGGGAAGCCCGCGCGTATAGTCGGGTACTCCCCCGCAAGGACGACCGCCATGCCGGCTTCGCCCCCGCTCCGCCGCCTGGCTGCCGCGACGTCCGCCTGCGCGTTCGCGCTGGCGCTCTCCGCCTGCGCGGCCCCGTCCCCGACCAGTTCCGCCAAAGAGGAATCCCCCATGTCGTCCCAGGCCCATGCCGAACAGGCGTTCTCGCCGAAACTCGACGCCGAGCACGCCCTGCAGACGCTGCTCGACCTGCTGCGCGGCGCGCATCGCATCGAGGACATCGACGGCGCCGCGCTGGAGCGGGTCTTCGGGGTGCCGTTCACCGCCTACGAGGGCCGGCTCGGCTTCGGCGAGCGCATCACCCGCGACTGGTGGACGGCGATGGAGCTGGATCCGAAGTCCCCGGACGGCCCGCGCTTCGAATTCAGCTTCCGGCCCGACGATCCGGCCGCGTATCCCTCCGCCAGCGCGATCTGCGCGTTCGATTTCGATCGCTTCGCCGCCGCGCTGACCGCCGCCGGGTTCCGCCGCGAGACCTACCGCGGCGAACACGGCCGGGTCATCCACGACACCTTCGAGCGCGATGCGCTGACGGTGACCGTGCAGACCCGCGGCGAGAACGACGACAGCCCGGACAAGATCGCCCACGCCTGCGTGAAGACGGTCCTGGTCAACTGACCCCATTGCCCGGCGCGCGCCGCCCGCCGCGCCGGATCCCGGAAGGATGTTCCCCATGCCGCTCAGCACCGCAGCGCAGGCGCAGGTCGATGCGTTCAATACATCGCTGACCCCCGACCAGCGCACCAATTTCGCGAACGCCCTCAGCCATTCCCCGGCGCTCGTCGACCAGATCAACGCCGCGGTCGCGTCCGGCGACCTCAACGGGTTCTCGCTGCTGCCGGCCGGCACCCACGCCGGCGGCCAGTACAACCCGACGTCGCGCACGATGGAGATCCCGGGGTCGATCATCTCCTCGCCGGCGAGCGGGCGCTACAACGCCGGCGAGCTGACGTTCGTGATGGGCCACGAGATCCAGCATGCGATCAACCGCCCGGTGCAGGCCGCGGCCACCGCGACCCTCACCGCCGAGGGCAACCGCATCGGCCAGAGCGCGTCCGAGCACCACGACTACACCGCGCCGCTGGCCGCGCGCCTGGCCGCCAATCGCGCCGACGAGGCCAGCGCGCACATCGCCGGCTACAACGCGACCGTCAGCATGGTCCGCGCCAACGGCAACGCGAACCCCTCGCTCGAGGACATCTACCGCGCCAACCCCGGGCGCATGGGGGATTTCATCGCCGTCACCCCGGGCACCCCGGCGACCTACGCACTGCGCGCCGGGCTGACCACCAACGCCGACATGAGCATGCCCATCAACGCCGCGAACACCGAGGCGATGGGCCGGCACTACTACGACCAGCCGGCCGCCACCGCACGGCTGGGCGCCAACGGCGATTCGAACTACCAGAACTACTACGCGACCAACCTGGTCAGCTTCGCCGCGCAGGTCGAACGCGCGAACGCGCCGTCCCAGGCCGCCGCCGGCCGCCATCCGCAGCTGGAGCTGAACATGGCGTCGCTCGGCATCAGCGAAGCCCAGATCGAGCGCAACGGCCTGAACCTCGGCACCGCCGGCGGGCGCCAGCCCTACGTCGACATCGGCACCCATCCGCCGACCCCCGGCAACCTCGACCACACGGCCACCACCCATCGCCACGTGCCAATCACGATGCCCGAGGTGCAGGCGCCGAACGTGCGTGCGCAGGGCGCCGACGGCCATCCGGCGGTGCGCCAGGCGATGGACGCGCTGGATCGCTCGCCGAACATCCCCGCCGACGCCTTCGGCGCCGATCGCCAGCGCGTCGCCGCGGGCATCGCCGCGCACGCCGCGGGCCAGGGCCTGACCCCCGAGCACGTCGTCTTCAACGACCGTCGCACCGACCTGATCGCGGTCCAGGGCAGCCTGTCGGACCCGTCCGCGCGCATCGCCACGCCGTTGCCGGTGCAGCAGGCGCTGCAGACCGACCCGCAGCAGGCGGTCGCGCGGATCGATGCCCCGCCGGCGGGACCGCAGCCCGCGCCCCAGCCGCAGATCCAGGACGCCGCGCAGCAGGACGCCGCGAAACAGCGCGCGCAGTGAGCCGCGATGCCGGGATCGCCCCCCGCAGGTGCGGGGGACGATCGGAAAAAACGATCCCCGCCGTGGCCGATCGGGGAGCGCGGTGGCGTATCCTCCGTCCGCCGTTGTCCCGCAGGAGCCCGGATGCCGATCAGGTTCACCACGTGCGTGCTCTGGATCCTCGCGCTCGCGCTGGCCGGCTGTGGGCCGTCGGCCGCGCCCGCGTCGGGCGGGGCGAAGCACGCCGACGCCCTCGCGGCGTCGCTGGGCGCCGAGGACGCGCTGCTTCGCCTGCTGGTGCTGATCCGCGACCGGCCGGAGCTGCGCGACGTCGATCGCGAGGTCCTGCAACACGCGTTCGGCGTGCGGTTCACCTCCGGCGACGACGCCGTCGACGCCCTGGAGGGGCTGCGCTACGAAGGACCGGCGGCCAAGGACTGGCGGGTCTCGATCGTGCTCAGCCGGCCCGGGACGGAGGAGGCCACCTTCGAACTGGCGTTCTCGCCCGAGCCGCAGGACGCGCCCGGGCCGCCGCCGCCCGCCACCGCGATCTGCGCGCTGGATTTCGACCGCTTCGCCGCCGAGTTGCGCGACATGGGCCTGCTCCATGATGCCCTGCGCGGCGAGCTGAGCCTCTCGCTGAAGGACATGTTCCGTCGCCCCGGGCAGCGCGTGACCGTGCTCAGCCGCGGCGAAAACAACGAAGCGCCCGCGCAGATCACGCATGCCTGCGTGCGCCGCGTCCTGATCGAATGACGCATCACCTGCGGAAGACCCCGCGCCCGGCCTGCGCGGGACGATGAGGCCGTCGGACGCCATGCCGCCCACCTCCCCCCCCTCCGGGCACAGCGCTGGTGCTCGGTGGCGACGGCTTCATCGCGGGATTCGCGATCGCCGCCCTGCGCGCGCGCGGATGGCGCGTGCTCCGCGGCGTGCGTGCGGCCGGACGCGCGCTGCGCGAGGACGAGCGTCGCTGCGACCTGGTCGCGATGACCGCGCCGGCGCACTGGCGCGAGGCGCTGGCCGGCGTCGACGCGGTGGTCAACGCCGCCGGCATCCTCCGCGAATCCGGCCGCCAGACCTTCGACGCGGTCCACGTCGACGGGCCGCTGGCGCTGGCCCGCGCTTGCGTCGAGGCCGGTGTGCGCCGGTTCGTGCAGCTCTCGTCGGTGGGCGACCCGGCCGACGGCGCCTTCGTCGCCAGCAAGCACCGTTTCGACGCCGCACTGCTGGCGCTGCCGCTGTCGGCGGTGGTGCTGCGGCCGGCGCTGGTCTACTCGGCCGCCGGGTCGTACGGCGGCACCTCGCTGTTGCGCGCGCTGGCGGCACTGCCGTTCGGCGTGCCGGTGCCCGGCGACGGCGGCTGGCCGCAGCAGCCGGTGGCGGCCGAGGATCTGGGCGAACTGGTCGCCCGCGCGCTCGACAGCGATGCCGTCGGCACGTTCGACGTCGCCGGTCCGCAACGCATGCCGCTGCGCGACTACCTGCTGGCCTGGCGGCGCTGGCTGCGGCTGCCCGGCACGCGTGTCCTGCGGGTGCCGATGCCGCTCGCCGGCGCGGGCGTGGCCCTCGGCGAGGTCTTCGGCGGCGGCCCGATCGGCGCCACGACGTGGCGCATGCTCCGCCGGGGCGTGGTCGCCGCGGACGACGCCTTGCCGCGTCTGCGCGAGGCCTTCGGTTTCGTGCCGCGGTCGCTGGACGACGCGCTGGCGGCGCATCCGAGCCAGGTCCAGGACCGCTGGCAGGCGCGGCTGTACGTCGTCGCCCCGCTGCTGAAGGCCGGCGTGGTCGCGCTGTGGCTGCTGTCGGCGTGGGCGGGGTTCGCGACCCCGGCCGCGGGGATCGAACGCCTGGCCGCCGGCTCCCCGCTGGCCGGCCTCGCGCCGGTGGCGCTGGCCCGTGGCGGGGCCGGGCTCGACCTGCTGCTGGGGCTGTGGCTCGCCAGCGGCCGGCGGCCGCGCGCCTGCCTCGCGCTGATGCTGGCCAGCGTGCTCGCCTACACGCTGGCGTTCGGCCTGCTGCTGCCGGCGCAGTGGCTCGACCCGCTGGGCGGGCTCGCCAAGAACCTCGTCGTGCTGCCCGCGCTGGCCGCGCTGTGGGTCCTGTCCGACCGGAGATGAGATGGACTACTTCACCCTGAAATGGATCCACATCCTGTCCTCCACCCTGCTGTTCGGCACGGGTCTGGGCATCGCGTTCTTCCTGTGGATGGCCCACCGCCGCGGCGATCCGCGCGAGATCGCCGCCACCGCGTCGACGGTGGTGCTCGCCGACGCCTGCTTCACTGCGCCGGCGGTGGTGGTGCAGTTCGCCAGCGGCCTGTGGCTGGCGCAGATGGCCGGGCTGCCGCTGTCGATGTTCTGGCTGAAGACCGCGCTGGTGCTGTTCTTCGTGATCGGCGCCTGCTGGCTGCCGGTGCTGTGGCTGCAAGTGCGCGCCCGCGACCTGGCCCGTGCCGCGGCCGCCGCCGGCACGCCGCTGCCGGCCGCGTACTTCCGGGCGATGCGGGGGTGGTTCTGGCTGGGCTGGCCGGCGTTCCTGAGCGTGATCGCGATCTTCTGGCTGATGGTGCACAAGCCGGTCTGAGGGAGCGGCGCGGTAAACTGCCGCCATGAACAGCCCCGAACGCGACCCCGCGGCCGACGCCGCCACCGAGACCACCCACTTCGGTTTCCGCGACGTGCCCGTCGCCGAGAAGCAGAAACTGGTCGGCGAGGTCTTCTCCTCGGTCGCCGGCAACTACGACCTGATGAACGACCTGATGAGCCTCGGCATCCATCGGGTGTGGAAGCGCTACTTCGTCGCCACCGCGCAGGTGCGGCCCGGCGACCGCGTGCTGGACCTCGCCGGCGGCACCGGCGACATCGCCGCGCTGCTGAAGGATCGCGTGGGCGAGGCAGGGGAACTGGTGCTCGGCGACATCAATGGCGCGATGCTGCGTGTGGGCCGCGACCGCATGACCGACCGCGGCAACGTCCGCGGCTTCGAGTACGTGCAGTGCAACGCCGAGACGCTGCCGTTCCCGGACGCCAGCTTCGACCTCGTCACCATCGCCTTCGGCCTGCGCAACGTCACCGACAAGGATGCCGCGCTGCGCGAGATGCACCGCGTGCTGCGCGTCGGCGGCCAGGCCCGCGTGCTGGAATTCTCGGAAGTCACCGCCGACTGGTTCAAGCCGATCTACGACTTCCACTCGTTCAAGATCCTGCCGCGCCTCGGCAAGCTCTTCGCCGACGACAGCGACAGCTACCAGTACCTCGCCGAGTCCATCCGCAAGCACCCGCCGCAGGACCAGCTCAAGGGCATGATGGACGCCGCCGGCTTCGAGCGCTGCTCGTACAAGAACCTGTCCGCGGGCATCGTGGCGATCCATACGGGCTACCGGTTCTGAACCGTGCGCCGCGATTCGATCGCGGCGACCTTCCGTGACGCGGTTTTCCCGGCAGTCGATCGGGTCGCGACTCACGTCGCTCCTACACGGCAGGCATGTCGCGCTTTTTGTAGGAGCGACGTGAGTCGCG
>JAEWNA010000061.1 GCA_023392975.1 Pseudomonadota bacterium | reverse complement strand
CAATAGCAGATGGCCCCATATTGGGTCGGAGGACAAAATAAAACCCCCTTTTGTAAGTCGGCATTTTCAGCCACGGTATAGTATATCAGGTTTAAGTCAAAATTGCATCAAAATGTTCCCATTTGCTTATTAACCCACTGATTCAAGCTGATAAAAATGCATGCATGCAAAAACAATCCAAACAATACCGTACCATGCGAATAAGGGCGGCATCTTTCACGTCTATGAGATATCGGCCTGACAGATACTGAATTGGAAAATTCTTATATCTCCTTGTTTTTGATGGACATCGCGTGCATACCCTGGATATAGTCAGGCTGGAACCCTAAGTAAAAAGCAGTTCCCAGAATCGGAGCGCTGCCGGCTATTTTTGAAAATCTTCCACTCCATTGCCTTGTGCAACTGGTATAATGGTTAAAAAAGCCAAGGAGGATACCATGGAACAGGTAGGATTGGATTTTTTCACAAAGGCACAATTTCCCTGTCAGTTGAAATGGTCGGCCGGCATGTTGTATTTCTTGATAAAACAGGCGGACCTGGACCAAAACAAAAATATCAGCGATCTGTACGCATGGCAGGATGGCCAAGTGCGGCGGCTTACCGCATCCCAGGATGTGGCCGCATACTGGCCGGTGGAGGACGGCGTGATCTTTCCCTCCCTTCGCGCGGAAAAGGACAAGGAAAAAGCCAAGAAGGGCGAACCCCTGACCGTATTGCAATTTCTGCCCAAGGCAGGCGGCGAGGCAAGGGAATTAATGCGGCTGCCTTATATGGCGGCAGATTTCATTTTCATTGCACAGGACAAGTTTTTGTTTACGGCGCTGTATGACCATGAGCTGGAGAAAGCAAGGCATGAATGCGGCGGAGACATGGATAAGGCGATGGCCAAGCTGAAGGAAGACAGGGAAAGCTGCGATGTGATGGATGAACTGCCCTTCTTTATGAACGGCGAAGGCATAGTAAACAAGCGGCGCAGCCGCCTGTACCTGTATGACAAAGGAAATATCACCCCCCTAACGGGCGAATACACCCAAGCGCGGCTGTTGTCCCTTTCCCCTGAAAAAAAGCAGGTGCTGTATGTGGCCGCCACCTATGAGGACAGGGCGCCCCTTTTCGATCAATTGATGCTGTTGGACCTGGCTACCCTTCAAGGCCGGGAAGTGAAGGCGGCGCAGCAGGCATCGCATATGGCGGCGGCCTTCCTTTCGGAAGATAAGGCCGCTGTGGCGGCAAGCCTGTGCCAAAAATACGGCGTAAACGAAAACGCCGCGTTTTTTACGGTTTCTCTCGCAGATGGCAAGACCTGCCTGCTAAATGACGGAGACATGCTTTCCTTTGGCAACAGCGTAGGCGGCGATATGAAGATGGGCAATGATTCCTATAAGCTCTACCCCTGGCAGGGCGGCTTTGCCTTTATCGCCACTTCGGGACATAACGCGCAGGTGTATTTCCATAAGGAGGGTGATTCTGTATATCAGGTCACCCGGGAAGGCGGTCTGGCGGCAGAGTGCGCCGTTGGGGACGGCCGCTTGTTCGCATTGTGCATGCGCGGGCTGCACGGCATGGAGGCCTATGAGATTGCATATGACGGCACGGAAAAGCAACTGACCCAGCTTAACGCATCCCTTTTGGAATACCAGCTATCCGTACCGCAAAAAATCAGCTTTTCTAATGAAAACGGGGACACCATTACCGGCTGGGTAATCAAGCCCATTGACCTTGCGCCGGGGAAAAAGGCTCCCGTGATCCTCGACATTCACGGCGGACCCAAAACAGTTTACGGAACAGTGCTTTTTCATGAAATGCAGTATTGGGCCCAAAACGGCTACGCGGTCATCTATTGCAATCCCACCGGTTCAGATGGCGGCGGGAACGCCTTTGCGGATATCCGTGGCCGCTATGGCGAAACGGACTTCAGGGATATCATGGCCTTTGCGGATACGGCGCTGCGCACATTCGATTTTTTGGATGAGGAACGTATGGGCGTCACCGGCGGCAGTTACGGCGGCTTCATGACCAACTGGATCATCGGCCACACGGACCGCTTCCTAAGTGCCGCTACACAGCGCAGCATCGCCAGTTGGATTTCCTTTTCCAACATGTCGGACATTGGCGATGTTTTTGGGGAAGATCAGATGGCATCCTCATGCTGGAAGGATATTGAGCAGATGTGGCGGCAGTCGCCTTTGAAATATGCCGACCGGATCAAAACGCCCACCCTGGTCCTTCACAGCGACTGCGACTACCGCTGTCCCGCAGCGGAAGGCATACAAATGTTTTACGCCTTGCGCCGCCACGGTGTGCCTGCACGGCTGTGTGTGTTTCACGGGGAAAACCACGAATTGTCCCGCTCCGGCAAGCCCAAAAACCGAATCCGGCGCCTGAAGGAAATCACCGCATGGATGGATACGTATCTCAAACGGGGCACCGATACGGAAAAAGTGGAAAAAACTTCATAAATACAGGCGCATACGTACGCTTCTGCAAAATTATTCTTGTTTTTTCGGAATACACGCTATATAATAGGCATGGTTGTATTTCGGGTCTGTGGTTGAAAACCGATGCCAGCCGCGGGCAAAGCGGTCCACGTAAACCGGTCAAAGCACCGGCGATCATGGCGCGGTCTAGTTGTCAGTCCGGCCGGCGTTAGCGCCGAGAGGAGTGCGTGAGGGCGCATAGTCGCTAGTAGCAACCCTCCCAGCCGGCGGGTGTGGGGTCAAAAACCAGGTCAGCCGAACATACAACCAAGAATCAGAAAAATTCAGGGGGTTACCAGATCATGTACGAAGACAAAACGCTGGTTTGCAAAGACTGTGGTGCTGAATTCGTGTTTACCGCAGGCGAGCAGGAATTCTACGCCGAAAAAGGTTTCCAGAACGAGCCCACCCGTTGCAAGGGCTGCCGTTCGGCACGCAAGGCCAGCCGTCCCGCTGCCGGGGCCCCTCGTGAAATGCACGAGGCGGTATGCGCCAACTGCGGCGCAGTCACCCAAGTTCCCTTTGTTCCC
>JAEWNA010000281.1 GCA_023392975.1 Pseudomonadota bacterium | reverse complement strand
AGCAGGTGGACAACGGCGCGGTGCCCGACGCGGTGCTGCCCTTCCACATCAAGAAGGACGACGCGGTCGCGCGCATCCGCCAATTCGTCGACAAGCGGCGGCTGTTCGCACTGAAGGAATTCAAGCAACAGTTCACGCCGGAGAACGTCGTCGGCGTGTACATGCCTTACATGATCGTCGACGGCAACGCCAGCGCCGACCTCTTCGGCGAGGGCGAGATCAAGACGCGCGAATACACCCGCGGCAGCGACAACGACAAGAAGACCTACTACGACGCCGACGTCTACCGCATCGGGCGCCACATCGACTTCACCGTCGACGACCTGCCGCTGGAATCGTCGACCGAACGCGGCAACCTCGACACCCGGGTCAACACCAACAACATCATCAACACCATCCTGCCGTTCGACACCAAGAACGCCGTGAAGTGGAATGCCTCCTACCTTGCGGGCTTCAGCTCGGAAAAGCGCAACAGCAACGTCGAGCAGATGCAGCCGCGGCTGGAAGACCAGCTGCTGTCGATCGCCCGCGCCCAGGTCGAGGGCTCGGTCAGCCGCTACGACCGCGGCGTGCGCTGGGAGCAGGAGCGCCTCGACGTCCACGGCACGCGCTGGGTGTCGATGTACCTGCCGGTGTGGCTGTACTCGTACCACCAGCCCGGCGCCAACGGCGGCATGCTGCACTACATCGCGGTCAACGGCCGCACCGGCGAAACCATGGGCAGCGTGCCCGTGCAGCAGTGGAAACTGCTGCTGGCCGCGCTCACCGTCGGCACCATCCTCGAAACCATCGCGATCGCGATCGTGGCAGGTTCCCAATGAGCGACGACGGCGGACTCTGGATCCTCCTCGCCGGGCCGGCCGGCGCCACCGCGCTGTACTGGACCCTGTATCGGTACTACCGCAACACCGACAAATCGCACGGCTTCGAACGCGAGACGAAGGTCGACGCCAAGCCCATCGAACGCCTCCGCGACGAGAAGGTCCGCGAGAACAACGGCACCCGCGAGCGACGCATCGACGGCGACAACGTCAAGGCATACCGGCAGCGCGTGCGGCGGCTGGAAAGCGATTCGTCCTGAGCGGCGCCGGCAGCCTGCGCCGCGGCGGCACGCTGCCACCCGAGCCCCACGACACTTCGTTTCAGCTGATTTCCAGTGTGAAGTAACCGAACTCCAGGTCGCTCGTGTCGGCGATGGCCGTGATCGTCGCGGCCGGATTCGTCGTGGTGACCGTATCGGTCGTGACGCCATTGATGACCGCGTAGATGCTGTATGTGTCGCCGATGTTCAGCGTCACCATCTCGAAGCTGTTGGCGACCACCACGTTCTGCAGCACGACCCCGTTCCTGGAGATGCTGAAGGTGACCGGAGACAGGCTGGTCTTCCGGAACTGCAGCTCGTCGGGGCGCGTGCTGGACAACTCGATCACTTCGAACTCGTAGGTGCCCTGCGCGACCACCTGCCGCACGCGGGCGAGGAAACCGGCGGCGCCGGTCACCTCCAACGGCGCGGACGTATAGGTGTTGCCTTCGATCACCGTCGTGGCGACGACCTGGTAAACCGCGGTCGTGGGCACCTGCAACTGCGCGCCTGGCACAAGGCCCGGCAGGCGCGCGATCACCTGGTCACCGCGACGGACCACGTACTGGGTGGTCCAGTCCGTGTGGTTGCGCAGGGTCAGAGCACTCATGGGCGTCCTTGTCGATCGGGAAAGACCAGCTTACGGCGAATGGCTCGGGTTGGGCGTCTGCAACGATGCCTGCACAAGACGCGGCACGAAGAACAGTCAGGGGACTTCGTTGCATCCGCAGCGGGCGGGGGAGCGTCGTCCCCCCGGCCTCACGCCCTACGTCACCGCCAACGCATACCCCGTCCACATCGATCCCGTGACCACGAGCGTGCCGTTCGGGGGCAGCTCGGTCTGCGTGAGGCTGATTTCCTCCTGCACCAGTCGCTCGCCGGCGGTCGCGAACTGCGACACGACGGCGACATGGATCAAGCCGCGGATGTCCTCCATGAACATGGCACCAGGCCAGAGCACCTGCGGCGCATGGATCGGGTTGCCGTCCTTGAGGATCGACAGCTCGACGCCGATCGGATAGTGGTTCACGACCCGCACCTCGTTCATCACCAGGTCCGTGAACAGCTGCCGGATGACCGCGCCCGTCGCCTGCCCGTCTTCGGATTCGGCGCCTTCGATGGAAAACGTCGCCGTGAACTCCGTGAACGCGACTGCCGCTGTCTCCGTGTCGAGGTGCGAGGGGTTGGCGGGATCGCTGGAATAGCGCGCCTGCACCGCGAAATCCGGAGGAAACTCGATCGTGGCCGAGCCACCCGGCGGCGGCGACACGATCTTCCAGGCGATGGTGGACAGCGTGGGCGTCAGCACCGGCGCCATGAACAACGCCAGGCGCACCACCTCGTTCGTCTTGTTGATCAGCGTGACATGGGTCATGCGCGATGCTCCTGGGTAACCGCGGTGGAATGCCGTCTTCCTGCGAGACCATGGCGACTGCGCCGAATGGCTCGACGCGCGAGCATCGCACGGCATGGGGCATTCCGTCTGCTGTCGGCTTCGCAGCGGGCCACCGCCCCGGGGTGGGACTTCGACCGGCAGTCCGTTCGGCGCCGAGGCGTCGACCACGCACAGGTTCATCCTCGCAACCCCACGATGGCCGCCGGCACCGGTTCCGCGCGACAATGCCCGCGGCACGCCGGGTGCCACGCACGACCAGACAGCGGAAACACGCATGCGGACCTTCGTACTTCGGGCACGCGCGGCCCCCACCGAGAGCCAGGCCCTGTGGGCCGCGGTGGGCGGGGATGCGCATACCGAAATCCTCGCGCATACGCTGATGAACGCGCTCTTCGTGGCCCAGTCGCACCGGCCCGACGTGATCGTCTACCTGGTGCTGGAAAGCACCCGCGATTTCTCTCGCACCGTGCGCTTCGACATCAACGCCATGCACGACATCGGCGGCTTCGACGAGCGCTCGCTGCTGACCAAGGTCGCGAGGGCACTGGACGCATCGCGCGGCATGGCCAAGGAAGAAACGCGCCCCGTCGAATCCGGCGTCACGGTGCAGACGATCAGTTTCGAGAAGCTGGTGCAGGCGCTGTCCGCGGACCACCAGCTGTTCCTCATGGACCGCAAGGGCACCCCGATCCGCGAACAGGCGTTCGCCGACAACCCCTGCTTCCTGCTCACCGACCACATCCCTATGCCCAAGAAGGCCATCCCCGGCCTCGAACGCATGGGCGCCAAACTCATCGCCCTCGGCCCGACCATGCTGTTCGCCTCGCAGTGCGTGACCCTGATCCATCACGAGCTGGATCAGCGGGCTTAGGGCGATCTCGGGTCGCGAAAGCCACACCGAACTGTTCGCGTCGATTCGCAGAGGTTTGGCAGCCCAGGTAAGCGCACCTCGCACCCCCGGGAAGAACGGGCGCGAGGCTCTCCGTGAATCTCGGGTGCAGCCTTCGGCCTTGCCCGGCTGCGCGCTGTTTGGAATCAATCGTTTGGGCTAGCATGCGACCATTGCCGACGAAGGACCGCGCATGAACCGACTCCGGATATCCGTCTGCCTGTGGGCCGGCTGCATGCTCCTTGCCGGTGCCTGTTCGTCTTCTCCTGCGCCGGGGGCAATTACAGCCTCGTCGCCGAGTGCCGAGCAGGCCCCATCGCCTCCCGCAATGGCTGAAGAGGGCCCCGAGACTGTTCCCGGATGGCCCCGGACGGACGTCGCTGAGCGGCGATTCAGCGCCGACCGCATGTTCATCGAACGAGAAGGCCGGGCATGGCAAGCATGGGCCGTGTCCAGCCCAGACGGAGGCCGCGTCCGGGCCATAGGGTTCTTCACCGGCGCCGTCATCGAAGGCCGTCTGGATGTCGACGACACGCCATCGCGGCATTACGTCCTGACCGACGATGCCGGCAAACCGCATCGCTGGCTCGCCGACGCGAGCTTCCAGCCCCGACCCGACCCGGGCGACGGCAACGGCGCCATGTACTTCGGACATGGCGACATCGCCCTCGATTTCGGTGACACCGTCTTCGCCAGCGATTCGCAGGGGCTGTGCCCGCTGGAATTGCACGTCATCGCACGGCAGCCCGGCAAGGATCGCGCCGACATGTCGTCAGCCTGGGCCAAGGTCGCGATGTATCACGCGCCGCCAGACAGCGACTGCCCGAGCGGCGAATGGGTCTCCGAGGTGCGCAGCGCACTCGATCTTCGGGACGGGACCTTCCTCGCGGCGATCGGCGACTACATCTACCGGTTGCGCATGGCCGACCTGTCTCCCGCCGGGCAGGCCCCGTCGTTGCGCGTCATCGATGCCTCCGCGGCAAGCGACATCGCCAAACGGATCGTCGCCGAGCGGGTCGACGATCCGAACAAGTACCTCACGGATGCGCTCGATCACTGAGCAGAACGGAGAAATGCCATGACGGATGAACAGGCGCGCCAGCGCGAACAGGCAACCGATGCCGAGTTGCAGGCCGCCGCCTATTTCGCCATCGGCAAATCCTCGGAAGGCAGTTATGCCGGACGGGATGTGTCGTACGAACTCCGGTTCGCAGGCACGATCGATGCAGGCACGCGACGGATGCATCCGGTCGCCAACAGCGGTTACACGATCGGGTCGCTGCAGACGGATCTCGGGCAACACCGCGATGCGCGGATCCACGATGACGTCCCGACCGCGTTGGTGGACCACTACCAGGATTGGGCACGTTCGCACCAGCGGGAACATCCGGGCTGGGTCCTGACGGAGGCCCAGCGGACCCAGGCCATCTCCGACCTCCGCCGGCAGGGCAATGAGATCCGCGATGCCAACGGCGTCGATCTCGACGCCACGACGAAGTCCCGACTCAACACCTATCTGGCCTCCGACGAAGGCACGCGATACATCCATGGTCGCGACGTGGCCCAGATCGATCGACTCATGCGTGCCGGGGACGGCCACCGCGACCATGGCGGCGCGCTGGCGCAACTGCGGGAGACGGCGCTGTACACGAACGCCACCGTTGACGACCAACTCCGCCTTGCCACCCTGGTCTCGAAGCTGGAAAACCAGAGTGACGCCCAGCGCTATCCCGGCGTGATCAGGGGAATCGACAACGGGACGCTCGGCAGCGTGGATGACGTGAAGGGCGCCATCGCTCGCATGCTGCCCAATGCCAGAGATGGCAGGCCCGACTACCTGGAGGACGGCGCGAACCATGCGCTGAATGGCGCCGAAGTCCTCATCGCTCTGCGCAACGCGGACACTCGCAGCCCGCTGCACGACACATGGCGCCACGTCGTCGCCGACCCGCTCGCCGATCCCGTCGCCCTGCGCAATCGCGACGCCACGGCACTTCCGGCGCTCGCGACGAACCCGAATCTCCCGGCGGAATACGACACCGTCAAGACGCTGTTCCTGATGCCGGAACAGGCGCGCCCCTTTATTCGCGCACTCGACGAAGGCAACACCTATACCTACGGCCGCCCCCAGCCGGAAGGAACCCACCGGGCAACCGCGGGGTTCTACACGTCAGGCAGCGACTTCGTCGTGTGGAACCAGGATGGCCACGGCCACGCCCGGATCGGCGGCGAATGGCGGGATATCGAACGACAGAATCTGACACGCATCAGGAACAACGACGGAACCACCGACCTCGACATCACCGAGAATGGCACGACGCGCCGCCTGCTGCACGTCGATCCGAATGCACCGAACTTCCGCAACACGCGTGCCGATTTCGGCACCACGGAAGCACTCCGCGATGCGCAGCCGCCGGCACGTGCGCCGGGCGGTGACGCGGCGCATCCGCAGGGACATCCGCATGAAGACGAGCGACCCCCGGAGCAGCACGAGCGTAGGCAACCCGCCCGACTATTGCTCGACGACGCGGCGCATCCGGGTCATGCCATGTATGCCTCACTGCTGGGTGTGGTCCACGAACGTGATCGTACACTGGGCCGCGAGCCGGATGAATTCAGTCGGCAACTGGCGGGCGGCCTCACGGCCCAAGCGCGCGAACGCGGCCTGCAGCAGATCGGTTTCGCCGCGTTCACGCCCGACGGCCGTACCGTCGCCATGACCGACACCCCGGACCCGACCGCCCCCTGGGCACGGACCGCAGTCGGCGCCGCTACCGACCTCGCCGCCCAACCGCTCGCCCAAAGCAGCGAGCAGGTATCCCGGCTGGCCCAGCAACAGGCCCTTGAACAGGCGCCGCAGGCACCATCGCAGCAACAAGGTCTCGAAACAATTCAGAGGGGGCCGAGGCTGGCCTGAGGTCACCGCTCACTCGGCATTCCCACCGTCGTCGTCGCGGGATCGCCGCACCTCGCGGTTCGACAACACCACGATCCTGTCCTGGTCGACGCGGTACACCGTGCGGTACTCGATCCATCCGCTGCGCTCCTGCGCGTACCAGGAAACCGTCATGTACGTGACGACCTCATTGCCGTGTCGACGCAAACGCAGTGAGGACAGGTGGCTCTGGAACGTCGCGCTTTCCGGCGTGCGTTCGCACATCAACGCGTCCGGTCCCGTCCCCTTGTAGCCGGAATATCGCTGTGGGCCGAAGCCACTCAGTTTCGGCATGGCATCCGGAAACCAGCGGCGCACCAGTGCGACGTGCGCGTCGGAGCATTGAAGCCCCAGTCCGAGATCGCGCGTCAGCGGGCATTCCATCGTCTCCCACGGTCCTACGCAGCCGAACGGCGTCTGCTGGAACGCCACCATGGCCAGGATGCCGTCGATCGCCGGCGTGCGATCCGGAATGGCATCGAGCCGCACGACGGGCGACGCATCGGCATTGTCATTGTCGTAGACGGTCACCCAGTTCCCGTGGCCTGCCGCATGCGTGGAGGGTGCACACACCACGGCGCACAGCGCGACGGCGCGGCATGCGGCGGACATTCCATGCGCGGAGCGGGATCGAACCATGCGTGTCTCCTTGCGACTCGACTTGCGCGGCGCTGACCGCGCCAGATCTGCCTGGGCGTCCCGGAACGACACCATTCGAGCGTCATCCTAAGCCATGCCCCATGGGGCGGCTCGCACGCAAGGCCATGCTGCGGACACCGCTACGACGTGCCAGCCCCGCAGGGGGCTCAATCCCACCACCCCGACACGGACCCACGGCAGAGGCTTGGCAGACCACCATGCGACCCGGCACCTCCAGCGGCGCGATGTTGCGAACACCAGCTCGTCTCGCACTGCTTCGACCCGCAGCGTTGCCGGTCAAAGGGCTCGCGTTGGCGAAAAAAGCAGCATCGTTACTGGTCGGAGGGGCAACGTTGGCTGTTCAAGGGACAACGCAGCACCAGAATGGGGCAACGGTACGGGTCCGAGGGGCAACCCGGCGACTGGGCGGCAGGGCGCCGGGCGCGTCCGGAATGTCGCGCGATCAGGAGCCGGGAATGCCCAGCATCCACCCTGCCCTGCGCCGCCCCGGGCGGCAGCACGCTGACGCCTGGAGACGCATGCCGCTCGATCGGGCACAGACGGAGGCGGCGATGCGTCCCCTACCCGACGGGCGAACGCGACGCCAGCGGCAGCGGACCGACATCGACGCTTCGGTCGCGCGTCAGTCGGCCTTGGCCTTCGACGCGTTCAGGGCATCGACGATCGCCGCGCTGAAGGCCGGCAGGTCGTCCGGCTTGCGGCTGGTGATGATGTGGCCATCGACGACCACCTCGGCGTCCTTCCACTGCGCACCCGCGTTCTGCAGGTCGGTGCGCACCGACGGCCACGACGTGACCTCGCGTCCCTTCGCGGCGCCGGCCTCCGCCAGCAGCCAGGGACCATGGCACACCGCGGCCAGCGGCTTGCCGGCGGCATCGAACGCGCGGATGAACGCGACCGCATCGGCGTTCGTGCGCAGGATATCGGGATTGATCACGCCGCCCGGCAGCACGAGCGCGTCGTAGTCCTGCGGCGAGGCGTCGGACAGGGCGACATCCACCGACACGCTCCGACCCCAGTCCTTGTCCTTCCAGCCGCGGATCTGCGGGCCGTCCGGCGACACGACGTCGACCGAGAAACCGGCGGCCTCAAGCCGCTGCTGCGGCTCCATCAGCTCCGACTGTTCGAACCCGTTGGTGGCGAGGATGGCGACGCGCTTGGGGGAAGACGCGGCATTCATGGCATGACTCCTTGGACGTGGGACGTGCGGCGACTATCGAACCGCGTCCGACAGTCCTGCATGAACGCCCGACCCGCGGCCGAGATCGCGTCGCTTTGCACGGAGTGCGCCGCAGCGCACCGCAAAATGCATCGTGCCTGGCGCGACGGCACGTCGGCGGGTGGCGTGCATCCCTTGCTTTCCCGGCAGGTGCCCCGCGGTACGCCGCGCACGCCGCCCGCGTGCATCCGCGCCGGCCGGTCCGCCGTATGTCCTGAGCGCAATCAAGAGGGCGAGGTCGCCCCGCGCGCCGCCCCCATGAACGCACCCACAGAAGGGAGACAACCCGTGTCGGACCTGGTCCAGATCGTGTACGTGAGCCGCTCGACCTTCACCGCCATGCCCGCCGAGCTGGGGATCGAACCCAGCGTCGCGCGCATCCTGGCGCAGTCGCGCATCAACAACGCGCGGCGCGGCCTGGTCGGCGCGCTGTATTTCGGCGACGGCTGCTTCTTCCAGTGCCTGGAAGGCCGCACCGAGGACGTGGATCGGCTCTACGCCGCCCTGCTGCGCGACCCGCGGCACACCGACCTGCAGGTCCTGGTCCGCCGGCCCATCGAGCGCACTGGCTTCGCGACCTGGGCCATGAAGTACGTACCGCTCGACGCCGAGATGAAGGCCCTGCTGCGTGAGCTCGGGCTGTCGAGCTTCGACCCCTACCGTTTCGACGAGGCCACGGTGGCCCGCGTGCTCGACCTGCTGGGCAACGGGCGGGATCTCGACCACGCGCCTGCAGCCGCAGCGACCGCGCCGCAAGATGCGGGGACGCCCCGTCCCGGCACCGTCCGTCCCGCATGGGTGGTCCCGGCCGCGATCGTAGCCGCGATCGCGTTGGTCGCCTGCATCGCCGCCGCGATGGGGGCGTTCGACTGATCCATGAGATTGCGTATCCCGGGCAAGCGCAGCGCGCACACCCGGGAAGAAGAAATGCACACTTCTCCGAAATTCACGGGTGCGGCCTTTGGCCTTAGCCGGGCGACGCGCTGTCTGCATTCCTCGGAGGCAGGCGATGGATCGCTTCGAACTTCACCGCCAAAGCCACCATCTCTTCGAACCACGCGACCTTCGCCGCCGTGCTCATTGCGATGCCGTCGCGCAGCAGCTGCCGACGGGCATCCTCGTATGTCCATTGCAGGGGATCAGGCTTGGTCATGAGTTGGAGATATTCCGGCTCACGTCGATTGGCTTGGTTTCATGCATTCGGCAATACGCCCCGGGGGGAATCAAGCGCAAGCCGCGGCCGATACGCGCTATCGAATCGGCACCCGGGCGCAGGCATCGCCTGCGCCCGGGTGAAGCTCATGCGGCCGCGCCTTCCAGCGGCACCAGGCGGTTGTCGTCGTCGTAGCGCAGGCCGCAGACCATGGCGGCCATGCCGCGCAGGGCAGCTTGCGGGCGGGTGCCGCTGGCTTTGTAATGACCCAGCACATCCTGCACAGGTCAGGCCACTAAGGCATAGGCCTCGGCGGGTGTCTTCATGCCCAACGCCTGATGCGGGCGCCGGTGGTTGTAGAACTGGATCCAGTCCGCGAGGACGC
>JAEWNA010000322.1 GCA_023392975.1 Pseudomonadota bacterium | reverse complement strand
GGGCGGACGATCGCCGCGGGCTTCGCCCGAGCCTCCTTCACTGCGGCTGCCTTCGCGGCGCGGTCCGCCGGAGCGTTCGCCGCGACCGCCACTGCGGCCACCCGGGCCACTGCGACCGCCGCCGTCGCGACGGCCACCGCCGCGCTTGGCCTCGTCGGCGGCGCGGGCTTCGCGGGCCTCGCGGAAGATCGTGCTGATGCTGTCGTCCTCGTCTCCGGCGACTTCGCCCTCGGCCGGCGCGGCCGGCTTCGGCCGCTCGGGGCGCGGCAGCGCGGTCAGCAGCTCGCGGGTGACCGGCTCCGACGGGATCTTCTGGTCGATGTAGCGCTCGATGTCCGGCAGGCTCATCGCGTAGCGCTCGCAGGCGAAGCTGATCGCGTCGCCCTCGGCGCCGAGACGGGCGGTGCGGCCGATGCGGTGGACGTAGTCCTCGGCGTCGAACGGCAGGTCATAGTTGTAGACGTGGCTGACGCCGTCGATGTGCAGGCCGCGGGCGGCCACGTCGGTGGCGACCAGCAGTTCCAGCTGGCCGGCCTGGAACTTCTTCAGCAGCGACTCGCGCTTCTTCTGCGGCACGTCGCCGCTGAGCACGCCGACGCGGTAGCCGGCGCGTTCCAGCGACCGCGCCACGCGCTCGACGAACGCCTTGGTGTTCACGAACACCATCGTCCGCGCGCCCTCGCTGCGCGAAAGCAGGCCCAGCAGCAGCGGGATCTTCTCGTCGTCGGCGGGGTAGTAGATCTTCTGCCGCACCTTCGCGGCGGTGATGAACTCGGCCTCGACGACCAGCTTCTCGGGCTCGTTCATGTGCTCGTAGGCCAGCTCCAGCACGCGATGGCTGAGGGTGGCGCTGAACAGCAGGGTCTGGCGGGTGGTGCGCTCGGGCATGCGCCGCAGCAGGAAGCGGATGTCCTTGATGAAGCCGAGGTCGAACATGCGGTCGGCCTCGTCCAGCACGCACACCTCGCAGGCGTGCAGGCTGACCACCTTGTGCTGCTTCACGTAGTCGATCAGCCGGCCCGGGGTCGCGATGATCACGTCGGCGCCGGCCTGCAGCAGGGCGCGCTGCTTGTCGTAGTCCACGCCGCCGTAGACGAGGGCGAACTTCAGGCCGAGGTCGGCTCCGAACTTCATCGCGTCCTTGTGGATCTGGATCGCCAGTTCGCGGGTCGGGGCGAGGATCAGGGCGCGGGGGTCTTCGGGCTTGCGCTCGGCCAGCGCCGGGCGGGTCAGCAGGCGGTTGATGACCGCGACCAGGAAGGCCAGGGTCTTGCCGGTACCGGTCTGGGCCTGGCCGGCCACGTCGCGGCCCGGCAGGGCCACCGGCAGGGTCAGCGCCTGAATGGGGGTGCAGCGGGTGAACCCGGCGGCTTCGAGACCGGCCAACAGGGCCGGATGCAGGTCGAAGGAGGAAAATACGATGTCGGTTAAGGGTTTGTCGCTCATGTCCTGGGGTCTTGGGCGGGTCGGCGCGGCGGCGGAGGGCGGGTTCCGCGCTTGCGCGAGGGGGCAGGGGACCGCAGACTGGTCCTCACCGCGCACGACCGGGATGTGGCGTTCGGCCCCCGGGATGCGACCCTTGAAGCCGGCGATGCAAACCCGCAGTGTAGCAGCCTGCCCCCCGATCACCCCCTCCGACGCGCCCCGGCGCGCCGCACGCCTTTCCGGAGACCCGAAGTGAGCGACAAGATTGCCCATGCCACCGAAGCCGATTTCGACCAGCTCGTCCTGCAGTCCGACGTGCCGGTCCTGGTCGATTTCTGGGCGCCCTGGTGCGGCCCCTGCAAGATGATCGGGCCCTTCCTCGACCAGCTGGCCGACGAATACGACGGCAAGGCCAAGATCGTGAAGGTGAACGTCGACAACGAGCAGCGCCTCGGCATGCGCTACAACGCCCGCAGCATCCCGATGCTGCTCGTGTTCAAGGGCGGCCAGGTCCACGGCACCCAGATCGGCGCCGTCGGCAAGCCGCACCTCGCCAAGCTGATCGACAGCGCCCTCTGAGGCCGTCCCCTCGCCGCGCCTCCCGGGCGCGGCGCCCCGCGCGCGACGTCCGCGGCATTTCCGTGCCGTTCGTCGCGGCACATGAACCCCGGCCGCCGGGTCCGCTTGCCGCCGCGCCGCGCCGGTGCTAGCTTCTAGGGCGACGACGCGCCCCCGGCGCCGCACCATCTCCGTCTCACAGACCACCCATCCCCGTCCCGTCCGCGCACTGCGGACGCTCGCAGCCGCGAGGAATTCCCGCTTGTCCGACAAGACTCCCGATTCCGGCGATACCGCCGGGAAGCGCGTGCGCAAACCGCGCGCCACCAAGACGGCCGTCCAGGCCGACATCCCGCTCCCCGAAGCGCCGCAGCCGGTGGCCCCGCCGCCGCCCGCACCCGCACCGCCGCCGGCGGTCGAAGCCCAGCACGTGCCTCACACCCCTGCCCCCGCGCCTGCACCGGCCGCACCTCCCGCGCCGCAGGGCGGTTCCGGCGATGCCCCGCCCCAGGCCGCCCAGGGCGATGCCGGCGGCGAGTCGTCGCAGGGCCAGGGCGGCGAGTTCCAGCGCTACAACAACAACGGCAACAACAACCGCCGCGACCGCTTCCGGAACCGCCGCGACCGCTTCCGCAACCGCGACCAGCAGGGCGGCGAGGGCGAAGGCGGCGAGCGCGGCGAGGGCGGCAACAACTATCAGCAGCCGTTCCAGCCGCGGCCGGTGACGCAGGTCCCCGAGGGCTTCCCGCAGTATTCGCTGAGCGACCTCAAGCGCATGCCGACGATGAAGCTGCTCGATGTCGCCGAGCAGCTGAACATCCAGGAAGGCGTCGCCCGCGCCCGCAAGCAGGACGTGATCTTCGCCGTCCTCAAGGTGCTGACCCGCCATGGCGACGGCGTCGCCGCCGACGGCGTGCTGGAAATCCTGCCCGACGGCTACGGCTTCCTGCGCGCGGCCGAAGCCAGCTACCTCGCCGGCCCGGACGACGTCTACATCTCGCCCAGCCAGATCCGCCGCTTCAACCTGCGCACCGGCGACTACATCGCCGGCAAGATCCGCTGGCCGAAGGACGGCGAACGCTACTTCGCGCTGGCCGTGGTCGACACCATCAACGCCGAACCGCCGGAAGCGTCCAAGAACAAGATCCTGTTCGAGAACCTCACCCCGCTGTTCCCTCGCAAGCGCTTCAAGCTGGAGCGCGGCGACGGCTCGACCGAGGACATCACCGGCCGCATCCTCGATCTCATGGCGCCGCAGGGCAAGGGCCAGCGCGCGCTGATCGTCTCGCCGCCCAAGGCGGGCAAGACGATGATGATGCAGCAGATCGCCAGCGCCATCACCTACAACCATCCCGACGTGCACATGATCGTGCTGCTCGTCGACGAGCGTCCGGAAGAAGTCACCGAAATGCAGCGCACCGTGCGCGGCGAAGTGGTGTCCTCGACCTTCGACGAGCCCGCCGCCCGCCACGTGCAGGTCGCGGAAATGGTGATCGAACGCGCCAAGCGCCTGGTCGAGCACAAGAAGGACGTGGTCATCCTGCTCGACTCGATCACCCGCCTCGCCCGCGCCTACAACAACGTCGTGCCCAGCTCCGGCAAGGTGCTGACCGGCGGCGTCGACGCCAATGCCCTGCATCGCCCGAAGCGCTTCTTCGGCGCCGCGCGCAACGTCGAGGAAGGCGGCAGCCTCACCATCATCGCCACCGCGCTGGTCGACACCGGCAGTGCGATGGACAAGGTGATCTACGAGGAATTCAAGGGCACCGGCAACAGCGAAATCCACCTCGACCGCCGCATCACCGAGAAGCGCGTCTACCCGGCGATCGCGGTCAACCTCAGCGGCACCCGTCGCGAGGACCTGCTGATCGAACCCGACCTGCTGCAGAAGATCTGGATCCTGCGCAAGCTGCTGCACGGCATGGACGAGATCGCGGCGATGGAATTCCTGCTCGACAAGATGAAGACCACCAAGTCGAACGACGAATTCTTCGCCTCGATGCGGCGCTGATCCCGCGCCCGCATGCGCCTCCGGACGCCCCGCCCCGCGCGGGGCGTTCGCGTTCCGGGCCGGCGGAACGGGCGTCGCGCACGGGTGGACGCTGCCGGCGGCCGCGGGCCACAATCCCGGCCGTCGCCTCGAACGCCCGCCCGCCATGCACATCCTGCTCGTGATCGCCGTGGTCGCACTGCTGTACTGGATCGTCAGCCAGCGCGGGCGCGGCGCGGCGCCCGTCGACGGCTGGACGACCTCCTCTGCGGACGCCGGCCCGGGCGAAACGAGCCAGCGGCGGATCGCCTTCATCGCCCACGGCAAGATGTTCTGCGCCGAGCCGGGACAGGCGCCGCGCGAGATCCACAGCCCGCACGTGCAGGCCGCGATGGATCGCCTGGAGCGCTCGCGCGAACGCCATGCCTGGAAGGAGGGCACGACCTTCTCCGTGCGCGCCGGCGGCGAATGGCGCGACGGCGTCGGCCGCGAGTTGCCGCTGTACGCCTGCTCGGTGCGATTCGCGCCGGAGGGTCGCCTGATCTACTTCCTGCGCGACAAGTCGATGGGCGGCCTGTTCGAACAGGACCTCGCCAGCGGACAGGAACGCCGGCTGATCCACCGCCAGAACTTCCTGCTCGACGATCTGCAGCTCAGCGCCGACGGCCAGCAGCTGCTGTGCAGCCACCAGGCCGGCAACGGCACCGCCAACATCGTCGGCATGCACGTGGAAGGCGGCGACTATCGCGAGCTCACCGGCGGCGACACCATCGACAGCGCGCCGTGCTGGGTGCCCGGCAAGCCTGGCCAACTGGTATTCCAGTCGTCCGGTCTCGCGCGCGGGCCCGAAGGCCACGTGGTCGCGATCGGTCCGGCCTCGATCCAGCTGCTCGACACGCGCACCGGCGAACTGCGTCCGGTGTTCGAGGACGCGCGCTTCGACTACCTGCAGCCGCGGGTCACCGCCAACGGCGACCTGCTCTTCATCCGGCGACCGTACGAAGGCCAGCGCTACAGGAGCAGCGACATCCTGATGGACGCGCTGCTGTTCCCGTTCCGGCTGCTGCGCACGCTGTTCCACTTCCTCAACTTCCAGTCGCTGGTGTACTCGCGCAAGCCGCTGACCTCGGCGAGCGGTCCGCAGCAGGACGCCGACCTCAAGGGCCTGCTGCTCAAGGGCCGCTACGTCGACGCCGAGGCCGCGATGCGCAGCGGCAAGCGCGTCGACGGCGCGCCGGTGCTGGTGCCCGAGAGCTGGCAACTGGTGTTGCGCAGCGAACAGAGCGAGGAACGCATCCTCGCCCGCCATGTCGCGTCCTTCGACCTCACCGCCGACGGCGGCGTGATCTACTCGAACGGTTTCGCCGTGTATGCGCTGCACCCCGGCGGACAGCCCAGCCTGGTGCTGCGCGGCAAGCTGATGACGGACATCGTCGCGGGGTGATGCGACTGCGTGGCGCATCCGCCCGTTGCAGGTCCCGCTGAAGCCGGACGCAGCGTCCCATCCGTGCCGCGTTGACGCCGCGGCGACCCCACGCGCAGAATGCGCGCCTTCTTCCACCCGACCGGCCACGATCATGACGCGGAACCCGCTCCTGATTTTGTTGAACCGCCAGCGCACGAGCGCGGGCCGGGTGCGCCTGCCTCATGCGATCGACGGCTCCGGATCACGCTGATCCGCCGCCTCCGGTCGCGACGCAGACAAGCACCCGCAAGGGTGCTTTTTTGTTGCCCGCCATTTTTCCGAATCACCCGATTTTCCGAATCACCCGATCCACCACACCGAACACACCAGGAGAACGTGCCATGCACCAGGCCGCCGACACCGAACGTTAGCCGCCCGTCCCGTCGCCAACCGGGGCGTGCGGCCCCGCATGTTGGCGATACGAATCAACGCACATGAACATCCGCACAGAACTTTCCCGCTGGCGCAACCTCGGCATCATCGCCCACGTCGACGCCGGCAAGACCACCCTCACCGAACGCCTCCTCTACGCCGCCGGCGCGATCCATCGCATCGGCGAAGTGCACGACGGCGCGGCCACGACCGACTTCTCCGAGATCGAACGCCGCCGCGGCATCACCGTCGGCGCCGCTGCCGTGCGCCTGGACTGGGCGCCGGAAGGCGAGGCCACGCATCGGCTCTCGCTCATCGACACGCCCGGCCACATCGACTTCGCGATCGAGGTCGAACGCTCGCTGCGCGTGCTCGACGGCGCGGTCGCCGTGTTCTCCGCGGTTGACGGCGTGCAGCCGCAGTCCGAGAGCGTGTGGCGCCAGGCCGAGCGGCACGGCGTGCCGCGCATCGCGTTCGTCAACAAGATGGATCGCCCGGGCGCCGACTTCGGCCGCGTCCTCGCGCAGCTGCGCGAAAGACTCGGCGTCGAACCGTGGGCGCTGGGCGTTCCGCTCGGCGAATCGGGCACGTTCGAAGGCTGGGTCGATCTGGTCGAACGCAGCGTCGTGTCGTGGACGGACGACGGCGAGACCGTGCGTCGCCCGTGGACCGACGACGAGGCGCTGCGCCATCGCGAGGCGCGGCAACGGCTGATCGAGGCCGTCGCCGGTCACGACGATGCGCTCGCGGACGCGTGGCTCGACGAGCGCCCGATCGACGACGCGCTGCTGCGCGATGCACTGCGACGCGCGACGCTCGCGGGTGCCGGCGTGCCGGTGCTCGCGGGCTCGGCGATCCGCAACCGCGGCATCGAAGCGCTGCTCGACGCGATCGTGCGCTACCTGCCGTCGCCGCTGGACCGTCCCGCGGTGCGTGCGGAACGCGCCGATGGCACCGACACGACGCTGGCTGCCGATCCCGACGGCCCGCTCGCGGCGCTGGTGTTCAAGGTCGCGCACCAGGCGCACGGGCCGGTTGCGTACGTGCGCGTGTACGCGGGCACGCTGCGCACGGGCGAGGCGGTGTGGCGTTCGCATCGCGGGCGCACGCAGCGCATCGGCCGGCTCGCGGTGGTGCAGGCGGCGCGCACGCAGGACGTGCGCGAGGCGCATGCCGGCGAGATCGTCGCCATCCTCGGCTGGAAGGACGCGGTCGGCGGCGAAACGCTGAGCGCAGCGGACGCGCGGCTTTCGCTGGAAGCGATCCGCGTGCAGCCGGCGGTGCTGGCGTTGCGGCTGTCTGCGCAGAACGCGGCCGACCTGATCAAGCTCGGCCAGGGACTGGCCGCGCTGGCGCAGGAAGATCCGTCGTTCCGCGTCGAGGCCGATGCCGAGACCGGCGAGACGCTGGTGTGGGGCATGGGCGAGCTGCATCTCGAAACGAAGGTCGAGCGCCTGCGCGACGACTGGAACGTCGAGGTGCGCACCGGCACGCCGCGCGTGGCCTACCAGGAAACCCCGCGCGCCGCGCTGCAAGGCGTCGAGGGCAAGGTGGTCAAGCGCAACGGCGGCCTCGGCCAGTTCGCGCGCGTCGTCGTCGACATCGCGCCGCGCGACGACGATGCGGTGACGTTCGAGGACCGCACCGTCGGCGGCGTCGTGCCGAAGGCGTTCGTCGCGGCGACCGAGCAGGGCGTGCGCGCGGCGCTGGCC
>JAEWNA010000256.1 GCA_023392975.1 Pseudomonadota bacterium | reverse complement strand
GAGCAGGGTCGGCCGCCGGCGCGGGCGCGGGCGTGTCCTGAGCGGGTGCAGGCGCGCGGTCGCAGGCCGCGAGGGCGCAGCACAGCGACAGCGCGAGCAGCGCGGGGGCGATCGCGCGCGCGCGGTGCGGGGGGCTGGAAGACATCCTGGAAGTCATCGTGCGTCCGTCGAAAAGGGCATCGTGGAGGAAGCGCCGGCCTGGCGCCGGTGTCGCGCGGTTCTCGCGCGCACCGGCGTCATCGGACGGGCGATCAGCGTGCGCCCATCGCGACCCGGTTCTCCGGCTGCGGCGCATCCGGCTGCTGGGCCTGCTGGGTCCTCGCGGTCTCGGCCATGCGCGAACTCTGGTCCACCGTCTGGGCCGTCGCCTGGTTGTAGTCGATGAACGAGTTCTTCGACGCCGGATTGGTCGGGTCGCCCTGCACCGCCACGAGCAGCGCCTGACCACCGTTGGCGGCGCTGGCGTTGGTCTTGGCGATGTGGTCGATCGAGGTCAGGCCGGTCGCCTTCGCGTCCGCCGCGACGGACGCCGCCGCGCGCTCCATCTCCTCGCGCGACTTGAAGCCGCCGCTCGGGCCAAGCTGCTCCAGATTCGCCAGCGCCTGGCGGTACATCGCGTTGTCCGGATGCTTCGGGTCCGCCATCGACGGCTTGTCGGTCTGCGTCGGCTGCTGCGGCTGAGCCTGGCCGTTGGTCGCCGGCGGCTGTTCGGTCGGCGTCCTGCCCTGCTCCTGGTGGGTGCTGTTGTTCGACGGATCGGACGGAGCCTGCGGGCGAGGCGACGGCGTGTTCTCCGTCTTGGCGGGATCGGTGACGGGCGGCGTCTGCCGCTCCGGCTGGCCCGGATGGATCCCCAGCGCGCCCAGCGTGTCCTTGCCGGCCTTGCCGTCCACTTCCAGACCCTTCTGCTCCTGGAACTGGCGGACCGCCTGCTCGGTCAGGTCACCGAAATGACCCGTCGTCGGCAGCGGCTTGCCGTTCACCGTGATGCCGGCGGCGTTCAGCGACTCCTGCAGCCGCTTCACGCCGGGGCCGTCCTCGCCCTTGATCAGCAGCTTGTCGTCGAGGCCGCCGCTCTGGCCCTGGGTCTGGCCGGTCTGGTTCTTGCCGAAGTTCTGCGGATCGCCGCTGAGCGCACGATACGCATCCGCCTGGCTCATGCCGGCGGCGACGTTCTTCTGGTACTGCTCGCGCATCGAGTCGAGCCGGGTGCCGACTTCATCCGGCGTGATCGACGCCGCATTGTTCGCCGTGCCGCCGTAGTGGCTGGCGCCGTTCTTGCGCGGGTCGCCCACGCTCGCCCACTCCAGCGCGGCGGCGTACTGCGCGCGTTCGCGACCCTCGGGGCCGCTGGTCTGGCCGGTGATGTAAGCCTTGATGTCCGGACGCTTCTCGTCGATCAGGTAGTCCGCGAAGATGCGCTCCTGCAACTGCGGCGTGAACTTGGCGTCCTTGTCGATGCCCAGCGTGTTGACCGCGCCGGCCATCGTGGTCGGGATCACCTGGTACTTGCCGACCGCGAACAGACGATCCGGGTCGCCGGACGGCAGGCCCTGGCGACGCATCACCTCGCCGACCGTCATCTCCGAGAAGTCGATCTTGGCGCCGTTGGCATCGCCGGCGCGGCCGCGGTTGTAAGAACCGTAGTCGCCTTCGCCGCGCGAGATCAGGTTGCCCAGCGGATTGTCGGAACCGTAGTCGTTGGGGCCGCCGGACAGCTTGCCGGGCGTCGTCGGCTGCGGCTGCTGAGGGCTCTGGGGCTGCTGCGGCTGCGGCTGCGGCTGTTGCGGCTGCGGCTGCTGGGGTTGCGGCTGCGTCTGCGCCGGCGCGATCACGCCCAGCGTGGTCAGCAACTGGCGGTCGGCTTCACCGGTGACCGGCAGGTTGTGCTTCTGCTGGTAGTCGCGCACCGCCTCGCGGGTGCGGTCGCCGAAGTCCTGGTCGGGGTTCAGTGCGCGCCCCTTCGCGTCGTGCGCACCGGCGGCGTTCAGCGCGCGCTGCAGCTTCTCGACCTCCGGGCCCTTCTCGCCGTAGGTGAGCTTGCCGTCGGCCAGCGGCGGGTCCGCGGGTTTCGGGAAATTGCCGGAGATCGGCACGAAAGTGGGCGCTTCGTTGGTGAGGTTGGCGGTCTGCGCCGGACGACGGTCGGTGGTCAGCGCGCCGCTCTCCATGTCCTTGATCCACTTGTCCGCTTGCGCGATGTAGCGCGTGTTGACGTCGAAGTGGACGTGGTCGGGAAACGCGTTCGGGTTGCCCTTGTTGTAGCCATGCTGCTCGCCGAGCGGCTGGCCGTATTCCACCGTCTGGCCAGGCTTGAGGTTGGCGTCGACCCGCATGTGGCGGGTCTGGAACATCGTGTCGCCGGTCACCGGATCGTTGATGGTGACGATGCCGTTCTCGCGGTCGATCTTGCCGATCACGCCTGCCGCCGGCGACGGCACCGGCACGTTGCCGTTGGACAGGCCGGGCGCGGTCAGCACCATGTCCTTGCTCACCATGTAATTGCCACCCGGCGTCAGCACCGCGGTGCCGCCGTAGTTGCCGAGGATCTCCTCGTTCTCGCCGTTCACGCGCGCATAGACGCGACCGGCTTCCTGCTGGTGCTTGCTTGGGTGGTGGTTCTCGAGATCGCGATAGTTGGTGACGTGTTCCGAATTGCTGCCGACGCTTTCGTAGATGGTGATCTTGGCCATGATGCGTGTGTCCTTTTCGATGGTCTTGTTTCGCGATCCGGCGGAAGGGCGGCGGCGCCGCGTGTCCGTCGGGCAACGGGGGATCGGGTGGGCGGCCCGGCCGGCGGCCGGGCGCCCGGATCAGGGATCAGGGGCTCGGCGGCTCGGGGTCCTGGGTCAGGAACCAGCAGCCGTCGGTGCGGCGGAACGTGTACGAATTGCCCTCGGACATGCCGTACTGGTAACGGACCTGGCGGACATCGTCGCCCTGCGCCTGCACATCCAGCTTCAGCGGCGACGTGTCCTTCGCGCCTTCGCTGTCGACGTAGTGGAAGGCGTTGCCGGTGAAGGCCACGTTGAAGCCGTCGTAGCTGCGCCGGGTCTCGTACACCATGACGGTGTCGGTGCCGTCCTCGCCGCCGCCGAGCTCGGCCACCTTCACCACCGGCGCGGTGAAGGCGCGCTCGGTCTCGTCGTTCGAGGCGAAGGCCTTGAGGAAGGCGTCGAAATCCTGCGACGGGCATGCCGGCGCAGCCTGGGCGTCGAGCGGCGAGACCTGCCAGGATTTCACGGCCAGCGCGGATTCCTGGCCCGGCTCGTTCCAGCGCTCGTACGGGCCGTAGGTGCCGATCTCGATGCGCTTGCCGGCCTCGGCGCTGGCGAAATACATGTTGCAGTACCCGTCGCCGCTGCAGCTCTCGACCTCCGGCAGCAGGCCGCAGACGGTGGAACCGGGGCCGGCGTTCTTCCAGCACTCCGGATCGCGCAGCGGCAGCCAGCCGGCGTCGATCAGCTGCTTGCGCAGCGTCGCGTAGGGCATGCCCTCCTTGAATCCCGCGTCGATGACGACCTGCGCCGCAGGCGTGGTGGCGGCCTCCGCGGCGACCACGGCCGTCGCCGCGGCGGGGGCCTCGGCAGCGGCCTGCGCCGCGGCGTCGCCGGCCTGCGCGGCGGGCTTGCAACCGGCGATCAACACGAGGGCCAGCAGCAAGGGGGCGCCGGGTTTCGACATCAGACTGGTCCTGAGGGTCGTGCTTCTGAAGAGCCTGTTATCGGAAGTCATGGGTTCGGGGTCCTGTGGGGGAAAGAAAGCGGCGAGGTCAGAGGGCGCGGGCGCGATCCGGCTGCGGCGCGGCCTGGGCCGGCTCGGCCTGCGGCG
>JAEWNA010000266.1 GCA_023392975.1 Pseudomonadota bacterium | reverse complement strand
GCTGGTGCGTGCGGGCGCGCCCGCGACGCTGGCGGATGCGGGCGCATCGCGCGCCGCCGCGTACGCGCAGGCGTGGGCGAGCGTGCGACGTCGCTGGTTCGATCGCCCGCTGGTGAAGTTCGGGCTGTTCCCGCTGCTGCCGGCGCTGCCGGCGTTCCGCCTGCACCAGATCATCGCCTATGGCGGCACCTTCGGCGAGTACTACACCTTCGGGCTCAAGGCATACCTGTTGGCGCTGGCGATCTGGTGGGCGTCGTGGGCGGTGGGCATGACCCTCTACGCGGCCGCGCTGCGCGTGCCGATCGAACTCGGCACCTGGGCGGCGGTGTGGCTGCGACCTGGACGCGCGGTCGGCGTGCGCTGCGCGCTGGTGATCGCCGGGCGCCTGCTGTACTACGTCGGCGGCCCGCTCGCGTTGCTGCTGCGCGTGCTGCAGGCGTGATGTTGCGGCCGACGCCGGTCAGCAGGCGTCGCGCACCTCGCTCACCAGCGTCGGCAGGTCCCACGCACCGCCGGCGAAGCCCTTGCACTGGCCGGAGCCGCCGCTTGCGCTGTGCACGAACACGCGCCCATCCCACGTCCAGCCCTCGGTGCTCCAGCAGTCGCCGATGCCGCGCCCCTTCTGCCCCGAGTGGATGGCGCCGCCACCAGCATCGGTGGCGTCCGTCGTCACGACCACCGGCCGGTAGGGCGGCTTGTCCGCGATGACCCAGTAGCCCATGCCTTCGTTGTAGGCGGCGCGCCAGCACAGCGTCGAGACCAGCAGCTGCGTCTTCGTCAGCCGCGTCACCTCCAGCGCGTGGTCCTCGTCGGCCTCGGTCAGGCCGTCACAGTCGTCCGGATCGCCGGCCTCGCGCAGCGCCGCGCGCACCGCGGCGCCGTGCTTCGCGACGAACGTGGCATCCCCCGGCTGCGCCGGCGCGAGCGGCGGCGAGGCGATCACCGGTTTCGGCAGCGCCGGCGGCACGTGCGTTTCGTCCTGCTTGCCGCGGCGGTACAGCGCGCCGACCGTGCCGACGCGGCCCTGCGCCTCGTCCATCTTCAGCAGCACCGCCGACGCGCCCGCGCCGGACAGTGTCCACGTCTTGTCGCGCGCCCGGAATTCGATGCGGCTGTCGCGCAGTAGCGAGGCCAGCAGCGCCTTCACCTGTGCCGGGGCGAGATCGGCGGTCAGCGCGTCTTTCGCCAGCGTCACGCTGCCGAGGTCGTGGCCGTCGATGCGCAGCGCGAGCGGGAAGCGCGCGGGAAAGGCCTTGAACAGGTCTTCGTCCCAGCCTTCGCTCAACTGCACCTGGCCGGTCACCGGCGTGCCCGCGCCGCCGGCACGCGTGAGCAGCACGCTGACCGGCAGCGCCTCCTCGCCATCGTCCGACTGGTAGCCCGCCGCGCGGCAGGTGCGGGTGTTGTCGCAGGCCACTTCCCAGTCGCCGTGCGAGAAATACGTGCCTCCCGCCAACACCGCATCGCCGCACGTGGCGGCGCCGGTCGGGAGCAGCATCACGAACGACAGGACGAGCGGAGATCGATGGCGGGGCGGCATGACGGGCCTGTGGCGTGCGTGGGAGATCCGAGTGTAGCGTGCGGTCTCTGGTTGTGTTCCGGACGGACGCGTCGGTTCGTCGTTCTCAGGGCTCGTCGCCGATGCGTGGCGGCTTCGGCTTGAACGGAAGCAGCAGTGTCGCCAGCAACTGGTTGCTGGTCGGGTATCGCGCGGGCTCGTAGACGCCGAGCCCGGCGGGCACTTGGTTCGGTCGATAGCGGAACGTGCCGAAGATCAGGTCCCAGAACGGCGTCAGCACGCCGTAGTTGCCGGCGTCTTCGGGCGCGGCGCTGTGATGGACGCGATGCAGCTCGGTACCGATGAAGAGGTAGTTCAGCGGACCCGTGCGGATGTCGACGTTGAAGTGCGAGACCAGCCCCTGCAGCCCGAGGAGCACGTTGAACAGGAACACGGCATCCTGCCCTGTGCCGAGGACGCGGATCACGAGCGCGTTGATCGCCAGCACCATGGCGAAATTGATCGGATGGCTGACCGGGTGCATCAGCAGGTACACACGCTGCGGAAGGTGGTGCTGCACGTGGGTGCGCCAGAGGAAGCGGCCGACGGGGCCGCGGGCCTCGTGGCTGATGCGGTGCAGCCAGTACTGGAAGAATTCGTAGGTGAGCATGATCGCCACGACCTGCAGCACGAGCGGCGAGTGCGACAGCGCGCCGGTGGAGCGCTCCGCCATGCCGATCGCCAGCCAGCCGGCCAGGAATTTCCCCAGGTACAGGCCACCGCCGACCACAGCCGCGTATTTCAGGTCGCGCAGGAAGCTGCGCTAGGTCATGCTCCACTCGGTGCGACATGGCGCCGCGCGTTCGACCGCCAGCAGGAGCATGAAACGGGCGCCGGCGAAGATCGCGAACGCGCGCTGCAGGTCGCTGCCGCCGCGTATCGCGAGGACTGCGAACACGAGTGTGGCGGCGAGGATCAACGGATAGAACCAGTAACGCACGAAACCTGTCATGGGGGCGCCCTCTGCGAGAAAACGCGCAAAGGCTAGAAGGGCGATGGGCGACAGGCTTTGCAAATCTTGCGGTGCGTGCGATGGGGTCAGATCGCGGGTTCGTGTCTCGGACGCACGCGTATGAACACCTCGCGGATGGCGGTCCGGTATTCGAGCCGGCGTTCATCGTCCGGCAGCGGCAGGCGTTCGAAGGCGAGGGTCGAGGCGATCGCGTAGGACGAGGGATCCAGCCTGTTCGTCTTGAAGCGCAGGATGTCGGCCGACAATGCGTCGATGCCCCCTGTCGTCCGAAAGCGTGCGTACAGGCCGCCGGGCAACACGAAGGCGTCGTCCCCTTCGTGCTCGTCGCCATCGAGTGCGAGGTAATGTCGCATTGCGCGCGATCGGTGTGGAACGGCGCATCCACGAAGATGCCCAGGGCGACGCGGGCATCGATCGCGCCCGGCAGCTTCCGCGCGCGCCGTCGAAGCCGTTCGTAGCCGGTGTCCAGTGCGTTCTCGTCCAGCGCACAGCGTTCGACCCGGAGCCGCCGCGTCGGGAGTCGATGCAGCGACAGCGCCACGGGAACGACCGACGTTTGCGGATCGAGGCGCTTGCGGTGCCTGTATTCGGTCGCGCTGGTACCGTGCCGGCTGCGGAAGGCACGGGCAAACGTCGCGGCCGAGGTGAAGCCGCTGTCGATGGCGATGTGCAGCAGCGATGCGTCCGGCAGCACGATCATCAGATGCGCGGCATGCTCGAGACGGACCCGCTGCAGGTAGGTCGCCGGCGTCTGTCCGGTCTCCGCCTTGAACACGCGATGCAGGTGGAACGGGGACAGCCCCGTCCCCGCGGCGATGTCCGGCAACGTGAGCGGCTCGCGGAAACGGTTGGTGATCAGCAGGATCGCCCGTTCGATGCGCGGATCCATGGCCGTCGTCTTCGCCATGACCTCGAAGGCCGACGGGTCAGAACACCAGCGTTTCGCCCGGCTGCAGCGTGAAGCGCTCGCCGAGCCGCTTCGTCCCCTCGCCGAGGCGATCGCGACGCTCGCCCTGCAGCTCCGGCGGCACGCCGAATTCGACGGGCTTCGCGGGGTCGAGGTTGATCACCACCCAGTCGTCGCCCTCGGCGGAAGTCGCGCGCAGCACCCACACGTCGGCGGCGTCGACCGGGTACCAGCGCAGCTCGTCCGGCTTGCGCAGCGAGGGAGTGGCATTGCGCATCGCGAGCAGCGCGCGGTAGTGGCGCAGCAGCGAACCGGGCGTCGCATCCTCCTCGGCCACGCTGGTGCCGTGGCCGCGCTGCGCCTTCCAGTATTTGCCCCACCATGCGCCCTGCGGGCCGCGATAGCCGCCCGTACCCGAGCGGTCGGTCCAGACCTTGCCGGTGGCGTTGAAGCCGGCGGTCTTGCCGTCGTCCCACTGCATCGGCGCGCGGCGGTAGCGGTCCTCGCCGACCGCCGGCTGCGACAGGCCGATCTCCTCGCCGTAGTACAGGAACGGCGTGCCCGGTGAGGTCAGCAGCAGGCTGGCGGCGACCTTCGCCTTCGCCACGTCGCCGCCGAGGCGCTGCAGCAGCCGGTTCTGGTCGTGGTTGGAGAGGAACGGCGCGAAATACGACAGCGGCGCGGCCGCGGCGCGCGCCTGCAGGTTGGCCCACAGCGCCTCGCGACCGCCGGTGGCCGCGGCGTCGTCTACCGTGCCGAAGTCCGCCTTGCGTTCGCTCCGCGGGTCGAGCAGCGCGATCACCGTCTCGCCGAAATCGAAATCGAACGCGGCATCCAGCCCCTGGCCGCCGTTGCGGTAGCGGCCGACGGTCTCCAGCGGCGCCCAGGCCTCGCCGATCAGCAGCGCGTCCGGGTCGATCGCGCGTACCTTCTTCGCGAACGTCGTCCAGAACGCGATCGTTTCCGGCGTGTCGGCCTGTCCCGACAGCGGGCCATCCTCGATCGCGTAGCGCACGGCGTCGAGGCGGAAGCCGTCCACGCCTTTCTTCAGCCAGAACGCGGCCACCGCGTCCAGTTCGCCCGCCACCGCCGGATTGCGCAGGTTGAGATCGGGCTGCGAGGCGTCGAACGCCCCGTAGTAGTACTCGCCGCGCTCGGCGTTCCAGTGCCACACCTTTTCGGGCGCAGGCGTGTCCGACCACGCCTGGCCCCAGCCTTCCGGACGCGTCTTGCGCCACACGAACGCATCCTCGTAGCCCTTGACCCGCTTCACCGAGGCGAGGAACCACGGGTGCTGGTCGGAGACGTGGTTCAGCACCAGGTCGAGGATCACCTTGATCCCGCGCCGGTGCGCCTCGGCGACGAAGCGTTCGAAGTCGGCCATGCTGCCGTAGTCGCGCTCGATCGCGTGGAAATCCTGGAAGTCGTAACCGTGGTAGGACGGCGCCTCGAATACCGGCGTCAGCCAGACCGCCTTCACGCCGAGGCCCTGCAGGTAGTCGAGCTTCGAGGTCAGGCCCTTGAAGTCGCCGTTGCCGTCGCCGTCGTCGTCCTTGAACGAGCGCGGCCACACCTCGTACACCACCGCGTCCTGCCACCAGCGCGCGGGACCGGGGCTTTCGACCTGCAGCGTCTGGAAGTGCAATGGCGGCGTCAACGCACGGGCCGGCGCGACGGGGGCGGTCAGCAGTGCGACCGCACAGAGGGCGGCGCCGAGTGCGGCGGCGAGGGACATCGGGCGCGATGCGTTCACGGGCAGGTTCGGCACGGGCGAGTCCTGGAGCGGGGCGGTCGGACGATGATAGCGCCGCCGCGTGCGCGGGCATGTGCCATGCTGTGGCGAAGGCGCGGCGGGAGGCCGCGGAGAGGCACGATGCGCAGGATCCGGAAGCAGGTGCGGGCATGGACGGCGGGCGCCGCATGAGCGTCGCGCGCCCGCTGTCGCGCGCCGGCGACGTCGCCGCGATCGGTGCCGACCCCATGGCCTGGCTCGCCGACGCCCGCGCCCGTCACGGCGACCTGTTCGCGCTCGACATGGCCGGCCCGCTGCTCTCACGCGACGACGACTGCGCGCAGGTGATCGCGGTGTTCGGCGAAGCGCACCAGCGCGCGGTGCTGGGC
>JAEWNA010000207.1 GCA_023392975.1 Pseudomonadota bacterium | reverse complement strand
CACCGCGAGCGCGACCAGCGATACCGGCAGCAGCCACCATGTGGCGTAGGCGACATCGGCACCGAAGCGCCCGCGCAGCCAGCGCGGCAGCACCAGCAGTGCGGCCAGCGCGGCGGTCGCGACCAGCGTCATGCGCCACAGCAGCTGCAGCAGTTCAGGCGTGTCCATCGTCGACCTCCGTACCGGTGCCCGCGTCGCCGGCGGGCACGTCGAGCGCGTCCACCAGCCGGCGCAATTCGGCCACGTCCTGCGCGCTGAGCTTGCGGTGTTCGCTGAAGTGCGCCACCAGCGGCGCGACGCGGCCGTCGAACAGCCGCGCCAGCAGGCTCTCGCTTTCGTCGAGCACCCAGTCTTCGCGCCGCAGCAGCGGACGGTACAGATAGCGGCGGCCGTCCTTGTCGGCGGCGATCGCGCCCTTGTTGAGCAGGCGGTTGAGCAGGGTCTTCACCGTCGCCTCCTGCCAGTCCTGGCGCGGCGCCAGCGCGGCCACCACCTCTTCCGCGGCCAGCGGGCTGCGCTGCCAGAGGACGTCCATCACCACCGATTCGGCGTCGCTGATCTGCATGTCGGGCGCATTCGTTTACGTTCGTAATCGAAACTCAGACTACACCCGTAAACGATGGTGTCAAGCGCCGGATCGCCCGGCTTCGAAGCGCCGCGCGTCCTGCAGCGGACCCCTCCCTTGCACGGCCCGGACGACCCGCCTGACTGCGGCGGATTGTGCCGGGACAAGACGGCCGCGGCGAAACTCCGCGATCATATCGGCATGAACGCGCCAACCCGTCCGCATCGCCTCACCCGGCTCGACGACGCCGTCGAGACCCTGCTCGCCACCGTCGAAGGCCCGCTGCACGTCGCCGCGCCGCTCGGCATCGGCAAGCCGCACCGGTTGCTCAACGTGCTGTATGCGCGGATCGAGCGCGACCCGTCGCGGCCGTTCCACCTCTACACCGCGCTGTCGCTGGACACCCCGTCTGCAACGAGCGACCTGCAGCGCCGCTTCCTCGATCCGTTCCTCTCGCGCCACTTCGGCGACGACTTCCCGCGCCTGGCCTACGTGCAGGCGGAGAAGCGCGACGCGCTGCCGGCGCACGTGGAGGTCGAGGAGTTCTACATGCAGTCCGGCGCGCTGCTGCGGTCCCGCCAGGCGCAGCGCCGCTACGCCAGCCTCAACTACACCCACGTGGCGCGGGTCGTCGCCGAGCGCGGCGTGAACTGCGTGGTGCAGAAGGTGGCGGCGAACGCCGACGGCACGCGGCTGTCGCTGTCGTCGAACACGGATCTCACCTTCGACCTGCTCGACGCCATCGCGCAACGCGGTGCGCCACGGCCGCTGCTGATCGCCGAGGTCGACCCGGAACTGCCATGGATCGAGAGCGGCGCCGCGGTGGACGCGGATTTCTTCGACCTGATGGTGACGCCACCGGGGCCGTATCCGAAGCTGTTCGCGCTGCCGCGCCAGCCGGTGGCCGACGCGGAGTACGCGATCGGCTTTTACGCCAGCGCGCTGGTGCGCGACGGCGGCACGCTGCAGATCGGCATCGGCGCGCTGGCCGACGCGCTGTGCCACGCGCTGGTGCTGCGCCACACCGACAACGCCGCCTACCGGCGCGTGCTGCAGGCGCTGGATCCGGAGATCGAACGCCATCCCGCGGTCGTCGCCAGCGGCGGACTGGGCCCGTTCGAGATCGGCCTGTACGGTTGCAGCGAGATGATCAACGAAGGCTTCCGCGCGCTGGTGCAGGCCGGCGTGCTGCGGCGTCGCGTGGTCGACGACGAGGCGCTGATGCGGCGCATCGCCGACGGCAGCGCCAGCGACGCCGATCATGCCCGCGTCGCACGCGAGGGCGAATTCCTGCACGGCGCGTTCTACCTCGGCTCGCACGCATTCTACGACTGGCTGCGCACGCTCGACGACGACGCGCGCAGCGGCATCGGCATGCGCCGGGTCGGCGAAGTCAACGAGCTCTACGGCGGTCGCGAATCGCTGGAGCGCGTGCAGCGGCGCGAGGCGCGCTTCTTCAACACCTGCATGATGGCGACGGTGCTGGGCGCCGCGGTGTCGGACGGGCTGGAAGACGGCCGCGTGGTGTCCGGCGTGGGCGGGCAATACAACTTCGTGGCGATGGCGCACGCGCTGCACGACGCGCGCTCGGTGCTGATGCTGCGCGCGGTGCGCGAGGAGCCGGGCCGGCCGGCGGTGTCCAGCGTGGTCTGGAACTACGGCCACACCACCATCCCGCGCCATCTGCGCGACGTGTACGTCACCGAGTACGGCATCGCCGACCTGCGCGGCGCCTGCGACGAGGACTGCATCGCCGCGATGGCGGCGGTGGCCGACAGCCGCTTCCAGCACGGCCTGCTGTCGCGGGCGAACGCGGCCGGCAAGCTCGGCGATGCGCTGCTGCGCCTGCGCATGCCGGGCCGCAACACGCCGGAACGCCTGACCGCGGCACTGGCGCCGTTCCGCGCCGACGGCACCCTGCCCGACTATCCGCTCGGCAGCGATTTCACCCCAGTCGAACAGCGCCTGACGAGGGCGCTGCTGTGGCTGAAGGCGAACACCGCGACGAGTGGCGCGAAGCTGGCGACGATCGCGAAGGCGCTGATGACCGACGGTGCAGCGAACGACGACGAACGCGAGGCGCTGGCGCGCATGGGCTACGACGCGCCAGCCGGCTTCACGGACAAGGTGTCCGCGAAGCTGGTGCTGCTGGGACTGCGACGGACCGGGTGATGCTCGGTCCGCGCCGCGATCCGCTCAGGGCGCCTGCTCGCCTTTCTCCGGCTTCACCGCTTCTTTCGTGCAGCGACCTTCGAGCACGGCGTTGAGGGACATGCCGGTGGGGCCGCTGATATTGGTGACATCGACGTTGAGCGTGCACACGCCGGGCAGCGTCACCGGCCAGGCGGCGAAGTGGTTCAACTGGTTGGCGGCCGTGAAGCAGTAGCCGCCGGCAGCGGTGCACGCCACCGGGCCGCCGCCGACCGGGCCCGGTGAGGCACACCTTCTCGTAGTTGTCGCCGGCCGCCACGAAGCGCTTCAGCACGATCGATTGCGGGATCGTGCATTTCTCGACCTTGGACTGGCGCGTGGAGTAGGAGGTGGTGCCGTTGCCGCCGCTGCCCGCCGCATTCAGCGAGACCCACCTGGCGCCGTTGACGTTGGTGCTCCAGGCCGGATGCCGCCAGCGCCGCCCGAGCCTGTCCAAGGTTGCCGGCCCTGATCTGCACGTCGACGGACACGTACAGCACCTGCACGTCGGCCGATGCGAACAGGCCCCGGCAGGTCACCGGCGCGGGCAGCGTGCGCACGTCGACCGCGGCGCAGACGGCAACCGATGCCGCACCGGATGACGGGGAAAACTCCCGGTTCTTCGGAACCGCGAGGGCCAAGTCGCCTCCGTTATCGGGACGAGATCGTTGAACTCGACCGGACCGCAGTCTCGATCAACCGCCGCCCGTATGTCCGACGCCCCCCAGCACGCCCCCGGCATCCCTCGGCTCGGTGACCGGCTTGGGCGTCTTGGACGTGCGATTGGCGTCATTGGGGTCGGTGATGGCCGAGGCGGTCGGCTGGCAGGGTTCGACGATCACGGCGCCGCGATACAGCGACACCTGGGCGTAGCACTCGTCTTCCGTGGCGGCGACGATGCGGACGCTTTGCGGTCCGGTGCCGTCGTCGACCGAGAGGACGGCGGTCCAGTCGGCGGCGAGCGCGGAGGACGAGGCGAACAGCGCACCGACTGCGAACGCGACGGCGGCGGATGGGGCGAATTGGCGCATGAGGTGAACCTGCGTTTCGCGAGGAGGTTGGAAAGACGGCAGGTGCGACGGCTCGCGGAAGCGGGCCGTTCGAATGGAAACGGACTCGTGTTCGACGTTCGGTCGAGGAGAGGGCCGGCCGCACCATTGCGGCCGGTCGTCGTGCAGCACGAATCGGATCAATCGTAGGTGGCGTCGAACCAGCACCAGGTCACGACCGTCACGCCGGGCGAGTTGGTCAGGCTGGCGAGCTGGCCTTCGCAGTACGCCTGCGTGTCGGCGGTGATGTCGATGTAGCTGTAGGTCGAGTATGTGCCGTCCGGGTTCGAATGGGGATGGACATACCGGACCTTCGCGCGCCACACGCCGGGCACGAAGGGCGTCGGACCGACGGGTTCGAGGGTGCCGCCGCCGATGCGTGCGGCGGAAGCGGGCGAGGCCGCGGCGATCATCAGGACGAGGGCGGTGGAGGCAAGCAGGGACTTCATGGAAACTCCGGTGCGGAAGGGAACGAAGGGATCGGTGGAACGGAAGCCGCCCGGACGGGAAGCCGGGCGACATCGCGGGATCGCCGCGTCCGTGCGGACGGCGCGGATCAGCGGTCCTTCTGGTCCTTCTTGCGGATCGGGTCGGTGATCGCGGCCTTGGCGATGGCCTGCAGCGTGGCTTCGTACTGGTCGATCTGGAACGTCTTGCGCGCCGCGGCCACTTCGTCCAGCAGGACGTGGGCGATGCCGCCGGATTCGCCGGGCGAGCCCGCCAGCACGGCGAGGGTGTACGGCGCGGCTTCCATTTCGGGCACGCCGCCGCCGCTGAAGGCCCAGTGGCCGATGCACGGCGAAACGCTCTCGATCTGGTAGCCCTGGTTCACGGCGTTGTCGATCGCGTTGTCCAGCGCGGTCTGGCAGTCGAAGGCGCTGACGTAGGGACCGACGGTCAGCCCCGCCGAGCTGCCGGCGAACTCGGCGCCACCGTAATAGACGAACACGCCTTGCAGCGGCGCCTCGGCACGGGCATGGCCGGCGGCCGCCAGGGCCAGCAGCAGGCCGAGCGAAAGGGTCTGGGTCAGTTTCATGGGGTGCTTCTCCCGGGAGCGAGGATCGTCCCCGCCGGATGACGGGGTGCGATCACGCTAGGCAGGGCCCGACCGGGCGGCCAGTACGAAACCGGGACATGCCGGGACGATCCGGGACCGAACGGCACTGCGCACCACCCCGTCGGGCGGGCCTGCGGCGAGGTGCCGACGGGCCGCACGGATGACGTCGGCCATGCCGCAGAACGGGAATTCAACGACTTGCGCACACCTTGGCCCGATTTGTTCCCGCATGCGTATGGCCCGGCGGGCAGCGGCATCCCTAGACTGTCGGCTGTGTCCCCATCCGAAGCCTGCCCATGCGGAACGTCGCGCTCCTGCCCTTCAGCCTCTGCCTGCTGGCCGCCGCGCCGGCGTTCGCCCACGACACCCGGCCCGCCAACTGGTGCCCCGCGGGCTACCAGCAACAGGCGGTGTCGACCTTCGATCTGTCGACATCGACCCTCATCACCTATCGCGCCCAGCACGCCAACGACGACATGGTCCTGGGCAGTACCTGCAACACCCCCAAGTCCTGCGGCATCGTCGACGAGTGGTTCTGGGCCAATCAGGCGGCCACCGAGACCTGCATCGGCCAGCAGCTGAGGGGCGGCCACGGCGAGATGGCGGTGCCGCACATCGTGTCGCCGGATGCGTTCAACCACGACGAGGATGCGGACGGCGACGGCATCAGCGACCACCATCGCGACTATCGCTTCAAGGACGGCCTCAAGGGCGTGTGCGTGGTCTGCGTTCCCGCGACGCAGCCGGGGACGGGCAACGACCCGGATTCCTGATGCCGGCGCCGCGGCGCCTCAGACGAGCGCGTCGCGGCGGGTGTAGGCCAGCACCGCGTCGACCCGGGCCTGGAGGGCGGCGCGGGCCTCGGGTTCCAGCGTGCATTGCCCCAGCACGTGGTAGGCCGTGCGCAACACGTCGCGCCAGCGCGGGTTGCGCGGCAGTTTCGACAGCGACAGGTAGCGCTCCATCGCGCGGGTGCGCAGGCGGCCGTCGTCGATGGTGACGCGCCACAGGCGGCTCTTCTCCGCCAGTTCCAGCCGCGACGTGCCGGTGCTGCGCTCCCAGGCGTCGACGGCAGCCAGCATCAGCTCGACCAGCGCCCGGCGGAAATCGCCGCGGAGGTCATCGGACCCGGCGTCGGCAGGCGGCACATCGCCGGTCTCCGGCTCAATGGCGGCGGCGGTCGCCGCCGGCGCTTCGGGCACGGTGGACACTTCGGGCGGCTCGCCCTGCGCGGCCAGCGCCAGCACCACCAGGCCGTCGCCGCGTTCCCACGGCGACAGCCGCGCCTGCAAACGCCGGCCGTCGGCCGCGGCGACCGGCAACGCCTGCCCGGTGGCGTCCTCCATCCGCTCCAGCGCCTCGGCGAGCGGCGCGCGATCCTCCGCGGCGAGCAAGTCCGCGAGTACCGGTCCGGCCGGGCACGCGGCAACGATGCCGAGCAGCTCGCAGGCCGCGCGATTGGCCGCCAGCAGGTGGCCGTCGGCGTCGAGCAGGCAGACGGCGTCGCCGCGGCTGTCCAGCAGCGCCTGCAGCAGGCTGCGGTCCTCGGCCAGCGCCTCGGCCTCGCGCCGGTAGCGCGCCAGTTCCTCTTCGTGCCGCACCTGCCGCGTCGCCGCGAGCAGGCGCTCGTGCTGGCGGCGGCGCTGCAGTCCGGTCCAGATCAGCAGCGCGACGCAGGCCGCGACCGCCACCGTCAGCCACAGCAGCAGCGTGCGCTGGCGCAGCTCGGCGCGACGCAGGCGGTTCTCGCCTTCCAGCGCGGCGATGGTGCGATCGCGCTCGGCGGTCTCGAACCGCGTGCGCAGCCAGCCCAGTTGCTGGTCCTGCCGCGCCTGCGCCAGGCGTTCGGCCTGCGCATGCGCCTCGCGCAGGGTGGCGAACGCGGCGTCGTGGCGGCCCTGCGCGTCGAGCGTTTCCGCCAGCACCTCCAGCAGCGAGGCGCGATCGGCATCGCGCTCGGGCAGTGCCGCCAGCGCCTGCCGCAACCGCGCATCGGCCGCATCGGGGCGACCCAGCGCGCGGTCGACGCGGGCGGCCTCGCGTTGCAGGTCGGCCGGCAACGGCAGGTGGTGGGCGTCGGCCACCGCGAACGCATCCGCGACGAAGCGCTGCGCGGCCGTGGTGTCGCCCTCCAGCAGCGCGGTGCGGATCAGGCCGGCGTAGACGCGCAGCATGAAGGTGCGCTTGCCGGCCTCGCGGTACGCGCGCAGCGCAGCGTCCAGCAGCGGCCGCGCGGCGCGCGCATCGCCGTGGTCCAGCGCGAGCTGGGCCAGCGTCTCGCGCACGTGCGCGGCGTTCTTCGCATCGCCGCGCCTTTCCGACACCGCCAGCGCTTCGCGGTAGTAACCCTCCGCCTTGTCGCGCTCGTCGAGGGCGCGATAGAAGTCGCCGAGGTTGTTGAGCACCGCGGGCTGAACGTTTCCGGCCGCGCGCTGCATCTCCAGGCTGCGGGTCAGTGCCGCCAGCGCGCCTTGGTAGTCGCCGAGGCGGCGCAGTGCGCTGCCCACGTTCTTGAGGTCACGCGCGATCGCGGTGCGGTCCTCGCGCGCGGTCGACCGCTGCAACCCGCATTCGAAGCGCGACAGCGCCTGCGGGACGCGTTCGCGGTGGTAGTCGAGCACGCCGCGCTGGCGCAGCAGTTCCTCGCGGGCGAGCGCGTCGGCCGCGGGCCCGAACACGGCGTCGGCACAGTCGATGGCGGCCTCGGCCTCGTCGAGCCGGCCGGCCTCGTCGGCCCGCTTCGCAGCCGCGAACAGCGCATCGGCGGCCTTGCGC
>JAEWNA010000182.1 GCA_023392975.1 Pseudomonadota bacterium | reverse complement strand
GCAATGCGCGCCACGCAGCGAGCAACGCCGGGAACCGTCGCCGGATTTCCGCCTTGGTCATCTTTCCGTGCATGACATGGCCATTCGATGAAGCGCGGTCTCAAGCGTAAAGCACCGAAAGGGTCTGCAAAACGACTCAGGGCCACCTTTCGGAAGCCCTGAGTCGTTGATCAATTGGCGTCCCTACAGGGATCACGCGTTAACTCCCCGGTGGGATTGATTCTCACCAAGCCACTTCTAATCGTGCTGCAACCTAGTAGATTCAATAAGTTAGGCAAGAATTCTCGTCGAATCTATCGAAACCGACGCCAGAAATAAGCAGCAAGGCCGCCAAATATTCCACGCCCGCGCCGTTGCGCAACTAGATAGCCATCTGGTGCAACTATGGGCTTGCAAAGCGCGCCTAAACTGCATTATAGTGCTCTAATTCCGCATTTGGGCGTCGATATGGAACACTTTCAAGTCATTCAGGCGCTTTGCCGCATATCCTTGGGCACAGGCTCGCCAGCGATTCGGCGTCAGGTCGAGCGTCTGCTCGAGGAGCTAAGGGCCTCTGGCCCTGCTGAGCAGGCTAAGAGCATTGAGCAGTTGCTTGCGCAGGCGGGGCGTGCATCAGACATGGCCCCCAGCCGTCTGACGCAATCGCGCTTGATGGCGCCGGTGGCCGGCGAGATTCTGAGTCGAAACACGCAAGTCCCGGTCGATCGCGAGACCGCGGCTCCACTTGCCGACGTGTATTTCCCCGACGACGCCGACGTTGACTTCCCGATTTTGGAGGGGGCGATTGAGGCTGCAGCGAAATCGTTGGTTGTTGAATGGCAAAACGCAGACCGCCTGGCCGCAGCAGGCGTAGCTCCCGCCCGTAGCTGCCTGATTTATGGGGCGCCGGGAACGGGAAAGACAACCCTCGCGTTTTGGCTAGCTCGCCAATTGGGCTTGCCCGCAGTCGTCGCTCGACTGGATGGACTGGTTTCATCCTTCTTAGGCACGACGGCCCGAAACGTCGGAAGCCTCTTCGCATTCGCGAACCGTTATCGGTGCGTCTTGATCCTCGACGAGTTCGATGCAGTTGCCAAAGTCCGCGACGATCCGCACGAAGTTGGCGAAATCAAGCGCGTTGTAAATGCACTCTTGCAGAGCATCGACGGACGACGCGAAATCGGGATCACGATTGCGATCACCAATCACGAAAAACTTCTTGACCCGGCAATCTGGCGGCGCTTTGAACTACAGCTGCACGTGCCGCGCCCCGGCGTTAACTCGCGCGGTCAAATTCTCGCTAGGCATCTGGGCCCGATGCGAATGGGCAGTGTTGTAGAGGGCCTCGTTGCCTGGCTGACAGAAGGCCTCTCAGGGGCTGAAGTTGAAACCTTCGCTAAGGCGCTCAAAAAGCAAGCGATTCTCGCCGATAGATCAGGCCCAGCAACCCTGAACTGCGTGCGTGATGCAGTCGAACTGACAGGTGCGCGCCTGATGCCGGAGCGGCGAGAAGCCCTCCAGCAAGACTCTGCGAAACTGGCCTACTCGTTGTCCCTTGCTCGTGACTTGACTTTGACGCATGCCGAAATCGGTCAGCTCTTTGACCGCGACAAGGCAACTATCGGTCGCTGGATCAAAGCTCAGGAGGCACTCGCTTGAACACTTCGCCGATCCAAGTTGTGCTTAACGCGGACAACTTCCGCGTTGATCGAAAGACGCAGCGCCCGGTGAGTAACGGAAAGGACTTCTTCCTCGGTCAGGATGAAGCGTTTGCTATCCATCGCCAGCGCATCATGAAGCAGGTAAATGGCGTCGCGTCGCAGATCGAGGAGCACTCCGCAGCATTTGGCTCTGTTGGATATGCGCGAGTTGTCATGCGCGCACAAGCGTTGGCGAAATCGCATCGCCCGACTAGCGCGCTTTTCAAGCCTGATATTGCCCCGGTCGTGGGTGCCGAAGGGCTTGGCGAGATTATTTGCCGAGTTACGCCAGACGGCCTCGAACAGGTGAGCGAGCGCATCGGTCGTGCGGAAGCAGAGGGAAAGACGCGCATTGATAATCGAACCGGCGAAGAGGTTCCGGCGCCGAGTCGTTATCGCTGCGAGGTCGGAGCGATTGAGCAAATCGAACTTTGGGGTCGATCCAGCCGGCGCCGGTTCGAGATTGAACGCGCAATCGAGTGGCTCGGCCTCTCCGGCACCGGTCACGGTTACGTCGTTGATCTCTTTGAGCTGCCGCCTCCACGCAGCGACTGGGACACCTTGCCGAGTGCCCGCCGAAAGCTGTTCGCCAGCTTTGTCGATGGGCTTCGAGATCTCGGGCTAGGACTGCACGCACGCCGGTTGGATGGCAGTTCTGACGTATCCCAAGAGGTACAGGTCCGGATGGTCCGCAGCTCGCCTAATGAGAAAGCGGAAACCTACATTGCCGATGTAGAGGCTCACCGCCGTCTGCTGGGATTTCTCGAAACGCACCCGCTTGTGCGAGAAGTACGCCTCCCCGCCAGGATTGTGCGCTCAAGTCCGACTTCGACGAGTCAGCCCGGCGGGTCTGCTCGGCAGCCGATCGCGCCGCCCGATCCCTCCCGCTCCTACCCGAAGGTCGGTGTGATCGATGGAGGCATCTCGGCGCAACTGCGGCCTTGGGTCAAGCACCAGTCCGGCCTGCTGGATCCCGCGCACGCGTCGCTGGATCACGGCACGTTTATCGCAGGGCTCCTGGTGGAAGGTGCGTCGCGCAATCCGGCGCTCGGGCTGGACCCCGATGGCTGCGAGCTGAGTGATCTCAATCTTTTTCCCGATGTCACCACTCCGGGCGTCTTCGACATCTACTTCCCAAACGGAAGTTCCGACTTCTTTGATGAGGTGGAAGCCGCAGTAGCGCATTGCCGAGAGCAATTCGGCACGCGTGTCTTTAACCTGAGCGTCAATGCCGTCGCGCCGGCGCAGCTTGATAGGTACAGCACGGAGGCGCGGCGACTGGACGAGATCGCTGAGCGTCACGACGTGCTGATCGTCGTTTCCGCGGGCAACCTTTCACCGGCCGACATGCGCACGGAGTGGCCGAACGATGACGCGAAAGCCGCTGCGATTCTCGCGGCGAAGCGTGACGACGGCCTTTTCATCCCGGCCGAATCAGTTCGTAACGTTTCTGTGGCAGCACTCAACCCCACCGGGTTGTCCTCGTGCATTGGCGAAGCGCCGGCTCGCTACAGTAGGCGCGGCCCGGGTCTTCGCACGGGAATCAAGCCTGACCTTTGTCACTTCGGCGGATCCGCAACCCATTGCCCGTCGGCTGGGTCTGGTCTTCACTCGATCTCTCCCGCTGGCGCAAGCACGAACGGTTGCGGGACCAGCTACGCGGCCCCTCTCGTGGCCAAGACGCTGGCTACTCTCGACCATGCGATCGAGGGTGACGTGTCGCGTGAGACGCTCATCGCGCTCACAGTGCACGGAGCTGAAACGCCGAAGATCCTGAAGAAGAAAGTCTTCAAGGGCGTGGCTCCGCAGCTCGCGGGATTCGGCCGCCCGAAGGATGCTGCTTCGCTCCTGGCCGGATCGCCCCACGAGATCACGCTCCTGTTTTCGAGTCGGATCGGCACCGGAAAGATGCTTGAGTTTCGATTTGCTTGGCCGCCGTCGCTCGTTGACGCCGACGGAAAGTGCAGCGGGGAGGTAAAGCTCACGCTGGTGGCAACGCCGCCGCTGGACTACAGGTTTGGTCCGGAGTTCGTGCGAGTCAACATCGACGCCGCCCTCCAACAGGAAGATGCAAAGGGCAAGTTCTCTGACGCGCTCGAACCGACGCACGTGTTCTTTGAAGGGGGCGGCTCTGACGAGCGAACCATGATTCAGCACCAACTGAAGTGGGCGCCGACCAAAACGTTCGCGAAAAGCATGAGGGGAAGGGGCGTTAGCTCGAACTGGCGCCTTTCGGTCAACTACCTCACGCGCGCTGGGGTTGAGCTTCCGCCTGAGGGCGTCCCGTTCTCCGTGTTGGTGACAATCTCTGACCCGAAGGGGGAAAAGCCCGTCTTCCAGGAAATGCGGCAAGCGCTGGAATCCACCGGCATCCGGACTGCAGACATTCGCACGGCTGCACGCGTTTCCGCTCGCGTCTAGTGACAAAGTGCTGACGCGAAATCGAGGTTGTATTCGGATCGCTTAGCGATCTGAATTGAGTCCCGAAGCCGCAACGCATGCACATCCCAGAATGTCAACAACAAAAAGCCCTGACGAATCAGGGCTTTAATGTTTACTCCCAGTGTTGGGAGTTAGTGTGGCGTCCCCACGGGGATTCGAACCCCGGTCGCTACCGTGAAAGGGTAATGTCCTAGGCCTCTAGACGATGGGGACGTCGTGGAACTTCGTGCTTGCCGAACGGGCCAGGTCGTTCGGAAGTTGGTGGAGCCAGCCGGGATCGAACCGGCGACCTCCTGCATGCCATGCAGGCGCTCTCCCAGCTGAGCTATGGCCCCACTTGCTGGAGAGGCGGCATTCTAGAGAGGCGCCCCGGGGCCGTCAAGCATTCGTGAACGGAATTTTCATGCGCCTGCGCGGGCCGGCGCGGCGCGTTCACCACAGCGCGTCGCGCAGCTTGTACCAGGCCATCGCGGCGACCAGCAGCGGGGTGCGGAACGCGCGGCCGCCGGGGAAGTCGCGGTGCGGGATGCGGGCGAACGCGTCGAGGCGTTCGCCCTGCCCGCGGATGGCCTCGGCGACGACCCGGCCGGCCAGCCCGGCGGCGGCGACGCCATGCCCGGAGAAGCCCTGCGCGAAGTAGACGTTGTCGTGGCCGATCCGGCCCCAGTGCGGGGCGCGGTTCAGGCTGATGTCGATGGTGCCGCCCCAGACGTGCTCGAACGGCTCGCCGCCGAGCTGCGGGAACACCTTGTGCATCCGCCGCGCCATCACCCACGGCAGATTGGGCGGCTGGAAGTTGGAGTAGCTGGCGCGGCCGCCGAACAGCAGGCGGTGGTCGGCGGACAGGCGGAAGTAGTCCAGCGCCCAGTTCACGTCGGCCACGGCCATGTCGTTGCGGATCAGGGCGCGGGCGCGGTCCTCGCCCAGCGGCCTGGTGGCGGCGATGTAGGTGCCGACCGGCATGATCCTGCGATCCAGCTCCGGCGCCACGCCCTTGACCAGCGCGTTGCCGGCGAGCACGGCGAAGTCGCAGCGCACGCGCCCATGCGCCGTGCGCAGGACCGGCGTCGTGCCGTGTTCGATCGACAGCACCGGGCTGCCCTCGAAGATGCGCACGCCGGCGGCGAGCGCGGCGCGGCCGAGGCCGAGCGCGTACTTCAGCGGATGCAGGTGGCCGGAGCGGGCGTCGTACAGGCCGCCGAGGTAGCGCGGGGAATCGAGCTGGGCGCGCAACCGCTCCCGGTCCCACCACGGCAGCGGGTAGTCGTAGTCTTGTTCGAGCTCGCGCTGCCAGGCCTGCAGCTCGGTGACGTGGCGAGGCTTGATCGCGACGTGCATGTGGCCGTCGCGCCAGTCGCAGTCGATGCCGTGGCGCTCGCGGCGTTCGTGGATCAGACGGACGCCTTCCAGCGACCAGTCGAACAGCCGGCGGGCGTCCTCCTGGCCGAGCAGCGCGGCCAGTTTCGCCTCGCCGCAGCCGAACCCGAAGATCACCTGGCCGCCGTTGCGACCGGACGCCCCCCAGCCGATGCGCTGGGCCTCCAGCACCACGACCCGGTAGCCGGCTTCGGCCAGGTCCAGCGCCGCCGACAGGCCCACGTAACCGGCGCCGAGGATGCAGACGTCGGCCTCGAGGTCGCCTTCCAGCCGCGGCTGCGGCGGCAGGGGCTCGGCGCTGGCGGCGTACCAACTGGGCGGGTAGGGGGCGGGCGACGCTTCGATCAAACGCGGGTTCCTCGTTGCGCTCGCAATGACGGGGCCGGGCTCACACCGACCGCAAGTACCACTCGTATTCCAGCGTGGTGACCTCGCGGTAGAACGTGTGCAGTTCCTTGAGCTTCTGCTGGCCGTAGATGTGGCGGAAGGTCTCGCCGAAGTGGCGGGCGACGAAGTCGCTGGCCATGAAGTCGGCGATCGCGTCGCGCCAGTACGGCGTGCGGGCCTCGGTCTGGTCGTAGGCGTTGCCGACGATCGGCGCGCCGGGGTCGTGGCCGCGTTCGATGCCTTCGAGCATGCCGGCCAGCACCGCCGCGGTCGCGAGGTAGACGTTGGCGTCGGCACCGGCGATCCGGTGCTCGATGCGGGTGTTCTTCTCGTCGCTGTGCGGGATGCGCATGGCGACGGTGCGGTTGTTGAAGCCCCAGACCTCGTTGAGCGGCACGTAGGCGTTCAGCACGAAGCGGCGGTAGCTGTTGGCGTTGGGCGCGAACAGCAGCAGGCAGTCCTTCGCGCATCGCTGCAGACCGCCGACCGCGTGGCGCAGGGCGTCCGCGGGCGCATCGGGCGTGCAGGCGAAGATGTTGCGGCCGTCGCGGTCGAGCACGCTGACGTGCACGTGCAGGCCGCTGCCGGCCTGGTCGGCGAGGGGTTTCGCCATGAAGCTGGCCTGGTGGCCCTGCTGCCGGGCCACGGCCTTGATCGCGCGCTTGAGGTAGACCGCGTCGTCGCAGGCCATCAGCGCGTCGTCGCGGTGCTTCAGGTTGATCTCGAACTGCCCGGGCGCGTACTCGGCCACGGCGGTGTCGGCGGGGATGCCCTGCGCGCGGCAGGCCGCGGACACGCCGTCGATGAAGGGCCGGAAATCGTCCAGGTCCTCGATGTAGTAGACCTGCGTGCTGGTGTTGCGGGCCCCGGTGTGCGCGTTGACCGGCGGCTGCGGCCGGCCGTGGGCGTCGGGCAGGGGGTCGAACAGGTAGAACTCCAGTTCCACCGCCACCACGGGGCGCAGGCCGCGTTCGGCGTAGCGGGCGAGCACCCGCTTGAGCACTTCGCGCGGGTTGGCCTCGAACATCCCGCCGCCGGCGTCCTCCATGCCGAGCAGCACCTGCGCCATCGGCCGCGGCGCCCACGGGATCGGACGCAGCGTGCCGGGCACGGGCCGGCAGATCCGGTCCTCGTCGCCGATGTCGTAGCCCAGGCCAGTCTCCTCGACCGTGTTGCCGGTGATGTCGGTGGCGATCAGCGACATCGGCAGGCAGACGCCGTCCGCGTACACCTTCTCGAGCGCGCTGCGGGCGATGCGTTTGCCGCGCAGCAGGCCGTTCATGTCCGGCAGCAGCAGGTCGATCTGCTCGCAGTCCGGCACCTGCTGCAGGGCGAGCAGGTCTTCGGGCGTCAGGTTCTGGGGCATGGCGAGGGAGGCGTTCATGAGCGGGCGGCAGTGTGACAGCAATGCATCTGGCTCGGTAGGCGTCAATAATACTCAACGGGCATCCTGCCACGAATCCCCGGGAAACGGCAAAAAGCGGCGTGACGCGCCGCAGCAACGACCGAATTCCGGGGTCGCTCCTCGATGCGCTGTTGCAGAAATCGAACGCCGCGGTTAACGTGCGGACACGCCCACGCACCCACTCGACGAGCGTCGCGCATGTCCGATCCCGCCCCCCGGATGCCCCTGGTCGGTCTGCCGACCGACCGGAAGACGATCGGGCCGCATCCGTTCCTGGCGGTGGGCGAGAAGTACGTCCGGGCGGTCGCGGACGGCGCTGGCTGCCTGCCGGTGCTGCTGCCGGGCCTGCAGCCGCCGGTCGGCCTGCGGCAGACGCTCGAGGGCCTGGACGGACTGCTGCTGACCGGCGCGGTCAGCAACATCGAGCCGCATCATTATTCCGACGAACCGAGCTGGGCGGGCAACCTCCACGATCCGGCGCGCGACGCGAACACCCTCGCGCTGATCCCGCTGGCGATCGAGCTGCGCCTGCCGATCCTCGCGATCTGCCGCGGCTTCCAAGAAGTCAACGTCGCCCTCGGCGGCCGCCTGCACCAGAAGGTGCACGAGGTCGCCGGCATGCTGGACCATCGCGAGAACACCGACGACCCGCTCGACGTGCAGTACGCACCGGCGCACGAGGTCGCGCTCGCGCCCGGGGGTCTGCTCGCGGACATCGCCGGCGGCTCGCGGGTGCGCGTGAATTCGCTGCACGGGCAGGGCGTCGCGCGCCTCGGCGAGGGGCTGGCGGTCGAGGCCACCGCACCGGACGGTCTGGTCGAGGCCTATCGCCGCGACGGCGGCGGCTTCCTGCTCGCAGTGCAATGGCATCCGGAGTGGCGCGTCACCGAGAATCCCTTCTATCACGGCATCTTCCGCGCCTTCGGCGACGCCTGCCGACAACGCGCCGCCCAGCGGCTAGGATGACGCCATGAGTCGCAAGAAATCCACGAGCCCGAAAGCCACCTCCCGCGAGCGCTCGACGAAACGCGGTCCCCGCGCCGGAGCGTCCGCGGCCGCCGGGGAACACGCGCTGCTGCGCTGGCTCAAGGACCGGCGCATCACCGAAGTCGAATGTCTGGTGCCGGACATGACCGGCAACGCCCGGGGCAAGATCATCCCGGCCGACAAGTTCTCGCACGACTACGGCACGCGGTTGCCCGAGGGCATCTTCGCGACCACGGTCACCGGCGAGTATCCGGACGACTACTACGAGCTGACCACGCCCTCCGACGCCGACATGCTGCTGCGGCCGGATCCCGACACCGTGCGGCTGGTGCCCTGGGCCACCGACCCGACGGCGCAGGTCATCCACGACTGCTTCACGAAGGACGGCGAGCGCCACGAACTGGCCCCGCGCAACGTGCTCAAGCGCGTGCTCGACGCCTACGCGGCCGAGGGCCTGCGCCCGGTGGTCGCACCGGAGGTCGAGTTCTTCCTCGTGCAGAAGAACACCGATCCGGACTTCCCGCTGCAGCCGCCCGCCGGACGCTCGGGCCGCCCGGAGACCGCGCGCCAGTCGTACTCGATCGACGCGGTCAACGAGTTCGACCCGATCCTCGACCTGATGTACGACTACAGCGACGCGATGGAACTGGACGTGGACACCCTGATCCACGAATCCGGCGCCGCGCAGCTGGAGGTCAACTTCATCCACGCCGATGCGATGTCGCGTGCCGACCAGGTGTTCCTGTTCAAGCGGACCATGCGCGAGGCGGCGTTGCGCCACGGCGTGTACGCGACCTTCCTCGCCAAGCCGATGGAGAACGAGCCCGGCAGCGCGATGCACATCCACCAGAGCGTGGTCGACGCGAAGACCGGCCGCAACGTGTTCGCCGCCCGCGGCGAGGGCAAGCACAGCCGAAAATTCGAACACTACCTCGGCGGACTGCAAACCTACGTACCGAAGGCCATGGCCTTCCTCGGCCCGAACGTGAATTCCTATCGTCGCCTCGCGCTGGGGCAAGTCGCGCCGATCAACGTGCAGTGGGGCTTCGACAACCGGACCTGCGGCCTGCGCGTGCCGATGGACACGCCGGAGAATACCCGGGTCGAGAGCCGGTTCGCCGGATCGGACGCCAATCCCTACCTCGCCATGGCCGCGACCTTGGCCTGCGGCCTGCTGGGCCTGCGCGGCAAGCTCGAGCCGACCGCGCCGCTGGCGACCAGCGCCCAGGACGTGGGTTTCGAACTGCCGCGTTCGCTGGGCCAGGCGCTCGATGCGCTCGAAACCTGCACGCCGCTGCACGAGTTGATGGGCCCGCGCTTCGTCCGCGCCTACGTCTCGGTGAAGCGCAAGGAATACGAAACCTTCTTCCGCGTCATCAGCTCCTGGGAGCGCGAGTTCCTGCTGTTGAACGTCTGACCCTTCTCCCCGGAGCCTCCATGGACCACGCCGACATCGTCCGCCTGCAGCAGCTCGACGCCGAGCACCACCTGCACCCGTTCAACGACAACGCCGCGCTGGCGAAGAAGGGCACCCGCATCCTGGTGAAGGGCGAGGGCGCCTACGTCTGGGACGCCGAGGGCCACCAGTTGCTCGACGCGTTCGCCGGCCTGTGGTGCGTGAACCTCGGATATGGGCGCAAGGAGCTGGGCGAGGCCGCGCGCAGGCAGATGGACCGGCTGGCCTACTACAACAGCTTCTTCCAGTGCACGGTCGAGCCGACGATCGAACTCTCGGCCAAGCTCGCCGAGCTGACGCCTGCGGATCTGAACCACGCGTTCTTCACCAACTCCGGCTCCGAGGCCAACGACACCATCCTGCGGCTCGTCCGCCACTTCTGGGCGGTGCAGGACAAGCCGGAGAAGAACATCTTCATCGGCCGCCACAACGGCTACCACGGCACCACCATGGCCGGCGCCAGCCTCGGCGGCATGGCCGGCATGCACAGGCAGGGCGGGCTGCCGATCCCCGATATCCACCACATCGACCCGCCGTTCTGGTTCGCCGACGGCGGCGACCTCTCGCCCGAGGAGTACGGCCTGCTCGCCGCGCGCCGGCTGGAGGCGAAGATCCTCGAACTCGGGCCGGAACGCGTCGCCGCCTTCATCGGCGAGCCGATCATGGGCGCGATCGGCGTCTACATCCCGCCGATGACCTACTGGCCGGAGATCGAGCGCATCTGTCGCCAGTACGACGTGCTTCTGGTCGCCGACGAGGTGATCTGCGGCTTCGGCCGCACCGGCGAATGGTTCGGCTCGCAGTACTTCGGCATCACCCCCGACGTGATGACCCTCGCCAAGGGCATCACCTCCGGCTACATCCCGCTCGGCGCGGCCATGTTCAACGACCGGGTCGCCGGCGTGCTCAAGGCGCAGGGCGGCGAACTGGCCCACGGCTGCACCTATTCGGGCCACCCGGTCTGCACGGCGGTGGCGCTGGAGAACATCCGCATCCTGCAGGAGGAGGGCATCGTCGATCGCGCCCGAGAGGAGATCGCCCCGTACCTCGCGCAGCGCTGGGCCGAGTTGGGCGAGCACCGGCTGGTGGGCGAGGCCCGCATCGCCGGCATGGTCGGCGCCCTGGAACTGGTGCCGCGCAAGGGCGAACGCCGCTTCTTCGAGGAGCGCGGCAAGGTCGGCGTGCTCTGCCGCGACAACGCCCTGCGCAACGGGCTGATCCTGCGCGCGACCTATGATTCAATGCTGCTGTCGCCGCCGTTGATCCTGACCCGGGCGCAGGTGGACGAACTGTTCGAAAAGACCTGGAAGTCGCTCGACGAGACCGCGGACGCGATCGGCGTCGCCTGACGCTTCCGCCGGCCGTCGATCTGTGCCCTAATCGGGAGGCGTCGCATCATTCACCCATCGTGCCCCCCGGGGCGGAGGTCAATGCATCATGAAACTGCGAATCCTGGGTCTGTGCATCGTCGCCGGCATGCTCGCCGCGTGCGGCGGAAAGTCGGGCGACAGCGCCTCGACCGTACCCGGCGGTGACGGCAAGCCGGCCGGCGGCGAGGAGAAGCTCCTTAACGTCTACAACTGGTCGGACTACATCGCCGAGAACACCATCCCCGACTTCGAGAAGAAGACCGGCATCAAGGTGGTCTACGACGTCTTCGACAGCAACGAGATGGTCGAATCCAAGCTGCTGGCCGGTTCGACCGGCTACGACGTGGTCGTGCCGACCCTCAACTTCCTCGGTCGCCAGATCCAGGCCGGCGTGTTCATGCCGCTGGACAAGTCGAAGATCCCCAACCTCGCCAACCTCGATCCGGAGATGATGAAGCGCATCGCGCTGCAGGATCCAGACAACAAGTACGCCGTGCCGTACCTGTGGGGCACCACCGGCATCGGCTACAACGTCGACAAGGTCAAGGCCGCGTTCGGCAGCACCGACATCGCCAACAGCTGGGACCTGATCTTCAAGCCCGAGAACATCTCGAAGATGAAGGACTGCGGGGTCACCCTGCTGGACACGCCGTCCGAGCTGATCCCGATCGCGCTGAACTACCTGGGCGAGGACCCGAACAGCCGCGATCCGGCGGTGATCGACAAGGCCGCGACCCTGCTCAAGGGCATCCGCCCGTACATCACCAACTTCCACTCCTCGCAGTACATCGATTCGATGGCCAAGGGCAGCACCTGCCTGGTGGTCGGCTGGTCCGGCGACGTGATCCAGGCCCGCGACCGCGCCGAAGAGGCCAAGAACGGCGTCAACATCGCCTATTCGATCCCGAAGGAAGGCGCGCCGCTGTGGTTCGACATGCTGGCCATCCCGAAGGACGCCAAGCACCCGGAGAACGCGCTGGCCTTCATCAACTACCTGCTGGAGCCGCAGGTGGCGGCCGACAACTCGAACACGGTCAGCTATCCGAACATCAACGTGAAGTCGACGCCGCTGGTGAACAAGGACATCGTCGACGATCCGACGATCTATCCGCCGGACGACGTGCGCGCGAAGCTCTTCACCTTCGCGATCGTGCCGCCCGAGGTCGATCGCCAGTACACCCGGATCTGGACCCAGCTCAAGACCGGCCATTGACCGACCGCGGGGCGGGCAGCGATGCCCGCCCCGCCGCATTCCGAGGAACGCCCATGGCCGCAGTCGCCACCGACCGACCGCAGAACGCCGCCGCGAAGAAGGGCGCGGAGGATTACGTCCGCATCGTCGACGTGCGCAAGGAGTTCGAAGGCTTCGTCGCCGTCGACGACACCAACCTCGACATCCGCCAGGGCGAGATCTTCGCGCTGCTCGGCGGCTCCGGTTGCGGCAAGTCAACGCTGCTGCGCTGCCTCGCGGGTTTCGAGACCCCGACCTCCGGCAAGATCTACCTCGATGGCCAGGTGATGAACGGCCTGCCGCCTTACGAGCGGCCGATCAACATGATGTTCCAGTCCTACGCGCTGTTCCCGCACATGACCGTCGAGCAGAACATCGCCTTCGGCCTGAAGCAGGACGGCCTCGGCCGCGAAGCGGTGCGCAAGCGGGTCGAGGACATGCTCGCGATGGTGCAGCTCGGCAAGCTGGCCAAGCGCAAGCCGCACCAGCTTTCGGGCGGACAGCAGCAGCGGGTCGCGCTGGCGCGCTCGCTCGCGAAGGGGCCGAAGCTCCTGCTGCTCGACGAGCCGATGGGCGCGCTGGACAAGAAGCTGCGCTCGCAGATGCAGCTCGAACTGGTCGACATCATCGAGAAGTCGGGCGTGACCTGCGTGATGGTCACCCACGACCAGGAAGAGGCGATGACGATGGCCACCCGCATCGCGCTGATGGACGCCGGCCGTATCCGCCAGGTCGGCACGCCCGACGAGATCTACGAATCGCCGACCAGCCGCTTCGCCGCCGAATTCATCGGCTCGATCAACATGTTCGACGGCAGGATCGACGAGGACCAGGCCGACTACGTGACCATCGTGTCGCCGTCGCTGCCGGCGCCGATCTATGTCGGTCACGGCGTCAGCGGCTACGAAGGCCAGGAAGTCGGCTACGGCGTACGCCCGGAAAAGGTGATGATCAGCAAGGACGAGCCCGCGCAGCCGCACAACAAGGCGCAGGGCCGGATCGAGGACATCGCGTACTTCGGCAGCCACTCGGTGTTCCATGTGCGTCTGCCCACGGGCTACCGCGTGATGGCCAACTTCGCCAACCAGCAGCGCTGGGCCAGCGAGGGCATGACCTGGGGCGACGAAGTCTGGGTGTCCTGGGGCGACAACGAAGGCGTGGTGCTCACCTCATGAGCCTCGCCACCCTCAAGCGCTTCCTGCCGGGGCCGCGCTGGGCGGTGATCTCGGTCCCGTACCTGTGGCTGCTGCTGTTCTTCGCGGTGCCGTTCCTGATCGTGCTGAAGATCTCGTTCGCCAAGCTGGCGATCGCGCAGCCGCCGTACACGCCGATCCTCGAATTCGTGCAGGACGAGGTCCTGCTCAAGCTCAACCTCACCAATTACAAGGTGCTGTTCTCGGACAGCCAGTACTTGCTGGCCTACGCCAGCTCGCTCAAGATCGCGGCGATCTCGACCCTGCTGACGCTGCTGATCGGCTACCCGATGGCCTACGTCATCTCGCGGATGCCGACCTCCACCCGCAACATCGCAATGATGCTGGTGGTGCTGCCGTCATGGACCTCGTTCCTGATCCGCGTCTACGCCTGGATCGGCATCCTCGACAGCAACGGCCTGCTCAACAACCTGCTGACCGGGCTCGGCGTGATCGGCGAGCCGCTGCACATCCTCAACACCCCTGTCGCCACCTACATCGGCATCGTCTACTGCTACCTGCCGTTCATGGTGCTGCCGCTGTACACCAACCTGGTCAAGTTCGACCACCGCCTGCTGGAAGCGGCCTACGACCTCGGCGCGCGGCCGTGGCGGGCCTTCCTCACCATCACCTTGCCGATGTCGCGGGCGGGCATCATCGCCGGCTGCATGCTGGTGATGATCCCGGCGGTCGGCGAGTTCGTGATCCCGGAAATGCTGGGCGGCCCGGACACGCTGATGATCGGCCGCGTGATGTGGAACGAGTTCTTCAACAACCGCGACTGGCCGGTGGCCTCGGCGGTGGCGATCGTGATGCTGATCCTGCTGCTGATCCCGATCCTGATCTTCAACCGGGTCCAGCAGCGCGAGCTGGAAGGACGGCTGGTATGAGCGCCGTCGCCGCCCCGGGTGCGCGTTTCCTGCGCTGGACCATCCTCGCGCTGGGCTTCGCCTTCCTGTACGTGCCGATCCTCGTGCTGATCGTCTATTCGTTCAACGAATCGCGGCTGGCGTCGGTGTGGTCGGGCTTCTCGTTCAAGTGGTACGGCGAGCTGATCCGCGACCAGTCGATGCTCGATGCCGCCTGGGTCAGCCTGCGCGTGGCGTTCTGGACGGCGACGGCGTCGGTGGTGATCGGCACGATGGCCGCGCTGGCGATGAGCCGGATGCGCCATTTTCCGACCAAGACCGCGTTCGGCGCGATGATCACCGCGCCACTGGTGATGCCGGAGGTGATCACCGGCCTGTCGATCCTGCTGATGCTGGTGTCGGTGGGCGGCATGATCGGCATCACGCCCAAGGGCGTGATCTCGATCTGGATCGCGCACGTCACCTTCACGCTCTCGTTCGTGACGGTGGTGGTGTCCTCGCGGCTGGCCGAACTCGACCGCTCGCTGGAAGAAGCGGCGATGGACCTCGGCGCGAACCGGATCAAGGTGTTCTTCCTGATCACCTTGCCGATCATCGCGCCGGCGCTGGTCTCCGGCTGGCTGCTGGCGTTCACGCTGTCGCTGGACGACGTGGTGATCGCCAGCTTCGTCGCCGGCCCGAATTCGACCACGCTGCCGATGAAGGTCTTCTCCTCGGTGCGCCTCGGCCTGAGCCCCAAGATCAACGCGCTGGCGACACTGATGGTGGTCGCGGTGTCGATCGCGGCGCTGGTCGGCTGGTGGCTGATGCATCGTGAGGAAAAGCGCCGCCAGCGCGACATCCAGATGGCGCTGCAATCGAACGCGGAGTAGGGCGCGACACACGGAGCGACGGACGATGACGATCCAACTCACCCATCCCTGGACCGGACAGGTCGATTACCGCTACGACTACATCGGCGAGGCCGGGGTCGAGGCCATCCTCGCACGCGCCGCCGCGGCCGCGCCCGCGTGGGCGGCGCGCACGCTCGAGGCGCGCGGTGCGCTGCTGCGGGCGATCGGCGTG
>JAEWNA010000171.1 GCA_023392975.1 Pseudomonadota bacterium | reverse complement strand
GTGCTGGGGCTGGCGCTGGGCGGCGTGGTCGCCGCGCCGCTGGGCGCCTGGCTGGTGCGGTTCGTGAAGCCGCGCGTGCTGATGCCGGTCGTCGGCCTGCTGGTGATCGTCGTCAGCATCCGCACCCTGTTCCTGAGCTTCGCCGGATGAAGTTCCAATGATGCGCGTCCGTACCGGTCGTCCTCGTCGCGTTACCCTTGTCGCCGCGCCCGCGCGGCCGTCGTCGTCCTTTCGCTGATCGCACATGCCGTTTCCCGCACTGAACCACCTCGATCGCCTCGAAGCCGAGAGCCTCCACATCCTCCGCGAAGTCGCGGCCGAGTTCCGCAACCCGGTCATGCTGTACTCGATCGGCAAGGACAGCTCGGTGCTGCTGCATCTGCTGCAGAAGGCATTCGCGCCGGCGCGTTCACCTATTCCGCTGCTGCACGTCGACACCGGCTGGAAGTTCCGCGAGATGATCGCCTTCCGGGATCGTCGTGCGCAGGAGACGGGCATCCCGCTGACCGTGCACACCAATCCCGATGGCGTGGCCCAGGGCATCGGCCCCATCACCCACGGCGCCACCGTCCACACCGACGTGATGAAGACCCAAGCGCTGAAGCAGGCGCTGGACGCCGGCGGCTTCGACGCCGCGATCGGCGGCGCGCGCCGCGACGAGGAGAAGTCGCGCGCCAAGGAGCGCATCTTCTCGTTCCGCACCGCGCAGCACCGCTGGGACCCGAAGAACCAGCGCCCGGAGCTGTGGAACCTCTACAACACCCGCATCCACAAGGGCGAGTCGGTGCGGGTGTTCCCGCTGTCGAACTGGACCGAGCTGGACGTGTGGCTGTACATCTTCCGCGAGAAGATCCCGGTGCCGTCGCTCTATTTCGCGCAGGAACGACCGGTGGTCGAGCGCGACGGCGCGCTGATCATGGTCGACGACGAGCGCCTGCCGCTGCACGACGGCGAGACCCCGGCGTTGCGCCGCGTGCGCTTCCGCACGCTCGGCTGCTATCCGCTGACCGGGGCCATCGACTCCGAAGCCGACTCGCTGGAGAAGATCATCGCCGAGATGCTGGTCGCGACCACCTCCGAACGGCAGGGTCGGGTGATCGACCACGACCCCTCCGCCTCGATGGAGAAGAAGAAGCAGGAGGGCTATTTCTGATGGCCGCGCACGCACACGAAACGCACGCCGCGGAGGCCGTCTCCGCCTATCTGCAGCAGCACGAGCGCAAGCAGTTGCTGCGCTTCATCACCTGCGGCAGCGTCGACGACGGCAAGAGCACGCTGATCGGCCGCCTGCTGCACGACACCAAACTGTTGCTGGACGACCAGCTCGCCTCGCTGGAGGCCGACAGCCGCCGCCACGGCACCCAGGGCGAGCGCATCGACTTCGCGCTGCTGGTCGACGGCCTGCAGGCCGAGCGCGAGCAGGGCATCACCATCGATGTCGCCTACCGCTTCTTCGACACCGAGCGGCGCAAGTTCATCGTCGCCGACTGCCCGGGCCACGAGCAGTACACCCGCAACATGGCGACCGGCGCGTCCACCGCGCAGCTCGCCATCGTGCTGGTCGATGCGCGCAAGGGCCTGCTGACCCAGACCCGCCGCCACAGCTACATCGTCTCGCTGCTGGGCATCCGCCATGTGGTGCTGGCGGTGAACAAGATGGACCTCGTCGATTTCGACGAGGCCGTGTTCGCCGGCATCGTCGAGGAGTACGGCGTGCTGGCGGAGAAGCTCGGCATCCCCGAGGTCACCTGCATCCCGCTGTCCGCGCTGGACGGCGACAACATGCTCGCGCCGTCGCCGCGCACGCCGTGGTATCGCGGTCCGTCGCTGCTCGAACATCTCGAAACGGTCGACATCGCCGAAACGGCGGAGGACGGCGCGCTGCGGTTGCCCGTGCAGTGGGTCTGTCGCCCCGACCAGCACTTCCGTGGCTTCGCCGGCACGCTGGCGGCCGGCAGCGTCGCGCCCGGCGATGCGGTGGTCGCGCTGCCGTCGGGCCGGCGCTCGCGCGTGGCGCGCGTGGTCGGCGGCGACGGCGATCTTCCCCGCGCGGTGCGCGGGCAGGCGGTCACGCTCACGCTCGAGGACGAGATCGACGTCAGCCGCGGCGATGTGATCGCCGCCGCCGTCGTGCCGCCGCAGGTCGCCGACCAGTTCGCCGCGCACGTGCTGTGGATGGGCGACCGGGCGCTGCTGCCGGGGCGTCCGTACTGGCTGAAGATCGGCGCACGCACGGTCGCCGCCACCGTCACCGAGATCAAGCACCGGATCGACGTGAACACCCAGGACCACCTCGCCGCCAAGCACCTCGAACTCAACGAGGTGGGCTGGTGCAACCTGCACGTGGACCAGCCGATCGCGTTCGAGCGTTACGCCGACAACCGCGAGCTCGGCGGCTTCATCCTGATCGACCGCCAGACCCACGCCACGGTCGCCGCGGGCACCCTCGATTTCGCGCTGCGCCGCGCCGGGAACATCCACTGGCAGCACCTGGAAGTCGACAAGGCGGCGCGCGCGCGCAGCCTCGGCCAGACGCCGCGCTGCCTGTGGTTCACCGGTCTCTCGGGCTCGGGCAAGTCGACGATCGCCAACCTCGTCGAGAAGCGCCTCACCGCGATGGGCCTGCACACCTACGTGCTGGACGGCGACAACATCCGCCACGGGCTCAACAAGGACCTCGGTTTCAGCGACGAGGACCGGGTCGAGAACATCCGCCGCGTCGCCGAGGTGGCGAAGCTGATGGTCGACGCCGGCCTGATCGTGTTGGTCAGCTTCATCTCGCCGTTCCGCGCCGAGCGCCGGATGGCGCGCGAGCTGTTCGATGGCGACGAGTTCGTCGAGGTCTTCGTCGACACGCCGCTGGAAGAGGCCGAGCGCCGCGACGTGAAGGGCCTCTACGCCAAGGCCCGCGCCGGCAAGCTGCCCAACTTCACAGGCATTTCCTCGCCGTACGAGGCACCTGAAGCGCCGGAACTGCACCTGCGGACGCTGGAAGACGCGCCGGAACGGCTGGCGGAGCGCGTCGTCGCGCGGATCACCGGAGACTGAGGTCGGTGGCACCCGGATGCGGGTGTCCGCCGTCGACGGAGCGATCTTCGGACGGCGCCGTCGCCGATCCGCATCGGCGATCTGAAACGCGAACGCCCGGCCGGAGCCGGGCGTTCGGACGAGATCGGGTCTGCCGGCGTCAGCGCTTCTTCCTGCGCAGCGCTTCGAACACGAACAGCAGCACCACCGCGGCGAGGATCGCGACCGCCCAGGTCATCCAGCCGTGGCCGGGATAGAGGTAGCCGCCGATGGCCGCGCCGCCGATGCCGAGCAGGATCGTCATGATCCAGCCCAGCGGGTCCGCGCCGGGTTTGATCAGGCGCGCCAGCAGGCCGATGACCGCGCCGCCGATGATGTAACCGAAGAAACCGTCCAACATGGGAATGCCTCCGGAAGCCGGGCGCCGGATCGGCGCCCGTGCATCCTTGCACCCCGCGGGGACGCGCTCAACAGGCCAGACAGCCGCCGGCTCAGCAGCAGCCGTGGTCGCCGTGGTGCTCGCCGCCGGCCACCGCGGCCACGCCGGTGGTCTCGCCGCGCAGGCTGGCTTCGCGATGTTCCGCGATCACCCGGGCCACGCAGGCGGTGACGCGCTTGCCCATCGGGATGTGCAGGAACTCGTTCGGGCCGTGCGCGTTGGAGTGCGGGCCGAGCACGCCGGTGATCATGAACTGCGCGCCGGGGAACTTCTCGCCGAGCATGCCCATGAACGGGATGGTGCCGCCTTCGCCCATGTACATCGCCGGCTTGCCGAAGGCCTCGCGGCTGGCGGCGTCGATCGCCTTGTCCAGCCACGGCGTCATCGTCGGTGCGTTCCAGCCGGTGGACGCCTTCTCCAGTTCCAGCGTCACCTTGGCGCCGTACGGCGGATCCTTGAGCAGCGCTTCCTGGAGCAGTTCGCCGGCGCGCTTGCCGTCGAGCGTCGGCGGCAGGCGCAGGCTCAGCTTCACCGACGTGAACGGACGCAGCACGTTGCCCGCCGAGGACAACGGGGGCATGCCCTCGACGCCGGTGATCGACAGCGCCGGGCGCCAGGTGCGGTTGAGCACCAGTTCGGTGAGGTCGCCGCGCATCGGCGACATGCCGGGCAGGAACGGGAACTTGTCGTAGACCGCGTTGCCCAGCACCTGCGCGCACTTGCGCGCCTGCGCGTAGCGGTCGGCCGGCACCTCGACCTGCATGCCGTCGATCAGGATGCGGCCGCTGTTCTGGTCCTCGATCCGCGCCAGCAGCTGGCGCAGGACGCGGAAGCTCGACGGCACGATGCCGGAAGCGTCGCCGGAGTGCACGCCTTCCTCCAGCACCTTCACGGTGAGGTTGCCGCCGGCCAGGCCGCGCAGCGAGGTGGTGCACCACAGCTGGTCGTAGTTGCCGCAGCCCGAGTCGAGGCAGACGACCAGGGACGGCTTGCCGATGCGCGTCGCGAGATGGTCGACGTAGGCGGGCAGGTCGTAGCTGCCGGATTCCTCGCAAGCCTCGATCATCACCACGCAGCGCGCGTGCGGCACGCCCTGCGCCTGCAGCGCCTGGATCGCGGCGATCGAGCCGAACAGCGCGTAGCCGTCGTCGGCGCCGCCGCGGCCGTACAGGCGATCGCCCTTGATCACCGGCGTCCACGGGCCGAGGTCGTCGTCCCAGCCGGTCATCTCCGGCTGCTTGTCGAGGTGGCCGTAGAGCAGCACGCAGTCCTCGCCGGTGCCGGCGTCCGCGCTGGCGGGGATGTCGATGAAGATCAGCGGCGTGCGGCCTTCCAGGCGCACCACCTCGACCTGCATGCCCGGTACCGACTGCGCGCGCGCCCAGCGCTCCATCAAGGCGACCGCATCGTCCATGTAGCCGTGCGCGACCCAGTCGGTGTCGAACATGGGCGATTTGTTGGGGATACGGATGTAGTCGACGAGCTGGGGAACGATGTCGTCATCCCATTTGCCGCCGACGAAGGTCTGCAGCGCGGTCGGCTCGATGCGGGAATCTTCCATTGGAAGCGGTACCGGTTCGGAAACGAGCCGGCATTGTACGCCGCGCGTCCTGAAGGGTCCGGCTTCAAGGGGTAGGGGTTCTCCGACCCCCGCATGCGGCGTCCCCCGGCGCGCCGGCGGGCGATCCGGCGATGGGGCCGACCCCCGCGGATCCGGAGACTGTCCCTGTCGACGCAGCGCAGCCCACGGGCACGACGACGTCAACGACGCAGGACCCGCGGCCCCGGCCGCAGACACCTTCAACGCACCCATCCATTCATCCATCCATCCATCCATGCAGATGAACCACGCCATGTTCGTCACCAAGACCCTGAACGCCCTGATCGCCGCCGCCACCCTGTCGCTCGCCTTCGCCGGCAGCGCCTTCGCCGCCGAGAAGGTCAACATCAACACCGCCGACGTCGCCACCCTGGACCGCGTGCTGGTCAACGTCGGCCCGGCCAAGGCCGAGGCGATCGTCGCCTACCGCAAGGCCCACGGCCCGTTCCGCAGCGCCGAGCAGCTCGCCCAGGTGCAGGGCATCGGCCTGAAGACGGTCGAGAAGAACCGCGAGATGATCCTGGTCGGCGGCGCGCCGGCCGCGGCCAAGGCGCCGGCCGCCGCGCCGCGGGCCCGCTGATCCGCGACCCACGCAATCC
>JAEWNA010000244.1 GCA_023392975.1 Pseudomonadota bacterium | reverse complement strand
GGGCGTGGCAGGAAAGGCAGGGCCGTCCGCGGTCGAGGGCGCAGCGGCGTCCATCGCTCAGAGGTCGTTGTCGTCGCCGGGCAGGCGGGTGAGGATCTCGGCCCCGGTCTCGGTGACCGCGATGGTGTGTTCCCACTGCGCCGAGAGCTTGCGGTCCTTGGTGACCACGGTCCAGCCGTCGGGCAGCAGCCGGGTGTGGCGCGTGCCCTCGTTGATCATCGGCTCGATGGTGAAGGTCATCCCGGGCTTGAGCACGACGCTGTCGCTGTGCGGCGTGTAGTAGTGCAGCACTTGCGGATCCTCGTGGTAGACCCGGCCGATGCCGTGGCCGCAGTACTCGCGCACCACCGAGAAGCGCTCGGCCTCGGCATAGGTCTGGATCGCGCGGCCGATGTCGCCGAGGGTGGCGCCGGGCTTCACCGCGCGGATGCCGCGGAACATCGCCTCGCGGGTGACGTCGACCAGGCGCTTCGCCATCACCGACGGCGTGCCGACGCAGTACATCCGGCTGGTGTCGCCGTGCCAGCCGTCCTTGATGACGGTGACGTCGATGTTGATGATGTCGCCGTCCTTCAGGACCTTGGACGGCCCGGGGATGCCGTGGCAGATCACGTTGTTCACCGACGTGCAGACCGTGGCCGGGAAGCCCTTGTAGCCGACGTTGGCGGGGATCGCCTGCTGCACGTTCACGATGTGGTCGTGGCAGATGCGATCCAGCTCGGCGGTGCTCACCCCGGCCTTCACGTGGGGGGCGACCACCTGCAGCACCTCGGCCGCCAGCCGGCCGGCGATCCGCATGCGTTCGATGTCTTCGGGCGTCTTGAGAGTCATTGCCATCCCGCCATTATCACCGATTCCAACCGTTTCGAACGACTCTCATTCCCGTCCCGGGTCCGGGACGGCACGATCCGATACGGGCCGCCGATGGCATCACCGCGTTGCCGGCCCGGGGATGGATCCCCGGGCACGCTGCCACACGATCGGGAATCCGCGTGATTCCGAGCATGCCCATGCATCTTGCGAAAGCGTCTCGAATGCAATCAGCGAATGCCTGAAAGGCAACATCTATCGATGCGATGGCGGCCTTCAGCCCCTTCCGGAAGGCGTGCGATAGCACGCGAGAATCGGCCCGACCGTTCGTCCGAAACCGCTTTCCACAAGCGAATTTCACGTGCATACCTACTCCGTCAGCAACCCCTCGCAACCACACAGGGAGAACGTGTAAATGAACGCTCGTCGTCTTTCGCTCATCGCCTCCGGCCTGTTCGCCCTGATCGCAGGGCCCGTCTTCGCCGCCGACACCACCACCTTCAACGTCACGGTCACGATCACCGCGGTCTGCAACGTCGACGCCGCCGCCGCCGCCGACGTCGCTTTCGGCAGCCAGCCGTCCACCGCCACCAACATCGACGCCGCCGGCGCACTCAATGTGCAGTGCACCACGTCCGCGCCATACGCCATCGCCCTGGACAACGGCCAGAACGGTGTCGATGTCAACAGCCGCGCCATGATCAACGGCGCAACGCTTGTGCCCTACCAGTTGTACCGCAACCCCGCGCGCGGCGCGGGTGACGTGTGGGGCTCGACGGTCGGCGTGGACGACTACAACGGCACTGGCGACGGTACGGTGCAGAACATCCCGGTCTATGGCCGGGTGGCCAGCGCCAACTTCCCGCCCGGCGCCTACAGCGACGTGGTGACGGCGACCATCACCTACTGATCGCCCCCGTCCCGTCATGGACGTACGGCACACACACACATGGACGTGGCGATCGGCTTCCGCTTCGGCACTGGCGGCCGCGATGTTCGCGGTCGCCGCCCACGGCGCGAGCTTGCAGGTCTCGCCGACGTCGGTGGTCGTGTCGTCGTCGCAGAACGCCGGCGGGCTGGTCCTGGAAAACACCGGCGACGCGCCTCTGCGCGGCCAGGTGCGGGTGTTCCGCTGGCAGCAGCCGAACGGCATCGACCGGCTCGAACCGACCCGCGACCTCGTCGTCAGTCCGCCGATGCTGCGGCTCGCGCCTGGCCAGCGCCAACTGGTGCGGGTGATCCGACTGGGCGCTCCCCCGACCAACGAGGAAACCGCCTACCGGCTCATCGTCGACGAACTGCCGGACGCGACGGCGCCGGAAGACGCCGAACACGGGCTGAGGTTCGTGCTCCAGTACGTGATCCCGGTGTTCCTGATGCCCGCGGACGGCCCACCGCCCGTGCCCATCCTGCAACTCCGGCGCACACGGGTGGACGGCCGCCCGACGCTCGAACTGCGCAACACCGGGCGCCAGCACGCCCAGATCGCGGACCTGCAGTACATCGGCGCCGACGGCAGGCGCCATGCCATCGCCCCGGGGCTGTCGGGCTACGTGCTGCCCGGACAGACGCATCGCTGGCCGTTGCCTGTGGCGGCCCTCCCGCCGGCTTCCGGCACTTTCCAGGCAAGGATCAATGGTGAGCCAGTCACGCAGACGCTACCGCTGGACGAGGCTGATCGGTAAGGTCCTGCTGCCTGCCGCGCTCACGGCGGCGGCCTGGCCGGCCGGCGCAGCCGCACTGATCGCGGGCAACGCACCCGACGTCAACGGCGACCCCCTGTATCTGGAAGTGACCGTCAACCGCTCGCGCACGCCGGTGCTGGCCCCGTTCGTGCTTCACGATCGCCGCTTTTTCGCCAGTGCGCGTACGCTGCGACTGCTGGGGTTCCGCATCGACGACGACCGCACCTGGGCGCTGGACGAAATCCCCGGTGCCGTGGTCCGCTACGACGAGGCTACGCAGCGGCTCGACATCGAGGCTCCGTTGGCGCAACTGGCGCTACCTCTGACGGTGCTGAACCGTCCCGGGGACAGCGTGCCGGTGCCCGGCGACAGTCCGCTCGGACTGCTGGCGAACTACGACCTCGACGCCAGCCGCCAGCGCGGCGGCGACAATCTGGTCGCGATCCTGGATACGCGGCTGTTCGGCGTCGGCGATGGTGTGCTGGACAACGTCGCGGTCCTGCGCACCTCGCGTCCCGACAGCGCGCACGGCTGGCAGGGCGACAGCGTGCGCCTGGACACGCGCTGGACACGATCGTTCCCGGCCTCGGCGGTCGACCTCACCCTGGGCGACACCTACAGCGGCTTCCTCGACTGGACCCGCCCGCTGCGGCTGGGCGGGATCACGGTGGGCCGCAACTTCGCGTTGCAGCCTTACCGCGTCACCGCGCCGCTGCCGACCTTTCTCGGCGAGGCGACCGTGCCGTCCAGCATCGAGCTGTACGTCAACGGCCTACGCCAGTACGACGGTGAGGTGCCGACCGGGCCGTTCCAGCTGACTGCAGTACCCGGCCTGGACGGTGCGGGCATGGCACGAATCGTGGTGACCGACGCCTACGGTCGCACCCGCACGCTGGACATGCCGTTCTACGCCAGCCAACGCCTGCTGGCGAAGGGCTTGTCGGACTGGTCGCTGTCGGTGGGCACGGTGCGTGAGGACTACGGGCTGCGCTCGTTCTCGTACGCCAGCGACCTCGTCGGCAGCGGCACGCTGCGCTTCGGCGTCAGCGACCGCTTCACGTTCGAGACGCACGCCGAAGGCACCGCGGGCGTGATCAACGCCGGCGCCGGCGGCGTCTGGTTGCTGGGCCGTGGTGGCGTGCTGGGCGTCGCACTGGCGGGCAGCACCGCGTCCGCAGGCACTGGCACTCATACGTCGCTGTCGTACCAATGGAACAACGGCCGCTTCAACGTCGCCGTCGACCACCAGCGCAGCCACGGCGACTACCGCGATGTCGCCTCGCATTACGGCCCGCTGCCGGCACGCACCAGCCAGCGCGTGCTGGCCGGACATACCTCGCGTGCGCTGGGCAACCTCAGCCTGACCTACGTGAAGCTGGACATGGGCACCGGCGAGACCTCGCGCTATGCCGGCATGTTCTGGTCGCGCAGCTTTTCGCGGGGCAGAGCGGCATACCTGGTGTTCAACCAGAACCTGGACGACCACCGCGACCGCAGCGCCACCTTCGGGGTCTCGGTGCCCCTCTCCGGCGCCCGCGCGAGCGCGGCATGGCAACGCAACGGCACCCGCGACGGTGGCGTGGCCGACATTGCCCGTCCGGTACCAAGTGACGGCGGCTTCGGCTGGCGGGTGCAGGCGCGCGGCGGCGACGACGGCGGTGGCGGATTGGCCGAAGCGGCCTGGATCACCGACGCCGGACGCTTCGGCCTGGGCCTGGCCAGCAGCGACGGGCGCGCCGACGCCTATGCCAACGCTGCGGGCGCGCTCGTGTTGATGAACGGGCATGCGTACGCCGCACGCCGGATCGACGACGCGTTCGCCGTGGTCTCCACCGACGGTGTCGCCGGCGTGCCGGTGAAGCTGGAGAACCGCACCATCGGCCGCACCGACGCGGACGGCACGTTGCTGGTCACCAGGCTGAACGCCTGGCAGCGCAACAAGTTGTCGATCGACCCGCTGGCGCTGCCGGCAAACCTGCGCATCGGCGAAATCGACCGGATCGCCACGCCACGCACACGTGCCGGCGTGCGCGTGCGCTTCGAACTGGTGCCCTTGCGCGCGGCCGTGCTCGTGTTGCAAGACGCCACCGGACGGCTGCTGCCGGTCGGCAGCATGGTGCAACCGGAAGGCGGTGACGCGGCCATGGTCGGGCACGACGGCGAGACCTATCTCGAAGCGCTGCAGCCGCACAATGCCTTGCACGTGCAGACACCCGACGGCGCATGCCGGGTCACGTTCGATGCGCCGCGGACCGACGACGTCATCCCGCGGATCGGCCCGTTGACCTGCCTCCCGGAGGCGCCATGAGCCCTTGCCCATCGTGGTCCGCCCTCGCCCGCCGGTTCGCCCTGCCAGCGGCGTTCGCGCTTGCCTCGCTGCTGCCCATGCCACCGGCCCAAGCCGCGACCGACTGCTCCGCGAGCAGCCCGACCACCCTCGCCTTCGGCACGGTGTCCACCACCGGCACCACAGACGCCGCGGTCACTTTCGACGTCACCTGCAACACCTTCGGGCTGTCGCTGCTGGCCAATGCCAAGGTGCGGATGTGCCTGAACATCACCGATGGCGCCAGTGGCGGCGGCAATCTCACACCGCGGCGGATGCTCAACGGGTTCGCCGATCCGCTGCAATTCCAGCTCTACACCGATGCCGCGCACACCCAGGTGTGGGGCGCGCTGGGCGCCAGCGGAGCACCGAATCCGGCACAGCTGGACTTCGACTATTCCGTACCGGTGCTGGGCGGCAGCCAGACTCTGTCGATCACGCTCTACGGCCAGGTCCCGGCGCAGACCTTCACCGCCGGCAGCTACGCCAACGCCTTCTCCGGAACGTATACGTCCATCGACTTCCGCTACGCGGAGGCCCTGCTGGGCACGGCCACCTTCCCGCCGTCCTGCATCAGCGGCGGCGACGGCGGCAACAGCTTCGGCAACGCCTTCCCGTTCACCGCCACCGCGGACGTACCGGCGGAGTGCCGCGCCTACGCGGCGTCGGACCTCGCGTTCGGCACGATTCCCGGCCTGATCACGACCGATGTCGATCAGGACGCTGCCTTTTCGATGACCTGCACCGGGCGCACGGCCTGGAACGTCGGCCTGGACAACGGTCTGAACGCCAGCGGCAGCACGCGCCGGATGCGCCGCGGCGCCGGCAGCGACCACGTGACCTACGAGCTGTACACCACGGCCGCCCGCACCGTGCGCTGGGGCGACACGATCGGGGCGGACACGATCACCGGCACGGGCACCGGGACGACCCAATCGCTGACCGTCCACGGCCGCATCCCCGCCCCGCAGTCGGTGCCGGCGGGCAGCTACAGCGACACGATCACGGTGACGATCACCTACTAGCGCCCCGGCGACCCGGATTTGCCGCACGCCCGGCGAACCGGCTACAATCCCGCGGCTTCGCCGGGCCCATGCCTTCCGGCCTTACCCGCGAAACCGCCCACGACGGGCGTCACCGTCGAATCCACACCCGCCGCACACCACCGTTCCGGGGTGTCCTCACGCAGTCCAGGGCCAAGGCCCTGGGCGGATCAAGCGAAGGATCTGGACACGGCGCGACGGGGAGGCCCAACCCCGGAACCCCGCGACCGCCCCTGGCGGCGCACCGCCCTTTCCCATCCTGCCGGGCGGCGGGTTCCCCGATCGGAGTTTTCGCAATGCCCCAGATCACCATGCGCCAGATGCTGGAAGCCGGCGTCCATTTCGGCCACCAGACCCGCTACTGGAACCCCAAGATGGGTCCGTACATCTTCGGTGCCCGCGGCAAGATCCACATCATCAACCTCGAGAAGACCGTTCCGCTGTTCAACGACGCGATGAACTTCCTCTCGGGCGTCGCCCAGAAGCGCGGCATCATCCTCTTCCTCGGCACCAAGCGCAGCGCGCGCGATGCGGTGAAGGAAGAGGCCGAGCGCTGCGGCATGCCGTACATGACCCAGCGCTGGCTGGGCGGCACGCTGACCAACTTCCGTACCGTGAAGCAGTCGGTTTCCCGGCTGAAGGAACTGGAAGCCGGCGAGACCGACGGCACCTTCGCCAAGCTGGTCAAGCACGAAGTCCTGAACCTGCGCCGCGAGCGCGAGAAGCTGGAAGCGTCGCTGGGCGGCATCAAGGAGATGAATCGCCTGCCCGACGCGCTGTTCGTGATCGACATCGGCCATGAAGACATCGCGATCAAGGAAGCCCGCAAGCTCGGCATCCCGGTCGTCGCGGTCGTCGACACCAACTACGATCCGGCCCTGGTCGACTACGCCATCCCGGGCAACGACGACGCCATCCGCGCCGTGCAGCTGTACGCCCGCGCCGCCGCCGACGCCGTGCTGGAAGGCAAGGCCGCCGCGCCGCAGGCCGCTTCGGTGCGCGAGGAAGACTTCGCCGACGCCGGCGACAAGGGCGACAAGCGCGGTCGCGCCCCGGCCCGCAAGGGCGCCGGCGCGCCCAAGAAGGCCGACGACACCGCTGCCGCCGAAGCCCCCGCGGCCGAGTAACCCGCCGGGTTCACGCCGGCGTCACGCGGCCGCGCGACCATGCGCGGCCGCCC
>JAEWNA010000365.1 GCA_023392975.1 Pseudomonadota bacterium | reverse complement strand
GTGTCGTAGAACCACACGTAACCCGCGGCCGACTGGCTTGTGCAGTTGAGGAAGCCGTCCGAGCAGCTGGCGAGCCAGTTCTGGGTGACTTCCAGACCGACGTTCTCGGTGTAGCCGCCGCAGTAGCTGTCGGAATCGAACGGCGAGGAATCGACGTCGGTGCCGACCACGCTGCGGAAGGTCTTCGGCAGCGCCGGACGACCGCTGGTGCCGTAGAGATAGCTGCCGTTGTAGTACGACATCCAGCTGGTCTGCTGCATGCGCACGGCGTCGTTCTGGTAGCCGAGCAGCCAGCCCACCGCGGATTCGAACACGGTGCCGTTCATCACCGCATCGGCCAGCGGGGTGCCGGCGGACGAGGGCGCGAGGGCGTTGACGCGCACGATCTTGCTGATGATGTTCGGGTAGCGGCTGTCCCAGGTCGGGTTCGACATGATCCAGCGCATCACGTTGCCGCCGTTGGAATGCGTGATGACGATCAGGCGGTCGATGTTCTTGCTGTTGATGAAGGTCGTCAGCTGGCCGGCCAGGCAGCCGGCGGCGCGGCTGTCCCACATGTACTGGGTGAAGTCGCAGTTGATGACGACGTAGTTCGCCGGGTTCGGCAGACCGCCCCGGACGGAGTCCACCATCGTCGGCTGCCAGTAGTCGTTGTAGGCGTTGGTCTGGGAGCCGGTGCCGTGGACGAAGGCCACGCCGGTCGCCGCGAACGCGCAAGGTGCCGCCAGCGCGAGCGCGAGCCCGCAGAGGTATTTACGCACGTTGATTGTCCCCTCGATTGGGTTTCTGGTTCCATGAAGACGCGGCCGTGGGCCACGCCGATCCTGTCCTGCCGGCCCCCTGTCGACGGCATTGGCCCGAGAATACGGGGGCGTATTGACAGTGTCATGTCGCAATGCGGCAAGCGCCGCGATCCCTGCGACGAACGGTCGGTGCCGCCGGCGATCGCGGCCGGTGATCGCGGTCGGTGATCTCGGCGGGTGATCTCGGCCGGCGGATCAGAATTCGAGGTCGAGCGCCGCGCAGAGGTAGTCGACGAACGGTCCGAGCTGCTGCAGGTCCTTCGCCAGCGTGGACAGCAGCTTCGGCCCGGTCATCGTCGCGTCGTCGAGGGCGCGGATCGCCACGTGGTTCTTGCGGCGCAGGTCGTCCAGGTGCGGGAAATCCGCCGGGAAGCCGCGCGGTGGGCGCACCAGCATCTCGCTGTCGTCCAGGTCGAACCGTTTGCGGAACGGCTTCGCGTGCGCCGCCGCGGCCCAACTGCCGGGGTTGTCGACGATGAACTGGCGGATGCGGCGCAGCGTCTCGGGCTCGGGATGCCACACGCCTGCGCCGATGAAGCAGTGGCCGGGCTGCAGATGCAGGTAGAACGATGGCGCCTCCACTTCCTTGCTGCGTTCGTGGAACAGCCGCGCGCCCTGCCAGTTCTTGTACGGCGCCTTGTCGTTGCTGAAGCGGGTGTCGCGATGGATCCGGAACAGCGAGCCGCCGACGGTCTTCGGGTCGGAACGATAGTGCTCGCTGACCTCGCGTAGCGGTGCCTGCAGGTCGGTCAGCAGCGACAGGAACGGCTTGCGCACGTGGGCCTCGTAATCGGCCTTGTGGTCCTGGAACCAGGTGCGGTCGTTGTTGCGGGCGAGCGCGCGCAGGAAGCGGAAACTGCGGTCGGAGAAATACGCGGTCATGCGAGATCGGCCTCCAGGGCGTCGGCCCATGCCTGGGCCTGGTCGAGCAGCGCCAGCACGCGGCCGTTGTCGGCATGCGCGGCGCGCAGCGCGGCGAGTTCGGCGCGATGGCTCTCGAAGGTGAATTCGGACCCGCCGCGATCTTCGTACAGGCGTTGGTGGCGGTAGGTGTCCCAGCGCTTGCGTTCGTCGGCGGTCAGCGTGTCGGGCCAGTTGCGGGCGCGGTAGCGGAACAGCAGTTCCGGCAGACGTTTGTCCTGGAAGCCGAATTCGCGCAATCCCAGCGCTTCCGGCGGCGTGCCGCGAACCTCGGCGAACCGACGCTTGTCGGCATCCTGCAGGAAGCCGTCGTAGAGCGATCCATCGACGTCGCCCGGCTCGAAGCGGTCGCGGTCGGCGTAGATGCGGCGCAGCTTCTCCGCCAGTGCCGGGCCGGCCTCGCGCAGGCGTTGCACGCGCGCTTCCGCGAGCGCTGGATCGATGCCGAGTCGCGCGAAGTCCGCATCGCGTAGATGCGCCCACTCGACCAGCATCGGGCTGCGGTTGAGGTGCACTTCCTTCAGCGGGATCCGCGCCTCGCCCTCGGGCAAGTCGGCGATCGGCGTATACAGCCGATCGGCGATGGCGTCGGCCTCCAGCGTCAGCAGCGGTTCCGGGTCCTCGTGCAGGTCGAAGACGATGATCCGGTTGTCGATCCGCGGATGCCGCGCCAGCGGCGCCACCGCTGCCGAACACAGCCGCGTCGCCGGGAAGCGCTGCGAGACGTGCAGCACCGGCGTCATCGCGACGACGTCCAGCAGCCGCGCGGCGAAACGCTTGTCGCGCAGCTTCAGCGCGTAGTCCCAGAGCCGTGGCTGCGAAGACCGCAGCTTGCGCGCCATGCCGATCAGCGCGCGCACGTCGGACAGTGCTTCGTGCGCATCGCCCTCGCGCACGCCATTCGCTTCGGCCAGGTGCTCCAGCTTGAACGACGGCGCGCCGTCCTCGCGCTTGGGCCAGACGATGCCGTCCGGTCGCAGCGCGTGCGCCAGCCGCATCACGTCCAGCAGGTCCCAGCGCGAATTGCCGCCGCGCCACTCGCGTTCGTAGGGGTCGAAGAAATTGCGGAACAGGCCGTGGCGCACGAACTCGTCGTCGAAGCGCAGCGAGTTGTAGCCCAGCGTGCAGGTCTCCGGCGTCGACATCGCGTCGAAGATGCGCGCGAATGCTTCCGCCTCGGTCATGCCTTCGCGCAGCGCCTGTTGCGGCGTGATCCCGGTGACCAGCATCGCGCCGGGCGAGGGCAGCAGGTCGTCCGCCGGTCTGACGAGGAAGTCCCACGGCTCGTCGACCTGGTTCAGCGCCGCGTCGGTGCGGATCGCGGCGAACTGGGCGATCCGCGTGCGTCGCGGGTCGGTGCCGAAGGTTTCCAGGTCGTAGAACAGGAAGCTCGCAGCCACTCAGGCCTCCGTCGGCAGCGGCGCCAGCGCCTCGCGCACGCGATGGTCGAGCGCATCCCAGTCGAGATCGTCGAGGTCGCTGCGCCCGCGCGTGGCCTCGACCAGCAGCGCGCGCTGCACCTGTCCGCGCTCGAACGCGGTCGCGTACGGCAGGCGCATGAACGACACCATCGCGTAACGCGGCACGAACCGGCCGGGATGGCGTTCCGCGAGCAAGCGCTCGAGCTTGCGCTGCAGCAGGAAGTCGGCATCGTCGACGCGATCGCTCATCTCGCGGTAGTTCTCCAGCGCCATCGCCTGGATCGCGGCGGCATCGGGTTTGCGCTCGACTTCGAACGCGGCGAACGCGGTGTCGGTGTCGACATCGCCCTCCAGGTGCGAGGCGAGGGCGACGCAGTCCTCGAACGCGCAGTTCATGCCCTGGCCGTGGAACGGCACCATCGCATGCGCCGCATCGCCGACCAGCACCGCGCGGCCGTCCAGCCGCCAGCGGTCGAGGTAGAGCGTGGCGAGCATGCCGGTCGGGTTGGCGTCGAAGTCGTGCTTCAGTTCCGGGATCAGCGGCAGCGCGTCGGCGAAGTCGCGGGCGAACAGCGCTTCGGCGGCGTCGCCATCGCGCACGCTGGCGAAACTGGTCGGGCCTTCGCTGGGCAGGAACAGGGTGACGGTGAAGGTGCGTTCGTCGTTCGGCAGCGCGATGCACATGTAGTCGCCGCGCGGCCAGATGTGCAGCGCATTCGGCTCGATCCGGAAGCCGCCGTCGTCGGCCGGCGGGATCTCCAGTTCCTTGTAGCCGTGCGGCATGATCTCGATGCGTTCGCCGAGATCGGACACCGCGGCCATCGCCGCGCGCAGGCTGGAGCCGGCGCCATCGCAGCCGACCAGCGCCCGGAACGGCCGAGCGATGTCCTCGCGTTCGCCGACGAAATGGGCGATGCGGGCGTCGAAATCCACGCGTTCGAGCCGGCGGTCGAAGTGGAGGTCGACCCCCGCGGCCTCGGCCGCATTGAGCAGCACGATGTTGAGGTCGCCGCGGCTGATCGACCAGATGACTTCGCTGTCGTCGCGGCCGTAGCGCTGCAGTTGCTCGCCGCCTTCGCGGAAATGCACCATGCGGCCGCGCATCATCACCGCCTGCTTCATGACGTCGGCGTCGACGCCGGCGGCGCGCAGGGCGTCGAGGCCGCGTTCGGCGAGGGCGAGGTTGATCGAGCGCCCGCCGGCGTAGCCGTGCACGCGCGGGTCGCCGCGGCGTTCGAACAGTTCGACGCGCCAGCCGCGCTGCGCGAGCAGGGTGGCGAGCAGGGCGCCGGCCAGGCCTGCGCCGACGAGGGTGATGTGCCGATCCGCGATTGCGATCATGCCTGCCACTCCATAACGGTGCGGACGAACCGCAGTACATCGGCGTAGGTGTTGTAGAGCGGCGCAGGCGAGATCCGGATCACATCCGGTTCGCGCCAGTCGCCAAGTACGCCGCGCGCCGCAAGGAACTCGAACAGCGCGCGCCCACGTTCGCGGCCGCCGGCGACGCGCAGCGAGAGCTGGCAGCCGCGCTGCGCCGGGTCGACGGGGGTGAGGATCTGCAGCGTATCGGCCAGGTGCGTGCGGATCAGCGCTTCGAGATGGCCCGTCAGCCGCTCCGACTTCGCGCGCAGCGCCGGCATGCCCGCGCGCGCGTACACGTCGAGTGACGCGAGAAGAGGTGCGAGGCCGAGGATCGGCGGGTTGCTCAGCTGCCAGCCGTCCGCGCCGGGCGTGGGCACGAAGTCGGGCCCCATGCGGAAGCGCGACGCCTGGTCGTGGCCCCACCAGCCGGCGAAGCGTGGGCGATCGGTGTGCGCATGGCGTTCGTGCACGAAACAGCCGGCGACCGCGCCCGGGCCGGAATTCATGTACTTGTAATGGCACCACACCGCGAAATCGGCGTCGCTGTCGTGCAACTGCAACGGCAGGTTGCCGACCGCGTGCGCGAGGTCGAAACCGACGACGGCGCCGGCAGCATGACCGAGGCGCGCAATCTCGCGCAGGTCGAAAGCCTGCCCGGTGCGGTACTGCACGCCGGGCCACAGCACCAGCGCGAGCCGGTCGCGATGCGCGGCGATGGCGCGCTCGATCGCCGTCATCGAGAGCGTGCCGTCGGCGGCGTCCGGTTCGACTTCGATCAGACTCGTGGCCGGATCGACGCCATGGAAGCGCAGTTGCGACTCGACGGCGTAGCGGTCCGACGGGAACGCACCCGCTTCGATCAGGATCGCGTCGCGACCCGGCACCGGCCGGTAGAAGCTCACCATCATCAGGTGCAGGTTGGCGGTGAGCGAGTTCATCGCCACCACCTCGGATGGCTGCGCGCCGACGACCCTCGCCAGTTCATCGCGGACGAGTGCGTGGTACGGCATCCACGGTGCGGGTTCGCGGAAGTGGCCCTCGACCGCGTCGCGGGCCCATTTGTCCATCACTTCGTCGACACAGGCGCGCGCGCCCTTCGGTTGCAGGCCCAGCGAGTTGCCGCAGAAGTAGGCCATCTCGGCACCGTCGTGGCGCGGGATGTGGAAATCGTTGCGAAAGGCTCGCAAGGGATCCGCGAGGTCAAGCTGCGCGGTTTCGGCGCTATCGAAGGGAGCTGTGGTCACGCGAACCTCGCCATCGGCAGCCCCAGCCATTCCAGCGCGGTGCCGTGGTAGAGCCGCGCTTCCTGCACGGCATCCAGACCGAGCGCGGCGATGCCGGCGCCCGGCGTCTGTTCTCCCAGCGGGAACGGGTAGTCGGTGCCGAGCATGATCCGGTCGACGCCGCAGGTGTCGATCAGGTAGCGCAGGGCGCGAGGATCGGCGACCCAGGAATCGAAGTACAGCCGCGACAGGTATTCGCGCGGGTTGCGGAAATTGTCGGTGGCGACGAGATCGGGCCGCATGTCGAAGCCATGTTCGATGCGGCCAATGGTGTACGGGAAACTGCCGCCGCCGTGGGCGAGACAGACCTTCAGCTTCGGCAGACGTTCCAGCACGCCGCCGAAGATCAGGCAACAGGCGGCGCGCGACTGCTCCGCAGGCATGCCGACCAGCCAGGGCAGCCAGTATTTCGGCATCGACTCGCTGCCCATCATATCCCACGGGTGGACGAGGATCGCGGCGCCGAGTTCGCTGGCCGCCTGGAAGAAGTCGAACAGCTCCGGCGCGTCGAGGTTCCAGGCGTTGACGTGCGAGCCGATCTGCACACCCTGCAGGCCGAGTTGGTCCATGCAGCGCTCGAGCTCCTGGATCGCCAGCCGCAGCGACTGCAGCGGGACCGTGCCGATGCCGGCGTAGTGGCGCGGATGCTCGCGCAGCGCCTCGGCCATGTGGTCGTTGAGCGCCTGGTGCAGGTCGTGCGCATGCTGCGGCTTGGCCCAGTAGCTGAACATCACCGGCACGGTGCTGATCACTTGTACCTGCACGCCGAACCCGGCGAATTCGTCGATGCGGATCTTCGGGTCCCAGGTCTTGGGCCAGATCTCGCGGAAGAACTTGCCGTCCTTGTAGATGCGCGAACGCCCGTCGTCGCCGTGGTGGATCACCGGGAAGCGGATGTCGCCGTACTTCGCGGCGAGGTCCGGCCATTCGCGGGGCAGGTAATGGGCATGGGTGTCGATCTTCAGCATCGGCGTCTTACTCCGGCCACACCTTGTCGACGATCGTGGTCATCATGACCTCGGATTCCTTTCCGTCGAGCGCCGCCTTCCATTCCTCGGGAAACGCTTGCCGATCCGCGCTTTTCCCGTGGATCGAGTAGAGGACCAAGCCTTTGGCCGTCGGGATCCTGTCTCCGTTCACGGTGCGCGCGACATGCGCATCCAGCGCGCCGCCATCGAACGAGCGGCACGATGTCCACGTTTTCAGGCGGCGGCCCGGGCGCACCGCGACGAAGATAGTGCAGTCGTCTGCCGGTTGCGCCGCATCGAGGCCGGCGGCCCAGACATTGGTTTCGGCAACGATGCTATCGGTCAGCGAAACGATGTCGTCGATGGCGATCCGCTTGCCTATCAATGCGTCCGGCATGAGCAACGCCACCGATGACAGATGAAATCGTGCCTGGTCGCCATCGCCGGCATGCGCTTCCTTGCCTGACAGCATCGCGAACAGGACGAACAGGGCCAGGCATGTCGATGGCAGGAAGGATCTGTTCATGGGCATCGGGGCAAAGGATGAAAGAGCGCGACTCAGGTGATGTCCGCTTCGGAGTCCGCGGCCAGCTCGTAGCGCGACGGCCGCGGATTGAGCGTGCCGCACTGCGTGCAGGTGCGCAGCGCGTCGTCGCGGTAGAAGCGTTCGAAGACGCGGAAGAAATCCTGTTCGATGTCGACGAGGTGGAAGAATTCTTCGTAGAGCTTGTGGTTGCATTCGACGCAGAACCACATCAGCGCGTCGTCTTCGTGGGCGAGGCGCTTGCGCTCCATCACCAGCCCGACCGATCCCGGCATGCGCTGCGGCGAATGCGGCACGCGCGGCGGCAGGTAGAAGGTCTCGCCGGCCTTGATCGGGATGTCGCGCGGGACGCGGTTTCCGGACGCATCGTCCTCCTGGATCCGCAGCACCATCTCGCCCTCGAGCTGGAAGAACCATTCCGGGCCTTCCTCGAAGTGGTAGTCGGTGCGCGCGTTGGGGCCGCCGACGATCATCACGATGAAGTCGCCGTCGACGATGCACTTGTTGCCGACCGGCGGCTTGAGCAGGTGGCGATGTTCGTCGATCCAGGCCTGCAGGTTCACGGGATTGGGCAGCATGCTCACTCCTTCGGCGCGGCGACGCACTTCAGTTCGATCGCGATCGGTGTCGGCAGCGCGACGATGCCCAGCGTGGTGCGGCAGGGCGCGGAGGCCGGGTCCGGGAAATGTTCGGCCCAGATCGCGTTGTAGGCCGGGAAGTCGCGGGCCATGTCGGTGAGGTAGACGGTCACGTCGACCAGATCCTCCCAGCGCGCGCCGCTGGCCTCGAGCACGGTGCGCACGTTCGCGAACACGGCGCGGGTCTGCGCCTCGATGTCGTAGGCGATCAGCCGACCCTCGGCATCGTGGACGTTGCCCGGGATGCCGTTGCCGAGCGGGTCGCGCGGGCCGATGCCGGAGAGGAACAGCAGCTCGCCGACCCGGCGCGCATGCGGGTAATGGCCGACCGGCTTCGGCGCGGCATCGGCGTGGATGGTGCCGGACATCAGCGGACCTCCCGGTCGCTGCGGATGCGCGCCAGTGCGGCGGCGTACTGCGGTTCGAGCTGGTCGCTGGCGGAGACGTTCAACCCGAGGTCGTGGACCAGGCCGTCGCGCAGGGTGTACACCCAGCCGTGCACGATGATCTTCTGTCCGCGCGCCCAGGCATCGCGGACGATGGTGGTCTGGCAGACGTTCGCCACCTGTTCCAGCGCGTTGAGCTCGCACAGGCGATCGTGCTGCAGCGGGGTATCGCCGGCGGCAGCCAGCACGCCGGCATGCTTCTCCGCGACATCGCCGACGTGCCGGATCCAGTTGTCGGCGAGCCCGACCCGGGCGCCGGTGAGGGCAGCATGCACGCCGCCACAGCCGTAATGGCCGACGACGAGGATGTGCTCGACCTTCAGCACGTCCACCGCGAACTGGATCACCGACAGGCAGTTGAGATCGGTGTGGACGACGACGTTGGCGATGTTGCGATGGACGAAGACCTCGCCCGGCGCGAGATCGACGACCTGGTTGGCCGGCACGCGCGAATCGGAACAGCCGATCCACAGGTATTTCGGCGCCTGCTGCTTCGACAGCCGATCGAAGAAGCCGGGGTCCTCGCGACTGACGCGTGCGGCCCATTCGGTGTTGTTGCGCAGCAGGTCCTGCAGCGGTGGACTCACGGGTGTTCTCCGATCACAGGGCGATGCCCACGTTGCGGGCTTCAGTGAAGAATCGCATGGCGTCCAGTCCGCCCTCGCGGCCGAGACCGGAGCGGCCCATGCCGCCGAATGGCGTGCGCAGGTCGCGCATCAGCCAGGTGTTGATCCAGACCATGCCGGTGCGCAGCTCCGCGGCGAAGCGATGCGCGCGGCGCAGGTCGCGGGTCCAGACCGATGCGCTCAGGCCGTAGTCGGAGGCGTTGGCGAGCGCCAGCGCCGCATCGTCGTTCTCGAACGCCTGCAGCGTGACCACCGGGCCGAAGATTTCCTCGCGATTGGTCGCGCAGTCCGGGCCGAGGCCTTCGAGCACGGTCGGTTCGACGAACCAGCCCGGCCGGTCCAGCGCATGGCCGCCGCACAGCACGTGCGCGCCTTCCTCGCGTGCGCGGGCGAGCGCGGCCACGACCTTGTCGAAATGCGCCTGCGACACCAGCGGACCCAGGCGTGCGTCCGGGTCCATCGGGTCGCCGACGCGCAGCGTCGCGACGCGAGCGACGAAGGCGTCGCGGAATTCGGCATGGATACCGCGCTCGACCAGCAGGCGCGAGCCGCAGAGGCAGATCTGGCCGCTGTTCTGGAACGCCGAGCGCACGATGACGTCGAGCTGGTCGCGCCAGTCGCTGTCGGCGAACACGAGGGTCGGGTTCTTGCCACCCAGTTCCAGCGACACCTTCTTCAGGCGTTCCGCCGCGAGCACCGCGATCCGGCGGCCGACCGCGGTGCTGCCGGTGAACGACACCGCGGCGATGTCGGGATGCGTCACCAGTGCCTCGCCGACGTCCGGCCCGGTGCCGTGGACGATGTTCAGCACGCCCGGCGGCAGGCCGGCGCCGGCGGCGAGTTCGCCGAGCATCGTCGCCGTCGCCGGCGTGATCTCGGACGGCTTGGCGACCACCGTGTTGCCGGCGGCGAGCGCCGGCGCGATCTTCCAGGTGAACAGGTACAGCGGCAGGTTCCACGGCGAGATCGTCGCGACCGCGCCCAGCGGCTGGCGCAGGGTGTAGTTCAGGCCGGCCTGACCGTGGTGCGATTCGCTGGCGAACTGGGTTGCGGCATGCGCGAAGAACCGCAGGTTGGCGATCGCGCGCGGGATCTCGACATCGCGGGCCAGCGCGAACGGCTTGCCGCCGTCCAGCGCCTCGGCATGCGCGAAATCGTCCAGTCGCGCCTCGATCGCATCGGCCAGGCGTTCCAGGCAGCGGGCGCGTTCGCTCGTCGGCAGCGCGGCCCAGGCGGGGAAGGCGCGCCGCGCCGCCGCGACGGCGTCGGCAGCCTCCTGCGCTTCGCCTGCGGACACCTGCGCATACGCACGCGCACGGGCCGGATCGAACATGTCGAGCGTGCGCCCGCTGCGTGCCGGTCGCATCTCGCCGTCGATCAGGTGAAGGAAGGTCCGCATGGCGACAAGCTTACCGGCAACGCTCGCGTCCGTGTCCGGCAGACCGCCGGCCGTGCGTTTTCCCTGTCGTCGCCCGGCTCGCGCCGGACGGCCATTCCCCACGCCCTCATTCCCCGTGCCTCATTACCCCATGCCACCAGGAGCACCCACGACATGAACCCACGGAACGTCGCCTGTCTTGCCGCCATCCTCGCGCTCTCGCCCTGCATCGTGCAGGCCCATGGCGATGCCTGCGCCAATCCCTTCCAGACCTCGGGGTCGATCGCGCTCCCGGCCGGCTACAGCGGCGTCACCGCGCAATTCGCGGTGCCGGCCGGCTACCGGCTGCAGATCGAGCAGGTGAGCGCGAACATGCGGTTGCCGGCGACCACCGATCGCGCCGACTTCCTGATCAGTACCACCGTGGGCGGCAACTACGCGACCCACAACCTCGAGGTCGCGGAGGGTTACTCCGCATTGGATCGCAAGGCGTTCGGGCCGGTCACGCTGTATGCCGACAAGGGCAGCACGGTGCGCATCTTCATCAGCCGGATCACGACCGGCTATCCCGCCGGCAATGCGACCTGGGCGGTGACCGGGTGCCTCTACCCGGCCTGACGGCGTTCAGCGCTGGCAGCGCGGGCAGAGGTACAGCCGGCGCGTGCCGACCTCGCGGCGCACGATCGTGCCGCCGCAGGCCGGGCAGGGCTGGCCTTCGCGATCGAACACCTCGAAGCGGAAGCCGTCCGGCGTGTCGGTGAGATAGTCCTCGCGCATGCCCGACGCAGGTGCGATCCCGCGAGTGGCGTAGCTGCGCCGCGGGATCGCCAGCAGTTCGCGCGCCAGCGCGCGACGCTCGCTGCGGTCGAGGTCCTGCGGTCGGCGTTCCGGCCGCAGGCGGGCTGCGAACAGCACCTCCGAGCGCAGGTAGTTGCCCATCCCGGCGAGGAAGGTTTGGTCCAGCAGCAGCGCGCCGAGCGCGCGGCCGCGGAAGCGCGCGTCGTCCAGCCGCGTCTCGACCGCGGCGGCGCTCAGCGCGGGGTCGAGCACGTCCGGGCCCAGCTTCGACAGGAACGGATGCCGCGGCAGATCTTCGGTGCGCCACATCGCCACGTCCGAGGCCGAATACAGCAGGACCACGCGATCGTCCGTCTCCAGCGCCACGCGCAGCGAGCGGGCCGAGTCCGGCCGTTCGCCGGCGGCCGCGATCTTCCACACGCCGTAGAGCTGGTTGTGGCTGTAGAGCGTCCAGCCGTGGTCGAAATGGGTCAGCAGCGCCTTGCCGTGCGGTTCGATCGCGTCGATGCATCGCCCGCGCAGGCGCTTCTCGTGGGGTTTGAGCGCCGGGAACGCGAACCACGCACTGCGCAGCGGGGCGCCGACTACCGCTTCGGCGAGGCGGTCCGCGGCGCGGCGGATCTCGGGGCCTTCGGGCATGCGGTTGCGGTCTTCGCGCTCAGGGCGGGTTGGGCGGGACCGCCTGCGGCTCGTGGTATTCGAAGCCGATGTGGCGGTCGTTGATCCAGGCGATGCGTGCGGACACCGGCACCGCCGGGCCGGGGCCCTGGAAGAACAGCAGCCGGGAGACGTTGCCCACCAGCAGCAGGCAGCCGGCCGGCCGGAACACGCCGCAGCCGCCTTCGGACAGGTCGAGCACGTCCGCGGCCCATGCGAATTCGCCGTAGACGATCATCACCTGGCTGGCGAACGGCACCCGGTCGGCGTTGCGGCGGTCCTTGACGAGGGGGGCTTCCATGCGGCGGCTCCGGTCTGCGTGCGTCTCGGCCCTAGGCTGCCGCAGACGGCGCGATGTCGCAACCCGCAGGCGGACCGCCGTGCCGGTTCCGGTGCGCGACGGTCGGTGCGCAGCGGTCGATCCGCGACGGTTCAGCCCGGAAGCGGCTGCGCTTCGAGGTATTCGAAACCGACATGCCGGTCGTCGGCCCAGACGACGCGGGCCTCGGCGCTGAACACGTGGCGCTCGTCGATCATCAGGTAGAGCCGGACGTCGGTGGCGACGGGCAGCGACCAGTCGTGCGGGCGGGTCACCCGGCAGCCGCTCGCGGACACGTTGTCGATATGGGCGATGAAGCCGTCGGCGTCGCGTGCGATCAGCACCAGGCAGTCGTAGTCCTGGCGGGGCGAGCGGCGACGGTCTTCGTGCGACATCGGGGCTGCTCGTGGAGATGTCCGGCGAGCATAGCGCGCATGTGTCGACGCCGCAGCCATCGCGGCCGGCCATCGCGGCTGGTCATCGCGACTCAGATCGACTGCAGGCGTCCGCCGTCCACCGCGAGGCTGATGCCGTTGATATAGCCCGCGGCCGGCGCGCACAGGAAGGCGATGGCCGCGGCGACCTCCCCGGGTCGTGCGAAACGCCCGGCGGGCACGCTGGCGCGCATCGTCGCGGCGACTGCGTCCTCGCTCTGGCCGCCGGCGCGGGCGCGATCGGCGAGGATCTGCGCCAGCCGCCCGGTCTCGGTATAGCCCGGCAGGACGTTGTTGACGGTGATGCCGTCGCCGGCGACCTCGCGCGACAGAGTCTTGGCCCACGAGGCCACCGCGCCGCGGACGGTGTTGGAGACGCCGAGGTTCGGGATCGGCTCGTACACCGAGGTCGAGATCACATTGACGATGCGCCCCCAGCCCGCGGCGCGCATGCCCGGCAGCGTTGCCTGCACCAGGGCCTGGTTCGCCAGCAGGTGGCGGCGGAAGGTGTCGAGGAAGGCGGCTTCGTCCGCGGCATGCACCGGCCCGCCGGCGGGGCCGGCGGTGTTGTTCACGAGGATGTGGACGGGCCGTTCGGCGACGCAGGCCGTGACCACGGCGCGCAGGCCGTCGGTGTCGGCGACATCGGCCGCAAGCAGGCCGTGCCGCTGGCCGCCGCTGCGCGGCAGTGCGTCGACCACGGCCCGCAGCGCGTCCTCGCGCCGCGAGAGCACGGTGACGTCGGCGCCGAGCAGCGCCAGTTCCTGCGCCGTCGCCCGGCCGATGCCTTCGGAAGCGCCGCAGACGAGGGCGTGCCTGCCGGTGAGGTCGAGATCCATGCCATGTCCTCCGGTTGCGATGCGGCCCGCGCGGGCGTCGGGGTCACCAGTGCGCGATCGCGCGCTGGATCAGCCAGATCACCGCGAGGTGCAGCGGATAGTAGACGTAGAACGCCAGCCGCAGGCGCGGCAGGCGCAGGCGGACCCGCGGCATCAGCACCAGCACCGGCAGCGCGGCCAGCGACCACCAGACGCCGTTGACCACGTACAGCCCGCCGCAGCCGAGCAGGGCGACGCATGCCGCCGCCCACGTCGGGCGCCGCGCGTAGGACCACACCGCGATGCCGAACAGCGCGCCGGGCCAGAAATACTCCGCCGCACCACCGCCGATGAGGAACACAGCCGCCGCGCCCGCCCAGCCGCGGACGCCGCCGATCTCGATCAGCCAGATGCAGCCGACCACCGAGGCCAGCAGGAACAGGATGTTCAGCGGCCACAGGGTGTCGTGGTAGGTCGCGCCGATCGCGAGGAAGATCGGCGTCGTGATCGTGCCGAAGTACAGCAGGCGGCCGAGCGTGCGCCGGTACAGGCCGCGTTCGCGCGCCTGCGGGCGGGCGAGGTTGTAGGCCAGCACCGCGGTGAACATCGGCATCACCAGGCGGCCGAGGTCGAACATCCACGGCTGGCTGGCGTCGAGCAGGTACTTGTTGACGTGGTCGACCGTCATCAGCACCAGCGCGATCCACTTGAGCAGTTCCAGCGTGCCGTCCGGGATCACCAGCGGCGGCGGCGACAGGCGCGGCTGCGGGAGGCCGTCGGCCGGCACGGAGGAAACGGTCATGGGGGCGGGGCGGCTCGTCTCGGGAGGGCTACTCTAGCCTGTCCGGCGCGCTCACGGCTCGTGCGAGGAGTCGGACGGATCGCGTGCGCGCATCAGTGCCGCGACGGCCCGCGCCTTCGCGTCCGGGCGAGCGGCGAGGTCTTCGGCCACCGCGCGCCGATTCTCCGGCGGGTGGTTCTGGCTCAGCTTGAACTTCAGGTCGATGCGCGTCGGCACGAAGCGGAAGCCGGCGATGCCGCGCAGCTGGCTGCGGTGGTCGTCGCGGGCCATGTCGAAGCGCCAGTCGCGGCCGACGCCTGCCTCGAAACCCCGGCTGAGCCGGTCGACGAGCTCGCCGAGCGAATCGGCATCGTCGAACACGTCGGGCGTGCCGTGCAGGTGCGCGACCGCGTAGTTCCAGGTCGGCACCCGCGCCGCGGCTTCCTTGTCCGGATAGGCGCTCGGCGACACGTAGGCGTGCGGCCCGTGCACGATCATCAGCATGCGGCCGGCATGGCCGACCTGCGGGTTGGGCCGCGCCCAGTGCCCTTCGATCAGCACGCGGTCGCCATCGCGGCGGTACAGCACCGGCACGTGGCTGGCGAAGGGGGCGTCGCCGTCGACGCTGACCAGGGTGACGAACGGGTCAGCGTCGATCAGCGCGTCCAGCGCGGCGAGGTCGGTTTCGGCGAAGGCGCGGGGGAGGTACATCCGTGTGCCGCGCTCAGGCGCGCCCGCCCAGCCGGATCACCATGCGCTCGCGCAGGGCGCCGTCGTCGTCCGCACTCGGCGGCGAGACTTCCGACAGCGAAAAGCCGCGTTCCAGCGCGTCGTCCTCGTCGAGGCCGTCCAGCGAGACGAACTCCGCGTCCATCAGCGCCGCGCGGGCGCTATCCTCGCTGTCGTAGGCGAGCGTGTTGCCGTCGCTGTCGAAGACCTCGGCGGTGCCGGCCTCGCGCACGCGCAGGCGCGCCCACACCAGCGTGCGCCCGAGGCTGGCCAGCCACCATTCGGTGGCGACGATCGGGCTGCGCGCGTCGGCGCCGCTCACGGCGCCGCCTCCGACCACAGCCACAGCAGCCCGGCGGCCGCCAGACCGAGCAGGATCGTGTACAGCGAAACCCGGGCGGGGGTCGCCAGGCCGTCGAGATTGCGGTCGCCGGCGACGCGGTAGCCGCCGCACAGCACCCACCACAGCGCCGCCGGGTTGACGAACGCGGCTTCGCCGAGGCCGGCGTGAAGCTTCGGATGGCGATCGCGCAGGTGCACCAGCGTCAGCGGCCAGAAGATCAGCAGCGCGCAGAAGCCGGCGATGGCGATCGCGACGAAGAGGAGGGCGAGGAAGAGGATCATGCGGTGGCGTCTCCGGCATCGAGGGGCGCGTCGGGATCGCGGCGATAGGTGCCGATGACCTCGATCGTGCCGACGATCGCGTCGTTGAGGGCATCGAGTTCTTCCGCCGGCACCCACCACTCGGTGTGGTGCGCGCCGCCGACCTTCTGCACGGCATAGCGGTCCATGAAGGCCTTCGGCACGCGGAAGCGGGTCACGTAGCCGACGCCGCTGTCCCGGATGTTCCAGCGGACGGCAATCTCGCGTGCGTAGCGTTCGTTGGTGACCGGGTAGAAGATCGGCTGTTCGATCAGGCGCGGTGGCCAGCGGCGGAAACCGTTCGCCTCCACCAGCGCCAGCTCGCGTGGGCCGGTCGGCCGATAGAGCACGATGCAGTCGCCGTCGATCTCGACCGGGTCGGTGAAGTCGGTCATCAGCGCGACGTCGGCATCAGAACTCGGCCGAGCCCGGTGCGCGCGGGAACGGGATGGCGTCGCGGATGTTGGCGAGACCGCAGACGTACACCACCAGGCGCTCGAAGCCGAGGCCGAAGCCGGCGTGCGGCACGGTGCCGTAGCGGCGGAAGTCGCGGTACCAGCCGTAGTGCGCCGGATCGAGCCCGAACTGGCGGATGCGGGCATCGAGCACGTCGAGGCGTTCCTCGCGCTGCGAGCCGCCGATGATCTCGCCGATGCCCGGCGCCAGCACGTCCATCGCGGCCACGGTCTTGCCGTCGTCGTTCAGGCGCATGTAGAACGCCTTGATGTGCTCGGGGTAGTTCATCACCACGACCGGGCGGCCGACATGGCTTTCGGTCAGCCAGCGTTCGTGCTCGGTCTGCAGGTCCAGGCCCCATTCGACCGGGAACTCGAACTTCTGCTTGCTGGCCTGCAGCAGCTTCACCGCCTCGGTGTAGTCGATGCGCTCGAACGGCGCGTCGACGAAGGTCTCCAGCCGGGTCACGGCATCCTTCTGCACGCGTTCGGCGATGAAGGCCATGTCGTCGGCGCGCTCGGTGAGCACCGCGCGGAACAGGTACTTCAGGAACTGCTCGGCCAGCGTGGCGTCGTCGTCGAGGTCGGCGAAGGCGATCTCCGGCTCGATCATCCAGAACTCGGCGAGGTGGCGCGTGGTGTGGCTGTTCTCGGCGCGGAAGGTCGGGCCGAAGGTGTAGACCTTGCTCAGCGCGAGGCAGTAGCCCTCGACGTTCAGCTGGCCGGAGACGGTCAGGAACGCCTCCTTGCCGAAGAAATCCTTGCTGAAGTCGATCTTGCCGTCGCCGGTGCGCGGCAGGTTCAGCATGTCCAGCGTGGAGATGCGGAACATCTGGCCCGCACCCTCGGCATCGGAGGTTGAGATGATCGGCGTGTTGACCCAGTAGAAGCCTTCCTCGTGGAAGAAGCGGTGGATGGCCTGGGCCAGGCAGTGGCGGATGCGGGTGACCGCGCCGAACAGGTTGGTGCGCGGGCGCAGGTGGGCGACTTCGCGCAGGAATTCCAGCGAGTGCGCCTTGGGCTGGATCGGGTAGGTCTCCGGGTCCTCGACCCAGCCGACGACCTCGACCGCGGACGCCTGGAGTTCGATGCTCTGGCCCTTGCCCTGCGAGGCCGCCAGCGTGCCGGTGGCGACCACGGCGCAGCCGGCCGACAGCCGCTTCACCTCGGACTCGAAATTCGGCAGGGCGTCGGTGGCCACGACCTGGATCGGCGCGAAGCACGAGCCGTCGCTGACCTGGACGAAACTCAGCGCGGTGGAATCGCGCCGGGTCCGCACCCAGCCCCGGACCGTGACCGTGCTGCCGATGCCGGGGGTCCCGGCCAGCGCGTCCCGGATGCTCGTCGCCTCGACTCCACTGAAAGCCATGCCTTGAATTCCTGCGCCGGAGCGCCGATCTGAGGGAAGTCGCCAAGTTTAACTGACGCTACAATCCCCGCCATGGCCATCTCCCTCGCTCCCGCTGCCCTCGACCGCATCCGCGGCTACCTCGCCGCCGACCCCGCCGCGCTCGGCCTCCGCTTCGGCGTGAAGCGCACCGGCTGCTCCGGCTGGGGCTACGTGGTCGACCTGGCCCGGGACCGGCGCGACGGCGACGCCGTCAGCGAACAGGACGGCGTGCGGATCTTCGTCGATGCCGACAGCCTGCCGCTGCTCGACGGTACCGAGATCGACTTCCTGAAGCAGGGGCTCAACGAGCAGTTCGTGTTCCGCAATCCCAACGTGGCCGGGGAATGCGGCTGCGGCTCCAGCTTCACCACCGGCGCCGATCGCGCGGCCTGACTTCCGTCCCATCCGCACCCGCTCCGGGGCGGCTAGACTCGACCGGTCGCCCGTGCCGGAGTCGTCCATGTCCCGTCTTACCCGTCGTCGGGCCGCCTTGGCGGCCCTCCTGCTCGTCGTCGCCGCGTTGGCGACCGGCCTCGCGTCTGCCGCCGCGCCTGCGTCCGATGCCGCCGCCCGCCTGAACGCCTTCTTCGCCGCCGAGTGGGAGCGCGGCCTGCGCGAAAGTCCGGAGTCGGCGTCGTTCGACGGCGACCTGCGCTTCAACGATCGCTGGACCGACCTGAGCCTGCCGGCCATCGAGGCACGCCAGGCCGCCGATCGCGACGCGCTGAAGACCCTGCTGACCTTCGATCGCGCCGCGCTTCCGCCCGCGGACCAGCTCAACTACGACACCTACCGCTGGCAGCTGGAGCAGTCGGTCGCGCGGCAGAAGTTCCGCGAATACCTGCAGCCGGTGTCCTACCAGGGCGGCGTGCAGACCGCCGACGGCATCATCGAAGGGTTGTCCTTCGGCGACGCGAAGGCCTACCGCGACTGGCTGGCGCGCATGCAGGCGCTGCCGACCGTGATCGACCAGACCGTCGCGCTGATGCGCGAAGGCATCAAGGCCCGCAACATGCCGCCGCGGGTGCTGATGCAGCGCGTGCCCGGGCAGATCGCGGCGCAGATCGTCGACGATCCGGCGAAGAGTCCGTTCTACCGGCCATTCGAGACCATGCCGGCATCGATCCCCGGCGACGAGCAGGCCGCCCTGCGCGGCGAGGCCCGCAAGGCCATCGCCGAGCGCATCGTGCCGGCGTATCGCCGGTTCCAGGCGTTCTTCGACCAGGACTACCTGCCGAAGACCCGCGCCAGCATCGCCGCCACCTCGCTGCCGGACGGCAAGGCCTATTACGACTTCCTCGCCGGCTACTACACGACGACGAATCTCACCGCCGAGCAGATCCACGCCATCGGCCTGAAGGAAGTGGCGCGCATCCGCGGCGAGATGGAGAAGATCAAGGCCGAGGTCGGGTTCCAGGGCTCGATGGCCGAATTCTTCACCTTCCTGCGCACCGATCCGCGGTTCTTCGAGAAGACCCCGGAGGCGCTGCTGGAGCGCTACCGCGCCACCGCCAAGCGCATCGACCCGGAACTGGTGAAAGTCTTCCGCACGATCCCGCGCCAGCCCTACGGCGTGCGCCCGATCCCGGACAACATCGCGCCGGACACCACCACGGCGTACTACCAGCAGGGCGCCAGCGACGGCAGCCGCGCCGGGTTCTACTACGTCAACCTCTACAAGCCGGAGACGCGGCCGACGTGGGAGATGATCCCGCTGACCCTGCACGAGGCCGTGCCCGGCCACCACTTCCAGTTCGCCCGGGCCCTGGAACTGCCGGACGCGCCGATGTTCCGCCGTACCGCCTATTTCGTGGCCTACGGCGAGGGCTGGGGCCTGTACGCCGAACAGCTCGGCTACGAGATGGGGCTGTACCAGGATCCCTACGACCGCATGGGCCAACTCGCCTACGAGATGTGGCGCGCGGTGCGGCTGGTCGTGGACACCGGCATGCACGCGAAGGGCTGGAGCCGCGAACAGGCGATCGCCTACTTCAAGGACAACAGCCCGAAGACCGACCAGGACATCGTCAACGAGATCGACCGCTACATCGGCACGCCGGGCCAGGCGCTGGCCTACAAGATCGGCCAGCTCAAGATTTCCGAGCTGCGCGCGAAGGCCGCGCGCGCGCTGGGGCCGAAGTTCGACCTGCGCGATTACAACGACGCCGTGCTGGAAACCGGCTCGGTGCCGCTGGAGACGCTGGAGAAGCATATCGACGCTTGGATCGACGCGCGGCGGTGATCCGCATCGTGTAGAGCGGAGCGCAGCTCCGCTGCCACTTCTCCGGAGGCGGGATAGCGGAGCTGCGCTCCGCTCTACGGAAACGATCGGGCGATCCGGTGCCTTCGCCCGTCACTTCACCGGCGTCAGCACCAGGTCCTGGAAGTCGAAGCTGAAGTCGGTGCTCGGCGAGATGGCGTCCATCCGTGCCTGCACCGGGTTGCCGTCCGCATCCAGGGTGAAGGTCAGGAACGCGTCTGCGTTCAGCCAGCGCTCGTCCCAGCGCACGACGAAGGTGTCGTTCTGCCAGTGCTCGAGCGTGCCGGCCAGCGACTTCGTGCGCGAGAAGCGCAGGCGCAGGGCCTTGCCCTCGCGGGCGATGGCCACGTCGCCGTACCACGGGTCGCGCCAGGTGCCGGCGTAGGCGTCGAGCGGTCGCGACGGCGCGCGGCGTCCTGTCCGTGCGGCCACGTGCTGCGACCAGCTGTCGTCGGCCTTGGCCTTCGATTTCGCGAGCGCCGCGCCGTAGGCCGCGTTCCAGTCGGTCTTAGGCGCCCCGAAGTACGCGTCCAGCGTGCGCAGCGTGATGGCGTGGAAGGCGCCGCCCAGTTCCGCATTGGTCAGCACCACCACGCCGAGCTTCTTCTCCGGCACCAGGGTGACGCGCGACACCATGCCCGGCCAGCCGCCGGTGTGCCAGACCAGCCGCTGGCCGCGGTAGTCCGACAGCATCCAGCCCTGGGCGTAGCCGAGGAAGTTCGGCCGCGCCGGCGCCAGTTCGGGCACGGAGGGCGGGGGGATCGTCATCGGCGTCACCATCTGCCACATCGCCTGCTGACTCTTCTCCGAGAACAGCCGGTGCTCGCTGCCGTCCGCCGTCCGGTAGACGCCGCCGGCGAGCTGGACGTTCATCCAGATCGCCATGTCGTGGACGCTGGAATACAGCCCGCCCGCGCCGGAGGCGTTGTGCCAGGTCAGACGCGGCGCGGCTTCCAGCGTCTTGCCGTCCGCGAGCGCGTAGCCGGTGGCGGCCGGGTCGCCGGGGCGCAGCGCATCGCTGTTGAAGCGGGTCTCGGTCATGCCCAGCGGGTCGAAGATCCGCTGTTGCAGGAACGCGGCGTAGGACTGGCCGCTGGCCTGTTCGATCACCAGCTGCGCCGCTGCGAACAGGATGTTGTCGTAGGCGTAGCGGTCGCGGAAGCCGGCCTTGAGCGGCACCTGGCCGAGGCGCTCGACCACGTTGCGGGTGGTGTAGTCGGTGGTCGGCCAGTACAGCAGGTCGCCCGCGCCGAGGGTGAGGCCGCTGCGGTGCGCCAGCAGGTCGCGGATGCGCAGTTCGCGGGTGACGTACGCATCCGCCATGCGGAACCAGGGCAGGTGGTCGATCACCCGGTCGTCGAGGCCCAGCTTGCCGTCCTCGGCCAGCATGTACAGCGCGGCCGAGGTGAACGCCTTGGTGTTGGAGGCGATCGCGAACAGGGTGTGTTCGTCGACCGCCGGTCCGCCCAGACTGCGTTCGCCCCAGCCGCGGGCCAGTTCGACCTTGCCATCGCGGACCACGGCGACCGCGATCCCCGGTACCTGGAAGGTCCGGCGGACTGCGTCCACGTAGGCGTCGAGGTCGTCCAGCCCGGCGGGCAGGGCAGCCGCAGCCGGGGCCGCTGCCGGCGGCGCGGGCGGTTCGGCCGCGGAGGCGGCGAACGGGCCGAGGGCGAGGGTCAGGCCGAGGGCGAGCAGGGCGGGGCGGAGACGGGCGGTCGTGGACATGGGCGCGGGCGTGACCGGAAAGCCGCCACTATCGCCGATGTCGCGGCGCCCGGATCGCCCTCCGGGGCCATGGGACCCGCCGGCGGGCTCCGGTTTGCGTCCAAGTGCTTGAACCTGCCATACTTTCCGGCTCCCGATCCGTCGGGAGACCTTGCCCCACCCGCGTGTCGTCCGGTCCGCCCTTGCGTTCCGGTCCGCGTCCGGGGGGCTCTCGGTCCGCAATTCCGCGGCCGATACCCACAAGGAAACCGCAATGCGTCATTACGAAGTCGTGTTCATGGTCCATCCGGACCAGAGCGAGCAGGTGCCGGCGATGATCGAGCGCTACAAGTCGCTCATCGAGAACGGCAGCGGCAAGATCCACCGTCTCGAAGACTGGGGCCGCCGCCAGCTCGCCTACCCGATCCAGAACCTGGTCAAGGCCCACTACGTGCTGATGAACATCGAGACCGATCTCGCTGTCCTGAACGAGCTGGTCGATACCTTCCGCTTCAACGACGCCGTCCTGCGTCACCTCGTGATCAAGCGCGACGGCCCGGACACCGAGCAGTCCCTGATCATGAAGAACAAGGACGACAAGGACAAGGCGGAAAAGGGCGAGCGTCGTCGCCGTGACGACGATGGTGCGGTCGGCGTCGCCGACAGCGAAGAAACCGCCGAAGCCACCGAAGCCTGAGGAGCCCGACCATGTCCAAGTTTTTCCGCCGCCGCAAGTTCTGCAAGTTCACCGCCGAGGGCGTGAAGGAGATCGACTACAAGGATCTCAACACCCTGCGCCAGAACCTCACCGAGAACGGCAAGATCGTGCCCAGCCGCATCACCGGCACGAAGTCGCGTTACCAGCGCCAGCTCGCGACCGCCGTCAAGCGCGCGCGCTTCCTGGCCCTGATCCCGTACACGGACAACCACAACGTCTGATCGCTTCGCCAGCTCGCCCGGGCGTTGTCGCCGGCCAGCCGCGCAAATCCTCATTGGCCTGAGCCAACTCCGGTTTGCGCGTCTGTCCGCTCCTAGCC